>JBAGRP010000001.1:3439117-3751764 GCA_036924855.1 Nitrobacteraceae bacterium AZCC 2146
GTAGATCGGGTTGCCGAAGGCGTCGAACTTCACAGCCTTGCCGAGCGGCGAGCCATCGAGTTCGGTCTTCAGCACGGTGTTGATGAAAGCCTCGCGGTCCTCGACCTTGCCGCCCATCTTCTTCAGCGCGGCGTCGATCCACATCATGCCGGAATACATCGAGAAGCCATATAGCGACGGAATCTTGCCGTACTTGGCCTCGTAGTCCTTCTCGAACTTCGCGGTGATCGCATTGTCCGAGCCTTCGGCGAAATGCGCCGGCGAGATGATGCCCTCGGCTTCCTCGCCGATGGTGCGGATCACCGACTGGTCGGTGCCGTTCATGGACATCAGCAAAGGCGTCTTCGCCTTCAGGCCGAACGAGGCGTATTGCTGGATCAGGCGCGTGGAGTCGGCGCCGGTTTCCATGGCGAAGATCGCATCCAGCTTGAGGTCGGCGAGCTGGCCGAGATAGGGGCTGAAGTCCGCGGTGTTGAGCGGGTGCCAGAACTGCTGGACGATTTCGCCGCCGCCTTCGGTGAACACCTGGGCAAGGCCGCCGCACTGTTCATGGCCGAAGGTGTAGTCCTGGCTGATGGTGGCGATCTTCTTGTAGCCCTGCTTGAGGGCCCAGTCGCCGAGCGGATGGGTGAAGGCGCTGGCGCTGTAGCCGGCGACGCGGATCACGTTCTTGATGCGGGCGCGCTGGGTCAGATCGTCGGCGGCGATGATCGGAATGAAATACGGTGTGCCGGTGCCCTTGACGTAGTTGGCGACCGCCAGGCCGGTATTGGCGAGCAGGTTGCCGATCAGCATGTGGCAATTGCCCTGCTCGACCAGGCGGCGCGCCTTCTGCAAGGCGGTGTCGGGATTGGACGCATCGTCCTCGATGACCAGCTCGACCTTGCGGCCGCCCATCTCGCTCTTGACCTGATCGAGATAGAACTGCACGCCCTCGACCATTTCCTTGCCGCCGGAAGCGACGACGCCGGTGAGCGGCGCCAGCAGGCCGATCTTGATCGGGCCGGCCTGGGCCTGCGCGCTGCGCCAGGGGGCAGCACCGACGCCGGCGGCTGCGACGGCGGCCGTTGTGGTCTTCAGAAATTGCCTGCGGTCCATCTCGATGTCCTTTCGTGAAAGCATTTCGATTAACGCACCTTGCGCGACAGGATGGCGCGCAGCTTGCCTATGATGCCCTCGGGGGCGAAAATCATGATCAGAACAAAGGTGATGCCGAGCACCATCTGCCAGCGCTCGGTATAGGCGCTGACGATATTCTCCAGCGCGATGATCGCGGCGGCACCGACGAAGGCGCCGAACAAAGTGCCGACCCCGCCGGCGATCATCATCAGCACGCCCTCGACCGATTGCGCGAGCGCCACCGTCGACGGGCTGACGAAGTTGTTGAACATCGCATACAGCGCGCCGGCGACGCCGGCGAAGAAGCCAGACACGGTGAAGCCGATGAACAGATGCAGCGGCACGTTGTAGCCAAGGCTGCGCATCCGGCTCTCGCTGTCGCGGATGCCACGCAGCGTGAGACCGAACGGCGAGCGCACGAAGCGCCACATGGCAAAGGCGACGATGGCGGCACCGGCGAGCACCGCCCAGTAGAACGCGCTCTGGTTCAGCAGCATGGTGGGACGAACGTCGCCGCGCATGCCGTTCTCGCCGCCGGTCACCTGGGTCCAGCGCAGGCAGACGCCCCAGACGATCATGCCCAGCGCCAGGGTCAGCAGCAGGAAATAGACGCCGGAAGTGCGCACCGCGAGCAACGCGAAGATCGAGGCGACGATGGTGGCGGCGAGCACGCCGAGCGCGAAGGCGGCGGCGGGCGAGAGCCCGGCCTGCGCGGTGGCATAGACCACCACATAGGTGGAGACGCCGAAGATCGCGCCATGGCCAAGCGAGGTGCGCCCGGCAAAGCCGGCAAGGATGTCGATCGACATCGCGAGGATGCCGAAGATCAGCACCTCGGTGGCGAGGCCGACCTGGTAGTTCGACAGCACCAGCGGCAAGCCTGCCGCGGCGATCACGACGAGGCCGGCAATGAGCGCGGCGCGGCCGGTCATGCCGGCGAGACGCGAAGGTTTAGGCGTGAGCGGCATCGTCATGTGGCACGTCCGAACAGGCCGAGCGGACGGAATGCCAGAAGCACCGCCATCGGGCCGAAGATCACGAAATAGGCCAGCTCGGGAAACATCACCTGGCCGAGCGTGTTGAGCAGCCCGACCAACAGGCTGCCGACGCCGACGCCGACCAGGCTGCCTCGGCCACCAATGATGACGACGGCGAGGCTGAACACCAGGATTTCCGCATCGGCCGAGGGATAGAGCGAGAGGAACGCGCCGCCCATTAATCCGCCGAGACCAGCCAGCGCCGAGCCGAGCAGGAAGGTGACGAGGAAGACGCGGCGGATATTGACGCCGGAGGCTTCCACCATCTCGGCGTCATCGACGCCGGCGCGGATCAGCGCGCCGAGCCGCGTATGATTGAGCAGCAGCCACAGCGCCGCGAAAACGATGATGCCGGTGACCAGCACGAACAGCCGGTAGGTCGGATAGAACGTGCCGAACACCTTCATGCCGCCGCGCAAAAGCTGCGGGATCGGCACCGTGAAGCTGTCGCCGCCCCAGATCACCAGAGCAAGGTCGTTGAGGAAGAAGGCGACGCCGAGCGTCAGCAGCACCTGCCGCAGCTCATTGCCCCGCACGAAGCGCAGCAGGCCCTGATCGAGCACGAAACCGATCGCCGCAATTGCCGCCATGGCGCCGACGCCGCCGAGCACGAAGCTGCCGGTTCTGGTGGCGACCGTGTAGCCGATATAGCCGCCGAACAGATACAGCGCGCCATGGGCGAGATTGACGATGCGCAACAGCCCGAAGATCAGCGTAAAGCCGCTCGCCACCACGAACAGCAGTGCGGCGAAGGTCAGTCCGTTGAGAAGTTGAAAGAGGCTCATACCCTGATGCTTGCTGCTCTTTGCCTACGGCGCCTTCGGCCCGACCGAGAGATACCAGTCGAGAATCTGTTCGCCGGTCATGAATGCCACGTCCGACTTCTTCTGGATGGTCTCGAAGATACGGCGGAAGTGTTTCAGGCGATGCGGCGCGCCCATGATGTAGGGATGCACAACCAGTGCCATGATCCGGGCGGAGTCGGCGGCATCCTCGTAAATCTGCTCGAACTGGTCGATGGCGCGGTCGTAATATTCCGTGGCCTTGTGATGCTGGATCAGCATCATCGCCACGTCGTTGCATTCCTGGGTGTAGGGCACGTTGACGATCGGCGTGGTCGTCGTCTTCAGCCACACCGGCTGGTCGTCGAGCACCCAGTCGGCGACGTAGTCGTAGCCTTCCTGCTTCAGGAGGTCCGGGGTTTCCCAGGTCTCGGTCAGACCGGGCCCGAGCCAGCCGCGCGGACGCTTGCCGGTGGCAGCTTCGATCACATCGGCGGTCTTGCGGATATCCTCGCGCTCGTTGTCGACCTTCTGCATGTTGCGCTGGGTGAAGCCGTGGCCCATGAATTCCCAGTTGCGCGCCTTGGCGGCTTCGACGATCGGCGGATAGGCCGCCAGTGCGGAGCCGTTGATCGCCAGCACGCCGGGGATCTTGTAGTCGTCGAAAACCTTCAGCAACCTCCAGAAGCCGACGCGGTTGCCGTATTCGTGCCAGGCCCAGTTTGGAATGTCCGGCATCGGCGCGCCGCCGGCGGGCGGCGTCAGCACCGTGCGCGGCATGGTCTGCTTGATGTCCCACTCCTCGACATTGACGATCACCCACACCGCCATGCGCTTGCCGTTGGGCAGCTTCAGCGGCGGGCGCGTCGAGATCGGCGAGTAGCTAATGCGTTCGGTGGGCAGCATGCTTAGGCCTCCGGTGGCGTGATGGTGATGCCGAGCGACGGCAGGCCTTCGATGCGGGCGTCGATGACGTCGCCGGGCAGCGCCGGCCCGACGCCGGCCGGCGTTCCGGTGTAGATCAGGTCGCCGGGCTGCAGCGTCATCTGCTTCGACAGCTGCGTCACGATCTCGGGCACGCTCCAGATCATCTGGCCGATGTCGCCACGCTGCTTCTCAACACCGTTGACCGACAGCGTGATCATGCAGCCGCTGAAATGCCGGGCATCGCGCGCCGGCGCGATGGCGCCGCAGGGCGCGGAGGCATCGAAGCTCTTGCCGACTTCCCAGGGCAGACGCATGTCGCGGGCATCGCGCTGGCGATCCCGGCGGGTCAGGTCGATGCCGACGGCATAGCCCCAGATGTGATCGAGCGCTTCGGCGACCGGGATGTCCCTGCCGGCGCGGCCGATGGCGATGACCAACTCGACTTCGAACTGGAAATCATCGGTGAATGGCGGGTACGGCACGCGGGAGCCATCGGGCACCACGGAATCACGCGGCTTCTGGAAGAAGAACGGCGGATCGCGCTCGTCGGCTTCCTTCATCTCGCGGATATGGTCGAGATAGTTCCTGCCGACGCAATAGACGCGGCGGACCGGAAAGAAGCCGCCGCCGACCACCGGAACGCCGGTGACGGGAATGGCTGGAAGCATCTGCTGCGACGTCACGTTCACGCCCTGGATTCCATCTCGGCCTTCTGGCCGTTGTACCAGTCGAGGATCTGCTCGCCGTTCCAGTGCACCACGCCTTCGAATGTGTTGAGGTAGTCGTAGAGCTGCTCGAGATATTTGATCCGGAATGGCTGGCCGCTGATGTAGGGGTGGATCGCCAACGACAGGATCTTCGGGCGCTCGGCGCTTTCCTGATATAGCCGATCGAAACTGTCGATCGCTCGCTTGAGGAAGTGATCGCTGTCGTGGTGCTGCACCATCATCATCGGGATGTCGTTGAGTTCAACCGTATAGGGCAGCGTCACCAGCGGGCCCTTGGCGGTGCGGATGGTGGTCGGCTCGTCGTCATAGACCCAGTCGCCGATATATTTGACGCCGGCTTCGGCGAGATATTCCGGAGTTTCCAGCGTCTGCGTCAGGCCGGGTCCGAGCCAGCCCACCGGGCGCTTGCCGGTGAACTTCTCGATCACATCCATGGAGCGATTGATCATCGCCTGCTGGTCCGGTTCCTTGTGAATCGGGCCCTGCTCATAGGCGTGGCCCATGAATTCCCAGCCGGCGTCCCTGGCCTGCTGCGCAACGCGCGGATAGTCCTCGCAGACGCGGGCATTGATGGAGAGCGTCGGCGCGATGCCGAGTTTCTTGTAGAGATCGAAGAAGCGCCAGACACCGACGCGCATGCCGTATTCGTGCCAGCCCCAGTTCGCCACGTCGGGCAGCAGCGGAATGCCGGTCGGCGCCGGAAGCACCTGCCGCGCCATCGGCTTGGCGATGTCCCAGACTTCGAGATTGACGATGGTCCAGATCACGATGCGGGCGCCATTCGGCAGCTTCATCGCGGGGCGATCGACGATGGCGGAATAGTCGCAACGATCGCGCGGAATCATGGGGCCGGTCATGAGAGGGTGCTCTTCGGGTTGTTGGGAGTTTTGATCGTCATGCGGCGCTGCTCTGACCGGGCGCAAGCCCGTCGAGCTTCACCACCGCGTCGGTATCCATCACGAAGCCGAACGCTGTCCTGATGCAGGCAAGACCTGCCGCATGCAGCTCCGGCCCGTCCATGCTGTCGACGCAGTCCTCGACCACGATCACCGAGTAGTCGCGGACGTTGGCCGCGGTGGTGGTGGCCAGCACGCAGGAATTGGTGTTCACGCCGGTGATCAGCAGCGTGTTGATGCCGTGCGACCGCAGCAGGAAATCAAGGTCGGTACCGAGGAAGCAGTCGTAGCGCTTCTTGGTGTTGACGATGAAATCCCGGGGGTCGAGCAGATCGGGCATCACGGTGCAGCCGGGACCGCCGATGATGTTGTGCCGCATCACGTTCTTGCGGGTCGCCCTGGGATCCTCGGCGCGGGTACGCCAGAACGGATTGGCGCGGATTTCCTCGGCGTCGCGATACGACGTCACCTGATGGATCACGGGAATGCCGACACTGCGGCACCAGTCAAACAGCCGCTTGTTGGCGGCGATGATGCGGGTCGCGACATCGGGCGTGGTCGGCATGGTCGCGACGCTCATATCGAGATGGCCGCGATGCAGATCGATCGCGACAACGGCGGCCTTGATGTGATCGACGCCGAGATTCATCTGTTGCTTCATAGCAGCGGGCTCCAGGAGGTTTTCAGCAGCGCGCGCTGATCAATCTTGAAACGGTCGGCGAGCCAGTCGGCCAGCACTTCCTGGCCGATGGTGGGATTGTCGTGCTGGCAATGCTCGGCACCGGTCTCGTCCGGCTCCAGTACCCGTAGCGTCGCATCGACGCCGTGGGCGATGGCATGGTCATAGGTCGAGCGCGCCGCGGTGACGGTGAGCACGTCGTGGCCGCCATGCAGCACCAGATAGGGACACTTCATGTGCTCGAGATGGCCCTTCAGCGTAAACGGCTTCATCAATTCGTGGGCTTCCTTCATCGTTTTCGCGTCGAACACCCAGCGAATATGCATCGCGAGGCCAAAATCGTCGCCCTTGCTGCCCCACATGTCGTGCACCGACCACACCGCGCCGTGCGAGATCGCCGCCGCCAGCCGCGGCTCGTAGCAGGCGGCGCGCGCGGCGTAGTAACCGCCCATGCTGGAGCCGCACACCGCGATCCGGCTCATGTCGACGTCAGAACGCTTTTCCAGCCAATCGATGCACTTGCCGATCGGCACTTCCGAGTCGGCGCGGGTGACGACGCCGTGGCGACGCAGCGTACCGCCCTGCCCGGGCCCGTCGATCATCAGCACCGAGATGCCGCGCTGCAGACAGCCATGGGCCTGGATGAACCACATCTCGTCCTTGATGGAATCGAGACCGCCCATGCAGATCAGCACCGGCATCTTGTCGCCGGGGAATGGCGCACGGATGAAATAACCGCAGATCGGCTTGCCCGGCTCGTAGGGAATCTCGACGACTTCGCCGGGCGGATTGAGGTGGCCGATGAATTTGTGCGAGCAGGCTTCCATTTTCTCGAAGGTCGGCAGCCGACGGGCGTCGTCCGGCTCGAGATGGAATTCGGCCTGGCGGTAGTAATCCGCGGCGCGCAAAAAGCAGTTCATCGCAGTGCGGATATGGCCGAGCTTCTCCTCGGCGAGGCCGCGCTGCCAGTTGCGGTCGGCGATCACCATCCATTCGGCGTGCCAGCTCTCCAGATCGCCGGGGATCATCCGCGATCCCGCCAGCATGATCTCGCTGACGCTGCCGCCGCCTTCCTGGGTCTCGCCGAGGCCGCGGCGGAATTGATAGGCCAGCCAGGGATGTTCCGGCCAGTGGTGCCAGCCGAACGGCTCGTAATGCGGCCCGCGATCGGCGGTGATTTCCTCGATGGCGCTTTCGCTGATGGGATTCACTGCTGCCATGAGAACTAGCGCCACTTTTACCATTGTCCGGGTGACTGCATCTTTGCCAAGTGGCACCCCGAGTCAACGAAAATTACATACACTTTATCCACTGCATATCATTTCTGCGCCATGCCTCATTTATATGCGCGATATTTATGCAGCAAATCCGGCATATTCTTGTATGCTGAGAACTGAGCTGGACCATCCTCATTCTTAAGTGTACTCACTTTACTGGATCGCGAGCCTTGGAATGACCGATCAGCCGGAAGCCATCCCGTTCGAACCGACCGCGCTGCTGCGCGCCGGCAACCGTTCACTGTCGGTGATGGACCAGATCCGCGACGCCATCCTGGACGGCTCGGTCAGCGCCGGCGAGCGGATCAACGAGGTCCGCATCAGCAAGACCCTGGCGGTGTCGCGGACCCCGGTGCGCGCCGCGCTGCAGGCGCTGGCTGGCGAAGGCCTGCTCGATTACGCGCCGAACCGCGGTTTCACGGTGCGCGAATTCCCGCTCGATGCCATCGTCGATGCCTATGAGATCCGTGCCTCACTGGAAGGCGTCGCCGCGCGCTTTGCCGCCGAACGCGGGCTCAACGCGGACGAGCGCGCCATTGTCGAGCAAAGCCTGGTCGCCGGCGACAGACTGCTGGAGCGCGGCTCGTTCGAGCCCGGCGATCTCATCCGCTATCGCCGCATCAATGGCGATTTCCACGACACCCTGCTGGGCGCAGCGCGCAACCGCATGCTCACCGAGATGATCCGGATCTGCCACCATGTGCCGATGTCGTCGAGCCGCAACATCGTCGCCTTCGAGCACCGCGACGTCCGCCGCCGCCACGACGACCATCATCGCATCTACGAGGCGATCATGGCGCGCGAACCGTATCGCGCGGAAATCCTGATGCGCGAGCACGTCTCGGGCGTGAAGGCGTCGCTGGTCAAATCGCTCACCGAACGCGGCGAGCCTATCGACATGACAGATGCCGCAAAGACCGGCTGATCGAACCTGGAGAACGCATGCCGCCGATCTTTCACATGATTCCCACCGCGCCGACCCCGGTGGCGCCGTTCAGCCATGCCGTCGAAAGCGATGGCTGGGTGTTCGTGACCGGGCAGATGCCCACCGATCCCGACAACGACAGCGCGCTGCTGCCGGAGGGCGTGCAGGCGCAGACGCGGCGGGTGCTGGACAATCTGATCCTGGTGCTGCGCGGCGTCGGGCTCGGACTGGAGCACGTCGTCTCCGTCCGCATCTACCTGACCGAATTCAAGCAGGACTACGCCGCCATGAACGCGATCTATGCCAGCTACTTTCCGGACGACCGGCGGCCTGCCCGCACCTGCATCGGCGTCACCGGACTGGCGCGGGATGCCTGCGTCGAGATCGATCTCGTCGCAAAGCGCTGATCTCCGTTATCCGGCGTCCGTTTTTGCGTCGCCATGCGATGCCTTGATAATGCGTGCCAGCACCGGCCAGTACAGATCGCCGAAGCCGGCCTCGGTGGCTTCGGCGAGCAATCTGTCGGCCAGTTCGGCGCCTTCCAGTCGGATATCGACAGTCGTCGCCAGATCGAGCGCATAACTGATGTCCTTGCGGGCATAGTGCGTGGAGAAGGCGCGCTCCGGAAACGCATCCGGCAGCATCGCTTTCATGCCGTGATTGCGCAGGGCAAAACTGTCGGCCGATCCCTTGGCCAGGGTTTCGAACAGCAATTTTCCGTCGAGCCCGGCGCGCTTCGCCGTCTCCAGTGCTTCGGCGAGCGCCACCACGGTCTGCATCAGCACCATGTTGTTGAGGATCTTCACCACCTGCCCGGCGCCGACCGCGCCGCAATGGGTGATGTCGGTAGCAAAGGTCGCGATCAGCGGCTTGAGCTTCGCGAAGGTGGCCTCGTCGGCGCCGACCATGACGCTGAGCGTGCCCTCCTCCGCAGCCTGCCGGGTCCGCGCGATCGGCGCATCGGCATAGAAGGCGCCCTTGGCGGCGAAGCGTTTCGCCAGTGCGCGGGTCGGCTCCACGGCCGACGTGCCGAGATCGACGACGGTGTGGCGGGCTTGCGCATGGGCCAGCAGGCCATCGGGCCCATCGCATACCGCCTCGACATGCTTGCCGCTCGGCAGCGCGAGAATGATCACGTCGCATTTGGCGGCGAGGTCGGCCAGCGAGACCGCACGGATCACGCCGGATTCGGCAAGGCGCTCAAGCGGCGCGTCGGCGCGGTCGAAACCGAACACGGCGGATCCACTCTTGCGCGCGAGATTGCGACAGATCGGCTCGCCCATGACGCCGAGACCGATGAAACCAATGGCACCCGTCATGCCATCCTCCCTGCTCTGAAGACCTTATCGTGTTTCAGAGATCTAGCAGGCTCTTCGCGGTTCCGCCCAGAATCTTCGCCTTGTCGTGCGGGCTGAGCGTGGTGGTGTTCACCCGGTCGGTACCGGCCTTGTTGGAGGCGAACGGCCAGTCCACCGAAAACATGATGCGATCAATGCCCATCTCGGCAACGCTGCAGGCCAGCGCTGTATCGGAGAAATTGCCGCTGGTGGTCAGGTAAAAGTGCTTGCGAAACGTTTCGCTGAAGGTGAGGCCGCCGTCCATCGGGCGATGCAGCAGATCGTTGATCCGCCACAGCAGGAACGGCAGGCCTTCCCCGAGATGGCCGAGAATGATCTTCAGCCGCGGATATTCGGCGAACACGCCCGATAGCACCATGCGGATCGCCTGATTGGCGGTCTCCGCCGTAAAACCCCAGACCGGGCCGTTGAGTTCGGGAAATTTGCGGGCGTAGTCGTTGTAGTAGACCTCGGACACCGCCGGGCTGGGAAACGCCGGATGCAGATAGAGCGGCACGTCGAGCGCCTGCGCGCGGGCGAAGATCGGCCAGAACTGTTTCTCGTCGAGAAATTTGCCGTTGGTCAGGCCGTTGACCAGCGCGCCCTTGAAACGGAGTTCGGTGACGCTGCGTTCGAGTTCATCGGCGGCGGCTTCCGGCGCCGGCGTCGGCAGCACCGCAAAACCGGCGAAGCGCGTCGGATGAACTGATATCAGACCAGCAAGCCGGTCATTGGTCTGCGTCGCGATCCGCACCGCGGTGGCGGGATCGAGCTTCTGCGTCCCGGGGCCGCCATGGGACAGCACCTGGATATCGATGCCGGCCTCGTCCATCTCGCGCAGGCGGATCTCGCCGATGTCGAACAGGCGCTGTTCGATGTGTGGCGGGCGCTTCTGCTCGTTGGCGGCAAACAGCGCGACCAGGTCGGCATCGCAATAGTGCTCTTCAAGCGCGATGGTGAGCGGCTTCGGCGTGATGGCCATCTTATACGCCCTGCTTTGGCGGCAGTTCGAAGGTGCGGCGGCGCTCGACCTTGCTTTCCGCGATGAGTTTTCCTTTGCGGATCACCCAGCGCCGCGGCGTCCGCGTCGCAAAAGCCTCGCGCGCGTCGCGGGCATCAAGCACGACGAGATCCGCGACGGCGCCGACCGTCACGCCGGACGTCGGCAACCGCAGCGCTTTGGCGCCATGGCTGGTGACCATCTCCATCACGGTGAGAATCTCGGCGGGCTGGCTCATGTGCGAGGCATGGCAGAGCAGGAACGCGATCTCGAGCGGGTCGTTCTGACCGAACGGATAGAAGGTGTCGTGCACGCAGTCCTGCCCGCAGGCGACGTTGACGCCGGCCGCCAGCAATTCCTTCACCTGCGTGACGCCGCGGCGTTTTGGATAGTCGTCGAGCCGGCCCTGCAGCATCAGGTTGGTGGCGGGATTGGCGATCATGTTGACGTTGGCTTCGTGAAGCCGGGCGATCACGTGATCGGCGTAGTCGCGCGGATAGCTCGCCAGCGCGCAGGTGTGGCCGGCGGTGACGCGGCCCTGCCAGCCGTTCTTGATGGTCAGTTCGGCGAGCACTTCCAGCGTCCGCGCCTGGGGATTGTCGGTCTCGTCGACATGCATGTCGACGTCGGCGTCGAATTCTCTGGCGATCTCGAACACGATCTCGATGTGCCGGCGACTGTCCGCCGGTGACGCCTCGTTGAACGGCATGCCGCCGACCACATCGACACCGAGCTTCATCACCTCGCGCATCAGGGCTTCGGTACCGGGCGATTTTACGATGCCTTCCTGCGGAAAGGCGACGATCTGGATATCGATCAAGCCGCGAAAGCGTTCGCGGGCGCGGATCAGGCCTTCCGCCGGGCGCGTGCCGCCGATCGGATCGACATCCACATGGGTTCGCAGATGGGAGATGCCGTTTTCGATGGCGCGCGTCAGCACCCGCGACGCCCGATCGGCGATTTCCTCCACGGTGTAGTTGCGCTTGATCTCCCAGAGGATCTCGATCGCCTCGGTGAGCGTGCCCGACACATTGACCGGCGCGCGCTCCGAGATCAGCGCCTTGTCGAGATGGATATGCGGCTCGACAAAACCCGGCACGGCCATGCGGCCCTCGGCATCCAGCGTCAATGTCGCGGCCTTTGACACCGAAGGCTGTTCGATGCTGACGAAGCGGCCATCGGCGATGCCGAGGTCACGCAGGCCCTCGGTGCTCGGGAGCACGACATTCTTGACGAGGATATCGAGCGGCATCGGGGACCTCAATGTTGAAGCAGATCAGATCGCAATATCGGCAGTGTACTCCCTCTCCCCGTTCTTCACGGGGAGAGGGAGGTTAATACTCTATGCGTTCTGGACAACCGCGGGCACCTTGTCGGCCGGCGGCGTATTGCGGCTGCGCCCGCAGCGCACGATGCCGTCGATGACGACCATGCCAATGCCGGCGAGATCGCCGAGTTCGATGCTTTCCAGCAGCGTATTGCCGGCGCTATGCTGGGCGCGATCGAGAAACACGAAATCGGCGGCGCGTCCGGCCTCGATCAACCCACAATCCAGCCGCTGGATGCGTGCGGTGTTGCCGGTGGCAAAGCAGATCGCGTCCTGCGCCCGCATGCCGCCGACGCCGCACAGCAGCGAGATCAGCCTGAGGATACCGAGCGGCTGCACGCCGGAGCCGGCCGGCGAGTCGGTGCCGAGGATCACGCGTTCGAGGCAACCCAGTCGCTTCGCGGTCTGCGCCGCAAAGATCGCGATCTTCTCATTGCCATTGTGGACGATCTCGATGGCGCGGACGGATTTCTCGCAGAGTTCGAGCACCTGCGCCTGGGGCAGCGCGGTGTGGCCGCCATTGATGTGGCCGATCACATCGGCGTCGGCTTCCAGCACCACGTCCTTGTCGATCATGCCGGAGCCGGGAATCGACGGACCGCCGGTGTGGATGATGGTGCGCATGCCGTGCTTGCGCGCCCATGCCACCATCTGCTTCGCCTCCGGCCCGGCCTTGACGGTGCCGAGACCGATTTCGGCGATGCGCGACACGCCGGCCGCAGCAAGCTCGATGAAATCCGCTTCGGTCATGCCCTGCTGCACGATCACCGCACCGGCCATCACCTTGGCGCCGAGCGGATGAAAATTCCGGAACGCGCGCTCGGCGGTGATCGCCAGCGCCTTGACGCCGACGATATCGCCGGGCCGGCCGGGCAGATGCACCTCGCCGGCGGAGAGCAGCGTGGTGACGCCGCCATGCACGGTGGATTCGATCCAGCCGAGCTGGTTCTGCCGCGGCGTCCAGTCGCCGAACACCGGATGGGTGTGGGAATCGATCAGGCCGGGCGCCACCGACGAGCCCTGCGCGTCGATCAGGGTGTCCGGCTTCTCGGTGTCGCAATCCGCGTATTTGCCGACAGCGGAGATACGACCGGCGGTGCAGACGATGGTGTCGGCGTCGAGGATCGGCTGCTGGATGTCGCCCGACAGCAGCAGCCCGATGTTCTTGATGACGAGCTTGCCGGCCGGCTTTGCGGCGGCTTGTTCGTGGGCCATGGAATTCTCCGAGAGTGAAGGAAAGTGACTAAGGCGGCGGCCGATCAGATCATGCCGTCGATGCCGATGACGTCCTTGAGCAGCAACCCGCCGACGCGCGCCGCGGGCCGGCCGCTGTCGGTAACGGCGATGGCAACAACGATCTCGCCGCGACGCGGCGCATCGGAAACGCGCGCTTCGATGGCATCGAAATGGCTGCGTACCTTGGCGGCGTCCTTATGCCCCAGCGGAAGGTCGATGGCGGCGCCGATGCCGCCGATCTTTTTCGCCGACGGAATCAGCGCCGCGCCTTTCTCGACCGCAGCGCGCAGCCCGGCGCCCATCTTCGGATGCATCAAGGCGGCGGCGTGTTCGAGTTCGCCGTCCTCGCCGACGATCGCGGCCTTGCCAAAGCTGTGCGCCGCGCCGGGCGCGATGCCCAGCGCCTCGACGCAGCGACGGCCAAGCAGATCGCCGAGTTCGAGACCGATCTCGGAGAGTTCGGCGAGGTCCTCCACGTAGCGGCCGGCAAACGGATTGACGATCACTGCCATGGCAAGCGCGCGCCGCGTCGGCGGGTCGATCGGCCGCCCCATCTCCATGTGGGTCTCGTCGAGCTGCACGACGATCTTGCGAATGACGGCTTTCATGGGGGGCCTCGACATTTGAATGGAGCGATAGGTGGGCCGTGGCATTATCGGCGCCGCAGTGCCAGCGGCAACAGCAGAACCATGCAGGCCAGCGATGCAAGCACGAGGAGGGTGGAAATCGCGGCAACGCTGGGATCGGCATAGGCCAGCAATTGCTGCATCAGGCGCAGCGGCAACGTATCCCCGCGGGTGATGAACAAGGAGAGCGAAATATTGTCGAACGAGATCAGGAATGCCGAGACCCCGCCCGCAATCACCCCGCCACGGATCAGCGGCAGCGTGATCTTGAAGAAGGTCTTGACCGGACCGACGCCCAGATTCATCGAGGCACGCTCCACCGAACGGTCGTAGTTCGACAGCGCGGCGGTGACCATGGCGACCACATAGGGCACGCCGAGCACGGCATGGCCCAGCACGCCGGCCAGCAATCCCGGCTGCATGTCATAGATCGTCAACGTGAACAGCAGCCCGAGCCCCAGCACGATGGCCGGCATCGCGATCGGCAGCATCACCAGCGCCTGGATGATGGAGCGGCCGCGGAAGCGGTAGTGGCTGAGCGCCAGCGCAGCGCCGGTGCCGGCGATGGTCGCGAGGATCGCATTGCCAAGGCCGATGACGACCGAGGCCGTGAGGCCCTCGATATATTGCGGCTTCGACAGAGCGATCGCAAACCAGCGCAGGCTGAAGCCGGGAATCGGAAATTCCAGCCGGTTGCCGCTGGAGAAAGCGACGATGCCAGCGATGGCGATCGGGCCGAGCAGGAACAGCACTACCAGCGCCGCGAAGAAGCGGCTCGGCACGCCGGGCGAAAGATGGGAGCGCGGCGCCATCAGATGCTGGCCCATGGCGCAACGCGCTTCAGAATGAGGTTGGCGATGACAAGAAACGACGCCACCACGACGATCACGATGGTGGCCATGGCGCCGGACAATGCCCAGGCAGCATTGGTGGTCGCCTCGTAATAGATCGCCGGCGCCAGCAGCTGGAATTTGGTGGTGCCCATCAAGGTCGGGATCACATAGTCGGACAGCACGCCGGCGAACACCAGTTGCGTGCCGGCCACCGCGCCGGGCAGCGAAATCGGCATCACCACCCGCCACCAGGTGAACCACTGACCGCCGCCGAGATTGGCGGAAGCACGCAGGATGGAATCGTCGACCTTCTGCAGCGAGGTCATCAAGGGGAGGATCATCAGCGGCAGATAGCGATGGATCATGCCGATGGTCATGCCGGAGACCTCGTTGATCATCCGCACCGGGTGATCGATCAGGCCGATTTTCACCAGCATCTGGTTCAGCATGCCGCTGTCGGCGATGAACACCATCCAGCCGAACACGCGCATGATGACGCTGACATAGATCGGCAGATACACCGCCCACAGCAGAAAGCCGCGCGACGATCCGGAGCTGCGGGCCAGCAGCCAGGCAAAGGGATAGGACACCACCAGGGTGATCACCGACACCGCGGCGGCGGCCATCAGCGTGTTGCCGAATACGGCGAGATAATACGAATCCGACAGCACTTTTGCGTAGCTGGCAAAGCTGAGACCGGGCTTCAGAAAGCCCATGGGATCGTCGATGTACACGCTGTTGCGGGCGGTGATCAGGATCGGGATCAGGAAAAACGGAATCAGCAACGCGCCGGCCGGCGCCAGCCACAGCCACGGGACCATGCGGTTGCGGAGCTGCATGATCTATCCGACCGCGGAGAGCCGGCAGCTTGCCGGATTGAAATCGAGATAGACCTGCCAGCCGATCGCCAGCGGCTCCTGATTGAGCGCGACCTGCGCCGGGCGGTCGATCACCACCTGATACTCGCCGAGCTTGAGAACGATGCGTTCCTGCGAGCCGAGAAAGGTCCGCAGCACGACCACGGCCGGTGCGGTCCGGTGCGAGGCCGTGGGCTCGGGCGACAGGGTAATGTCCTCGGCCCTGATATCGACGAGTACGGAGCCGGCGGCCATCGCGCCGAGGGTCGAGGCCGGTGGCGCGAACAGCAGGCCGGGCGCGACGGCGACCTCGCCGCGGCCCGAGAGTTCGCCGGTGAAGCGGTTGGTAGTGCCGAGGAAGCGCAGCACCGAGCTGCTGCCGGGCTTGCGATAGACATCTTCCGGCGTCCCGATCTGCGCGATCCGGCCGCCCTCCATGATCGCAATGCGGTCCGCCAGCGCAAAGGCCTCGCGCTGGTCGTGGGTCACCAGCACCGTGGTCACGTTCAGCCGGCGCAGCAGCAGCGACAGTTCGAGCTGCATGTCCTCGCGCAGATTGCGATCCAGCGCGCTGAAGGCCTCGTCGAGCAGCAGCATATCCGGCCGCACCGCCAGTGCGCGCGCCACCGCGACGCGCTGGCGCTGGCCGCCGGACAGTTGCGCGGGGTAGCGCTTGTCGAGTCCGCCGAGCTGCAGCAGCGTCACCATCTCATCGACGCGCGAGGCGATCTCGGATTTCTCCAGACGGCGCGCATGCAGGCCGTATGCGATGTTGTCCCGCACGGTGAGATGCGGAAACATCGCATAGTGCTGAAATACCATGGCGACGTTGCGCCGGTACGGCGGGATCGTATTGATCACCTTGCCGCGTAGCGCGATGGTTCCATAGTCAGGGTCTTCGAAACCGGCGATCATGTTCAGCAAGGTGGACTTGCCGCAGCCGCTCGCCCCCAGCAGCGCGATGATCTCGCCGCGCTTCAAGACCAGATCGCAGCGATCAACAGCGACATGGCCGTCGAACGACTTGCAGATATTGTCGAGGACGAGCTCCGGAGCCGCGCCGTTGACGCGCTCTCCGGAGGGATCGAACACCGCCATGTTCAACTCTGGACCTCGCGGGTGTAGCGATCGAGCAATTCGCGCTGCTTGGCCGCGGCATATTCCTCATCCTGGAAGAACACCAGCTTGGGATCGAACTTGACGATCGGCGCGACATCGGCGGGGATTTCGACGTCGGGCCGCACCGGGGTGGCGAGCAGGTTCGAGACCATCGCGCTCTGGACCGGCTTGGTCAGCGTGTAGTTGATGTAAGCCTTCGACGCCGCGATGTTCTTGGCGTTGACGGGAATGCAGAGATCATAGGGAACGGCCAGCACGCCCTCCTTCGGTGACACCTTCTTGACCTGCGGCGCCGCCCGGGACGTGTTGTGGATGCGGATCGCGAATTGCGGCGCGATGGCGATATCGCCGCGCTCGATCAGCTGGTTGGCCTGGGCGCCGTCGGCATAGAACGAACGCACGGCCGGCTTGAGCGCCTTCAGCCGCGCAAACGCCTCGTTCACGGCCGCCTCGTTCTTGATATCGCCGCCAAACGCACGGACGACGCAGACCAGGAAGCCGAATGCGGTGGCGCCGTTGACCGCGCTGGGCAGCATGATCTTGCCCTTCATGTCGTCGCGCCACAGATCCATCCACGACGTGACCGGCGCGGTGATCTGCTTGGTATCGACCATCATGTCGATGGTATCGAGAATGGTGCCGACGCCCCAGCCTTCGGCGGGGAAGATGTCCGGCGACAGTTTCGACGCCTCGGGGAAATCGGCCGGGCTGACCTTCGCCAGCAGCCCGCCCTTCAGGCCGCGCAGGCCCCATGCCCGCGACACCATGACCACGTCGAACGGCGGATCGCTCTTCTGGGTCTGGATCTTGGCCATCGCGCCGGGCGAGATCTCGACGTCGTAGATCACCTTGGTCTTGCCGGCCGCCTCGAACGGCTTTGCGATGATGTCGGTGAGGATCTGATAGGGGCCGCCGAAATGCGTGACCCGGAGCGTGGTTTCCTGCGCGACCGCCGCGCTGTTCGATCCGGCCAGGCCGGTGATGCCGAGTGCCGCAGCGCCCAAAGCGAGCTTGCTGCCGCCGACTAGAAGGTCCCTACGTCGCATATCGAAGCTCATCCTGGTCTCCATCATCTGGGATACGGGGGTGTTCCGGTGATCACTGGATCGCAAGCCGCGCCAGCGTGGCGCGGTTGATCTCGATGCCGAGGCCCGGCCCTTGCGGCACCGGCAGGGTGCCGTCGCTGTCGAGCAGCGAGGGATGGGCGACGGGAGCCAGCGTGAGATCGTCATGCAGCGCGGTGCGCAGCAGGCTGCATTCCATGACGCGAAAGCCCGGCAGCGCCGCGGCAAGATGCAGCGCCGCGGTGGCCTTGATGGCGCCGCCGGCATGATGCGGTGCGAACGGCACGCCCAGTGTGGCAGACGCCGTGGCGGCGCGCGCAAAACCGGTAATGCCGCCGATGCGGCCGCAGTCCGGCTGCAGCACGCCGATCGCGCCGGCCGCCACGAGGCCGATGGCCCCGCGCGGTCCGAATTCGCTTTCGCCGGCGGCGAGCGGCAGAAAGCCGTGGGCGTTGAGTTTGACGAGGCCGGCCAGATCGGACGGATCGAGCGGTTCTTCCAGCCAGAGAAAACCGAGTTCGCCGAGACGGCGCGCCAACTGCACCGCTTCGACATAGTCGAAGGTGCCGTTGGGATCGGCGACCAGCCCAAACCCCTTGCCCACGGTTTGCCGCATCAAGGTCACGCGCGCGATGGCGGCATCGAGCGGCGGCAGCAGCTTGATCTTCAGCTGATGGAAGCCGAGCTGCATCGCGCGCTCCGCCTGCGCCACGGCCTGCCGGTCGTCGATCCAGCCGATGAAGGAGGCGTAGGCCGGAAGGCGCTCGCGGCCCTGCCCTGCGAGCAGCGCGTAGATGGGCACACCGAGCTTCTGGCCAAGCAGATCCCACAGCGCAATATCGACGGCGGAAATCGCTTCCGCGCCGGCGCCCGACACCGGCGTGACCAGCGCGCCGCGCATCTTTTGCCAGAGCGCACCGATGTTGCCCTCATCGGTCCCCAGCAGCGCCGGCGCCAGCGCATCCTCGACGATCTGCGCCGTCGCCCGTGGCGACACCGGGGAATAGGATTCGCCAAAGCCGGAGCGGCCGTCCTCGGTCACGACCTCGACCACCAGGCTGTTGACGAAGCCCGACCGGCCGGACGCCGCCGGCTGCGGCACCGACAGCGGATAGGTGGTGACCGAACGAATGGACAACGCGCTCTCCGGGAAGCAGGAGGCAATTTTGAGTAAGTTGTTCGATACCGAATTATCACCCACCGAACGACATTGAGGCTATGGCGATGCAAAAGGGGTGTCAATTCTGCGGCCATCTCAAATTTTGAGCGTTTGCCGCAGCGCCTCGCGCTATTTTTAGGCATGCCGCCCGCGCGTGGTGCAATCCGGAGAAATTTCGCCGCGAACGATCGCAGGGGCATTGCCGCGCCATCGATCAAACGTTATTCGATACTACATCTCTACGTAGCGCTTCATTTTGACGCGCGCTGATATTTCGATCTCGACTGAGTTGTCCAGGATCACGCCCGCCATGCCCAAGACTGCAACTCGCAAAACAAAACCTGTTCGCCACGTCGCGAAATCCCTGCCTGACGTTCTCGCCAAAACGGCTGTCCGCAACACAGCCGCGAAAACAGCAGTCGGCAAGCTTCGGACTCAAGGCGCGAATGCTGCGGCGGCGATCAAATCCGGCGGTAAACCAGCAACGAAAATGCCAAAGGGAAGGCGCGCGAAAGAGACCGCCAATGAGACCACCGCGCGCGTGCCGGTGAATCAAATTGTCGAGCAATGGCAGCGGGAAAGGCCTGATCTCGATCCCGCGCCAATGCGGCTGTTCGGCGCGCTGGCGCAGGCGCATCTGCTGACCACGCCCTACATCAATCGCGTCATCGCCAAACACGGGCTGGTGCGCGGCACCTTCGACGTGCTCTCGGCGCTGCGCCGGGCCGGGCCGCCATTTTCGCTAACGCCGAAACAACTCGCGGAATCGCTGATGCTCAGCGGCGCCGGCATGACCAGCCGGCTCGATCGGCTGGAGTTGCTGCATCTGGTGGCGCGACTGCCCGAACCCAACGATCGCCGCAGCCTGAAGATCCAGCTCACGCAAAAAGGCGTCAAGCTGATCGACGAAGTCATTCCGCAGATTGTCGCCGCGCAATGGCAGCTCGTGTCCTCCCTCGGGAACAAGGATACCGAGGTACTGATCGATCTGCTGCGCCGCCTCACCGAAACGCTGTTCGCGGCGATCGATCCCGCGGACCTCGGCTGAACGCCGGTTGACAGCGCCGGGATCGGTCCATACCCTGAACTAGTTCGCTATCGAACTATCTGGCGCCTCCCCCATATGGCGCGCGCAAATGTCAGTGTCGGGATCCGGAATGGCTTCGATCGTCGATATGCATGCCCACTACATGTCGCCGCAGTTGCTGCATGAAGCCGAACATAACGGCGCGCATTATGGCGTCCGCCTCGAGCGCAACGCCGAGGGCAACGCCCGCCTTTCCTTCAACGGCGGCCCGCTGCTGCGGCCGTTCTTTCACAAGCTCTGCGATCTCGCCCACCGACTGCCGGACATGGACGCCGCCGGCATCGGCCTGCAGGTGGTATCGACCTGGACCGATGTCGCCGGCGACGATCTGCCGCCGGTCGAAGGTGCGCGCTGGGCGCGGCTGCAGAACGAAACCATGGCGGCGGATATCAGGGCCTATCCCGGCCGCTTCGCGGCGATGGGCACGCTGCCGATGCAGGATGTCGGTCTGGCGATCGAGGAACTCAACTACATCGTCGATCATCTCGGCATGCGGTCGGTGGAAATCGGCACCAGCATCAATGGAAGGGATCTCGACCATCCCGACTTTCGGCCACTGTGGCAGCGCCTGCACGCGCGCAACATCTTTGTGTTTCTGCACCCGCCGCTGCGGCCTGTCGGCCTCGACCGCACCGGCGACTACTTCCTCAACAACCTCATTTCATATCCCACCGACACCACCATCGCCGCGGCGCGGCTGATATTCTCCGGCATTCTCGACGACCTTCCTGGCCTGAAGATATGCCTCGCCCATAGCGGCGGCTTCATGCCGTTTGAGATCGGCCGCTTCGATCTCGGGTTTGCCATGCATCCGGCCTGCAACAAGACATTGAAGCATCCGCCATCGGACCTGCTGACGACGTTCGTCTATGACAGCCTGACCCACAACAGCAAGGTGCTCTCATTCCTGATCGACATGGTCGGGGCCGACAGCGTCGTCTACGGCACCGACTATCCGTTCGAAATGCTGGAAGCGATGGGCCCGGCGCGCGTCGAGACGCTGCCCGGCCTGTCGCGCGCGGCGCGCGACGATATCCTCGGCAACAATGTGCGTGCGTTGCTGGGCGATACGCCGCGCCGGATCGCGAATGAAAAACACACGGTGGACGCCTAGATGAAGCGCAGCCTGCGCATTGCCGTTGTCGGCGCCGGATTGGGCGGCATGACCACCGCCGGCCTGCTGCAGCGCGCGGGCTTCAAGGTCAGGATCTATGAACAGGCGCCGGCATTCTCGCGGATCGGCGCCGGCATTCATCTCAGCGCCAATGTGATGATGGTGATGAAGCGGCTCGGCATCCAGCAGACGCTGGTCGATGTCGGGCTCACCCCCGACGCCTTTGTCAGCCGCCAGTGGGACAGCGGTGATATCCTGTTCGAGTTGCCCCTGGGCCCCGCCCGCGAGGCGCATTACGGCGCGCCCTATATCAACGTGCATCGCGGCGACCTGCATGCGGTGCTGGAATCGGCGCTCGAACATGGCACCGTGGCGTTCGGCCATCGGCTGACGGCGATCGAGGAACGCGGCGCGTCGGTGCGGCTTGAATTCGAGAACGGCGTCACCGAGGACGCCGACATCGTGATCGGCGCCGACGGCGTCAATTCCAAGCTGCGCGAATTCCTGCTCGGCGCGGAGAAGCCACGCTTCAGCGGCCATATCGCCCATCGCGCGGTATTTCCCGCGGCACTGCTCAATGGCCTGCCGATCCGATCCTGCACCAAATGGTGGGGCCCGAAGAGCCATATCCTTGTCTATTACATGACCCAGGCGCGCGAAGAGGTTTACGTGGTGAGCAGCGTACCCGCCGCCAGTTGGGACGCGCCGGATTCGTTCCTGCCATGCGACCGGGAGGCCTTCGTCGCGGCATTCGAGGGCTTTCATCGGGAATTGCAGCAAGTGGTTGCCGCCGCACCCGCCGTGACGCAATGGCCGGTGTTCGATCGCGAACCGGTGGATTGCTGGAGCCGCGGCGCCATGGTGCTGCTCGGCGACGCCTGTCATCCACTGCGGCCCTATATGGCGTCCGGCGCCGCCATGGCCATCGAGGACGGCGCGGTGCTGGCGCGCTGCATCGCCGAGATCGGCTCTGAGGATCCCGCCGAGCCGTTCCGATGGTATGAAGCCAACCGGATGCCGCGCACCAACAAGGTGCAGCGGATTTCCGAAGCCAATACCTGGCTGCGCGGCCCGACCGATCCGGATTGGCTCTACACTTACGATGCCTGCTCGGTCCCGCTGCTCGCTCCCGAGGATGCGCCGCGAGAACTGACATAACAGAGGCGATGGTCATGGACGCATATATCTGTATCACCTGCGGCACCCAATACGCGCCGACATCGGCGCCGCCGGCCGCCTGCATCATCTGCGACGAGGAACGGCAATACGTGCCGCCGGGAGGCCAGGCCTGGACCACACTGAAACGTCTTGAACGCAGCCACATGCCGACCTTCCGCGACGAAGCCGGCCTGATGGGGATCGGCATCGCGCCGGCCTTCGGCATCAACCAGCGCGCATTGCTGGTACCGACCAGGGACGGCAACGTGCTGTGGGACTGCGTCAGTCTCGTCAGCGACGTGATGGTCGATCTGATCAAGGGCATCGGCGGCCTGAAGGCGATCGCGATCTCGCATCCGCACTACTACACGACCATGGTGGAATGGAGCCGGGCCTTTGGCGGCATTCCGGTCTATCTGCATGCGGCGGACAAGGAATGGATCATGCGGACCGATCCCTGCCTCGAACTGTGGACCGGCGAGACCAAGGAGATCGCGCCGGGGCTGACGCTGCTGCGCACCGGCGGCCATTACGATGGCGGTACCATCCTGCACTGGGCGCAAGGCTGCGACGGCCGCGGCGCGCTGTTGTCCGGCGATCTGCTGCAGGTCGTCGCCGACCGCAAGCATCTCGGCTTCATGCGCTCCTATCCGAATTTCATCCCGCTCGGTGCCAGCGCAGTACAGACCATCGCCGACCGCGTCATGCCGTTTCACTATGACGCGATCTACGGCGCCTTCTGGAACGCGGTGATTCAGCAGGACGCCAGGCAGGCGATGCAGGTTTCGGTGGCGCGGCACATCGAATGGCTGGGACGCGACATTGCCTGAGGCATGTGTGCGTGAACGTATTTGCGCCAGGCTCGGCTGGCTCGGTATCGAACTGGATGCCACCGCCAACAATGCCGGCTCTGAGAGCATCGCTGCCAGGGAAAGCAAGGTCGATATTTGGATCATTCCGACCAGTGAGGAAACCACGATTGCGCACGACTGCATGGCCGTTCTGGCCTGCTAAGACCTGGCTCACTTGCGCCTCACAGGCACGGAGGCCCCTAACCGGTCCGGGGGAAACGCCCTAAAGTTTAGGGTACCCGCGTTCCAGAGGAACGAGAGTTGCGGAGGCGTTGGCCACGTCGTCGTTGACTGCGTATCACCGCGTAGCGACCTGCCCAGGTGATATCCCGGCAGTCGATCTATCCAATCAAGCTCGCAATCGAATTTCGATCCGAGTTGCAGGTGCCGGCCTGACGGCCATAACCGTTCTTCAACTTAATCTAGACTGGTTGCAAGCCGAGCGCCTGGGCGCTCTCTATCCAGACCGGCAATTCGTGCTGATACAAAGCATTGCTTTCCTTAAAGCCGAGCGCTGGCTCCAGCACGAAGGTGTTGAGAACTTCCTTGACCTTTGGATCGCTATTGGCCGCCACGCAGAGTTGCGCCAGCCGATCGACGATCGGCTGCGGCGTCGCCTTCGGCAATGCCCAGCCCGAGAAGCCGCTGACGGTGAAAAACCTCGATGTCGCGCCTTGTTCAGGCAGGGTCTTGACGTTCGGAATCGCATCGACCTTCTTCGAATGCACCGCGAACGCAACGCCGCGATTGCTTTGCAGGACGGATTGCGCGGCCGTGTAGCTGCCCATCGCGACATCGAGCGTGCCTTCCGCCAGCCCCGTCCACATCGGCGCTTCGCCGCGATAATGGATCGGCTCGATGCTGAGACCATACTGCTTGTTGAGTTCATTGATCGTCATGTGCGGGGCTGAGCCCGCACTATAGGTGCCGAAATTCACCTTGCCATTCTTGCGCGCGAAAGCGACGAATTCGTCCAGCGTTGTGACGCCGGACTTCGGGCTCGCGACCAGCAGCAGCCCGGCGCCCGGAATGACACTGACGAGCGTCAGGTCTTTGTCCATGTCGTAACCGGGGCTCTTCATCATCACCCTGTTCATCACGTAGGTGGTCGAGATGGAGCACAGGATCGCGTGACCATCGGGCTCCGCGCGCGCGACCTCCGCCGTGCCTATGGCGCCGGAGGCACCCGCCTTGTTTTCGATGACGACAGTCTGCCCCACCTGCTTGGAGATGAATTCGCCGAAGGCGCGTGCGAGCAGATCGGTCTGGCCGCCGGCCGGATAGCTACAGATCATACGGATCTGCCGCGATGGCCACGCGGCCTGCGCCGAGGCCCCGCGTGAGAGGAAAGGCATGGCAGCAGCTGCCGTGCCTGCCGCGATGAAGTGACGGCGATGAATTGTCGCTGACATGGCTCCCCCCCCCCTGATTTTTTTAAGAGCGTATCGCACCGTCGGCGCTTTGCCACGTGCGAAAGACGGGACAGATTGGCGCATGACGAGCCGAATTCCACGTCGCATCAGCCATCTGGATCGCAGCGCAGCAATGCAGTAGGGTCCGGCCTAACCAAATCAGAAAATTCGTCGAGCCTTCGGGCTGGGCGTCAAATCATCATCTTGGGGACGGAATAGCATGGCGCGGAGTATTCTTATTCTCGGAGCCTCTTATGGCTCATTGCTGGCGACGAAGCTGCTGATGGCTGGTCACAACGTGACTCTCGTGTGCCGCAAGAAGACCGCAGAACTCATCAACCGCGATGGTACCGAAGTCCGCATCAAGCTGCGTGACGAGCCGACCCACAGGGCAATCTTCTCGCGCGACCTGCCTGGGAAACTGGATGCGGCCTCCCCCCAGGACGTCGTCCTCTCCCGTTACGATCTGGTCGGTCTTGCGATGCAGGAACCGCAATACACCAACCACACGATCCGGGTTCTGATGATCAAGATCGCCGCGGCGAAGCTGCCCTGCCTTTCGATCATGAATATGCCGCCCCCACCCTATCTCAAACGGATCCCCGGGCTGGCGGACATGGACCTCGAAGAAGCGTATACCAATGCCGGAGTATGGGAGCGCTTCGAACCGGGGTTGGTATCGCTCTGCTCGCCTGATCCACAGGCCTTCCGCCCACCAGAGGAGGCAGCGAATGTCCTCCATGTGGGCCTGCCGACGAATTTCAAGGCGGCTGGATTTGCTGACGAGGCCCATAACCGGCTGCTTCGGGAGCTGGAAGCGGACATTGACGCGGTGAAGCTGGATGGCCAGGACGTACCGGTGAAGCTCAAAGTTTTCGATTCGCTGTTCGTCCCGTTGGCGAAATGGTCGATGTTACTGACCGGAAACTATCGCTGCATCACGCCCGAAGAGCCGCAGTCAATCCGTGACGCGGTTCACGGTGATCTGAAGGTATCGCAGTCGATCTATGACCATGTCGATGCCATCGCTCGACGCTTGGGGGCGGACCCGCAGGATCAGGTGCCGTTCGGAAAATACGCCAGGGCAGCGGAAAGCCTTCTCAAGCCCTCGTCGGCAGCGCGTGCGGTGGCCGCTGGCGCGCCCTTTATCGAGCGGGTTGATTTGCTGGTGAAGTTAATTTCGCAGCAACTGGGCATGCCCAATGCTGATATCGACCGGACGGTCCAGGTCGTAGATCAAAAACTCAATGAGAAGATTGTGGCGGGGGGCTCCAGCGCGCTGTGACGTCCGCTGTCGGTCTTGCTCGCCCAACGTATTTCCCATAGGAAATTGGTGCGCTCGATAGCAGCAATTCAGTCATATAGGAGCAGAGCGCGACATGCCTCCTGATACCAATGCCCGCTTTTCGCCAAGAGCGGTCTTCTCCAAAAGCGATCGACCAGATTGCCTGGGTGCACGATAGCGTCCTTTGACGGTTCTACGTTCTTGCCACCGACGATCCATCTTATAGAGAATCTCACGTAAAGGATTTCTGAGCTTGAGCGTTGCTTTCACCAAGGAAGACAGTGCCGAAACTGCGTCGGAGACTCTGCTACCCGACCGCCCGGTTTCACCTCATCCGAACCTTGTCACGGAAGCGGGATTAAAGGCTCTGGAATTTCAACTTCACCAGGCTCGCGAGGCATACCAGACGGCGCAAAGCATCGAAGACGTGAATGAACGACGGCGGCAGGCAGCAAACCCGTTGCGGGATGTGCGCTACTTTGCGGCGAGAGTTCGGACGGCCCAGTTCATCGCCAATCCTACGTCGCTTGACACTGCCACCTTTGGGACCACGGTGACCTTCAGGCGTGACGATGGACGTGTGCAGAAATACCGTATTGTGGGAGAGGACGAAGCGGACCCTAAGGTGGGTTCCATTTCCTTCGTATCCCCGGTAGCAAGGCTTCTGATGGGCAAGGCTGTTGGGGATGTCGTCGGCCCATCCGGTCAAGAGCTTGAGATTATTTCGATCTCGTAGCACACCCGCATCCAAGATATCGCCAACCAAACAATATCGATCGAAAAGCCGCCGCTAAAAAGGAATTCGCCGTGACAAAATCGCCAGTCGTGATCATCGACCGTCATCCAGGCCGCTCGGCCCAGACCATCGGGATCGCGCGAGAACTTGGCACCGATCAGGACTTGATCCACGAGCCGTCGGTTGGCGTGGTTGGCACCAAGGGTGACAGCCAGTGCTATATGGGAGTTGCGGCGAAGGTGGATGCGATCCACGCCAGCCTCAAGAGCCGCATCGGGAATGGCGCGGGCCAGTTGAAGCTTCGCCTTGTGCAGCCGGAATATACCATCGCAACATCGGATGGCATCCGGAACGGCACGCGCGAAATGCGCTACTCGCTTATCGGGCGCGAAGTGACGCACGATGCGCTCTGCGAACATCTCAGCGCTACCGGGCTCGCCGGCACAATCGCCGTCGTTGCCTGCGACAAGCCGCCCGTCGGCACCTTGGCCGCCCTGCTCGAACACAATGAACCGTCGATCATCATGTCGGACGGGCCGATCCATCCCGGTACTGACCCGACAACCGGCGAGAAGCTCGACATCGTCAGCGCCTATCAGGTCGCCGGCAACTCGGACGCCGCGTACCGTCACCATATCGCCTGCCATGCTTGCCCCGGTTATGGCAGCTGCGGTGGCATGTTCACCTACAACACCATGCAGACCTTCATCGGCGTCGTCGGCATGCAGCCGCTGCACATGGTGGCCCCACCGTCTGACGATCCCCGCCGCCTCAAAGAATTCCCGGACCAGCTGGTCGAGTACCTCGCGCAGATGATGGCGAAGGGCCTGAAGCCGCGTGACATTGTCGTCCGCGATTCGATCCGCAACGCAGTCATCGTCGCGATGGCGATTGGCGGCTCGACCAATGTCACGCTGCATGCGCCGGAGATCGCTCGCGCCGCGGGGTTCGCGGACTTCTGGAAGGAGGTCATGACGCCGTCTGAATTCAACCATCTGTCTCAGTACGTCGTTCCGGTCCTGACCGACGCCCGTCCTTACGGCAAGTATTCGATGGTCGACATCGACGGGGTTGGCGGTGTGCAGGTGATCGTCCGTGAACTCCTGGAGGCCGGATTGCTCAATGGCGACGTGATGACATGCACCGGCGAAACGCTGGCCCAGCAGGTCAAGCGCCTCGGCACCAAGGCCGCAGATGGCACGGTGATCCACTCCATCGCCAAGCCCTACAAACCAACGGGTGGCCTGCGCGTTCTCGGCGGCAACCTGTCACCGGAGTTCTCGGCAATCCTGAAGCTCGCTGGCGTCGAAGGCGGGCTGGAGAATAATCTGTTCCGCGGCAGAGCGTGCGTGTTTGAAGGCGAGCAGGACTTGCTGGTGGCGCTCGACAAGACACCTGATCGATTCCAGAACAACGACATGATCATCGTGCGATACGAGGGGCCGAGCGGCGCGCCAGGCATGCCCGAAATGCTCGACCCCACCTCGCGCATAACCACGCTGTGCCGTGAACGCGGAATAGTGGTGGCGCTGATGACCGACGCGAGGTTCTCTGGCGGATCGGTCGGCCTCGTCATCGGCCACGTTGGCCCCGAAGCTGGCCTTGGCGGCCCGATCGCCTTCGTGCAGGACGGTGACGAGATCGTCGCGGATCTCAACAAGAACGAACTCAACTGTACGGCGCTGGCAGATCCAGCGATTCTCAATCAGCGCAAGGCGGCTTGGAACAAGGTGGTGGCGGCCAATGGCGGCATCCATCCGAACTGCGGTGAGGCCGACACCCGCCTGTTGCATCGCGCGCGGCTTACTGCCGTTCCTGCGACCCGCGGCGCCGGTTTGCACCCGAATCGCGAGGTCTGGGTACGCCAGCCGCGCGAAGCAACCCGGTCGGGCTTCGTGCCAAAGAACAAGCATCGGCCGGAGGCGAACAAAGCCTTTTAGAAAGCTGCCGATCGGCGCGGTAGGGCCGAGTTTGGTTAGAAGCTCGTGCCCATCCCGTCCGATAAGATATTATCCCGCCATCCTAGGCACGGAAGCCGACCTTGCCGATCCTGCGAATGTCCGCTTTGCGCAGCCAAAAGCCGACATCCGCTTAATCCGCTATTCCTTCTGTCCTATGTGAGAACAATCCGAAGGGCATTCCAGCGCAACTCCATCTCACTCGACCCTGCGAAACTTTTGCGTGCGGTGCCCAAAGCCGACTTCCGCCGTGTAGATGTTTCCTTTGGAGTCGATGGCAATGTTGTGCACCCATTTGAACTGGCCGGGCTGGCGGCCATGACGCCCCAATTGGGTGAGCACCTTCCCATCGTCCCGGTTGATTGTAATGATCTGACCGTTCGCGCCATCGCCGGTCGGCCGAGCTTGTCCTGACTGTTGGAATCGCCGGTCACATTGGCCTTGCCGATCTGCTGGAGAAATTTTCCGTCACCGGTGAAGGTGAGGATCTGATGATCGGCGTTGTCATTGCCGGCAAGCCAGACATTGCCTTGGCTGTCGACATGAATGCCGTGCTCTGACTTCGGCCAATCGTAACCCACGCCAGGGCCGCCCCAATATCTCAGCAGGTTTCCTTCCTGATCGAATTCCAGGACCGGCGGCGGCGCCGTGCAGCACTTGGTCTCCGGTAGATTTTTGGTCGCGCCTTTCTCGTCATCAAGCAGGGTCGCGGGACGATGCACAATCCAGATGTGATCGTTGCGATCGACGGCAATACCTGAGACTTGCCCAAGTATCCAATTGCCTGGCAATGGCTTCGGCCAGTACGGCTCCGGCTCGAATTTCGGGACTCCAGGCGCGTTGGATGGTTGCCCGATTGGCGCAGGCGGTTGCTGAGCAAAAGGTGGCGGCGGGCAGTTTGGCAGTCGTTGGGAAACGCGCGACTCAGAATAGTCGTCATGAAACCTTTGGCCGCGACGGGCTCGCTGCTCCATCAACTCTCGTGCCGCCGTTAGGCTAAATCGCAATCCACTATCTTCGGACGAACCACGAACAAATGGGGCGGTGCGTGTTGCATCGGTGTTGCATGGAGCTGGCGGTACACTGCGTA
Organism: Nitrobacteraceae bacterium AZCC 2146; assembly: GCA_036924855.1. Lineage (NCBI taxonomy): Bacteria > Pseudomonadati > Pseudomonadota > Alphaproteobacteria > Hyphomicrobiales > Nitrobacteraceae > Nitrobacteraceae bacterium AZCC 2146. Next base: position 3,468,737 of record JBAGRP010000001.1, read on the forward strand.
ACCCCTTGTAATTACACGGAGCCAGCGGAGCATACGGAATCAGTGATGCGACGCGTATTTTCGGCTACGAACAAATTGAGGATTGATAAGAAGCTTTTGATTTTATTGCGCTAAGCGCAACACGCGCGCTGGCGATCCCGGCATGACTCGAACATGCGACCTACGGTTTAGGAAACCGTCTTCCTGCTAACAATGTCAATAGGTTAGAGGTCCCGTGTTGCAGATACGTTGCACGCGCCGGCAAGTGAGCGAAGCGAGCCGCATTGGCATCCGCCAGTGTAGGGTGCGGGCATGTTGTTTACTCCTGTAAGGACGATCGCAAGAGGCTGCGTTGCTTGAGGTAGTGGTTGAAGCGCTCCTCCCAGCGTCGCATGGGAATTAACATCAGCTCAGAGGGTAACGACGATCTTCCCGAATTGGCCGCTGTTCTCCAGATAGCGGTGCACTTCCACCATGTCGTCGAACTTGAATATACGATCGATGACCGGCTTGAGAGCGCCGCGCGCAAGGCCCCTCGTGACGTACTCCACCGCGACCTTTCGGCGTGCCTCGTCGCCCGTGACCAACCGGATGCTGTATCCCTTGACCGTTGGCATCTTGCGGATCATCTCCAGCACCGGTATCGGAGTGTCATCTTCGCTCAGGGCGCCGTAGATGTAGGCGATGCCCTGATTGGTCAGCGCGGCGATCAGCTTGGGAAAGTCGGCGCCGCCTACGGGATCGAAGGCGACGCGTGCGCCATTGCCGTTCGTGATATGCATCACCTCGGCGACCATGTCTTGCTCCTGGGTAGCGATGACATGCGCTGCGCCGGCCTCCTGCAGCCGCTTTTTCTTGTCCGAGGTGCGCGTCAACGCGATGGGGGTCGCGCCGGCATAGTTGGCAATTTGAATTGCCGCCAGGCCGACGCTGCTGGAAGCTGCGGGAATGATGACGAAGTCACCCGCCTTCACTTGAGCGTCGAAGACGAGCGCGCCGTAGGCTGTTATGAACATCATCCAAACCGACGCCGCTTCGACGAATGAAAGCGATTCCGGATGCTTCACGACGGCATGGTCGGGCGCGAGAATGACCTCGCCGTAGCTAAAGTATTTGTTCAGCGAGAAGGCTGGAATCGTACTGACTGCGTCACCTGCGGCAAGGCCAGTAACATCCTTACCCACGGCATCGACAATACCGGCAGCCTCATATCCGAGACCTGCCGGGAATTTTACCGGCTCCGTATATCTATCATTGCGCCACATTGAATCGGCACGGCTGATGCCGATTGCCTTGACCTTGATACGAACTTCGCGGGGGCCAGGAGTGGGGACTTCCATTTCGACGAATTCGAGGACTTCCGGCCCTCCGGCCTGTGCGAATTGGATCGTGCGGGACATGATGCCTCCGTTAGGTCGGGTTGAGGGTGTGGCATTGGGCGCGAGCTCGAACGGTGGTGTGCGCAGAGCTGGTTGCATGGGTGTTTCGAGACGCTGTTCGGAAAGGCGGAGGACCTACTCCATTCCGGTCAGGAGGCACACGAACCCATTGCTGGCGTTTAGCCGGATCGGCCGCACCGCCTGGTATGCGTCAGAGTAATAGAATGTCTTCACGGCCTCAGGGCTATCGAATTCGACAATAACCCGGCGGCGGTGCGGGATGACGCCATCCAACGGTTGCGGGTCTCCGCCGCGCATGAGAATTTTGCCTCCATGAGCTGCGATGATGTCCGGGACTGTCGTGCGGTAAGCCTCATAGGCCGCCGGATCAGCGATCTGGACTTCAACAAAGAAATACCCTTTGGGCATAGTCCATCTCCCTAAGTTTGACGCTCCAGCCCTTTGACGCCGTTCGGTACAGGGACCCAACCCTGCGCACTTTTCATCCAGATGAAGGAGTCAGGTCGGAGCCAGTTCGTGTCAGCGAGGGTGCCGGGCTTGAGGGCGAGGATGTCCGGCGCGGACCGCAGCGCGTGATAGATGCGGACGCCACACTCGGGGCAGAACACACACGTCACCTCGTTGCCGCTGTCGGCGATGCGCGTAAATTGCTTTGTCAGGCCGGTTACTGTCAGGCTGTCTTTCTTCACCAGCATGGACATGGCGAACGCGCTGCCGGATTGGCGTTGGCATTCTTTGCAGTGACAGGCCGATACGCGTATCGGTTCTGCCGTCACAACGTAGCTCACCGAGTCGCATTGGCATCCGCCAGTGTAGGGTGCGGGCATATTGCTAATTCCTGTATGTATCTGCAGTCGGTCGCAAGTCAGACTTGCGCTCTGCCGCCATCGGCGAACAGTTCGATCCCCGTGACGAAGCTGGAGTCATCCGAGCCCAGAAAAAGCGCGACCTTGGCGATCTCTTCGGGCTCCGCCATGCGGCCCATGGGGACGGTGGACACGATGCGCGCGATGGCTTCAGGCGGCTGCAGCGCCACCTGCGGCGTAACGACGGGTCCAGGGCTAAGAACGTTTGAGCGAATGCGCCGGTCCTTCAGTTCCGCGGTCCAGGTTCGCACGAAGGAGCGGATAGCCGCTTTGCTCGCGGCGTAGACGCCGAAGCTGGGGGTGCCTTTGGCGGCCGCGGCTGAACCGGTCAGAATGATGGAAGCGCCGTCGTTGAGGAACGGGAGCGCCTTCTGGACTGTGAAGAGCAGCCCTTTGACATTGGTGTCGAAGGTCTTGTCATAGTATTCTTCGGTGATGCTTCCCAACGGGACAAATCCGCCCAGTCCGACATTGGCGAAGAGGATATCAATTCGGCCTCTTGCCTTGACGCGCTCATAGAGACGATCGAGGTCGGCCAGGTTCGCGACGTCGCCTTGAACACCCGTGACGTTGCCGCCGATTGCAGCTACGGCTTCTTCAAGTTCCTTCTGGCGACGGCCGGTAATGAAGACGTGAGCACCCTCACTGGCGAAGAGTTTTGCTGTGGCGCGGCCGATACCTTGAGTACCTCCGGTAATGACAGCCACTTTCCCTTGCAATTTACCCATAGTTCATTCTCTCTGATCGCGTAAGTCGTCCCTGATATTTTCGTTGCGGGCATTCCTATCAAGCGCCGATTGGTATGCATTCGATCCGAATTTCCGATCGATCGGCTCTCGCGGGCAAGCGCCCGCGGAATGCGCGCGAACTGAGAATTCAGAGGCGCGGCTGGCAATCATCCGTGTTGCGACTTCCCATCTCCGAGGCGTAGCTTACCTCCAATCGGAGAGACCGATTAATCGGTTGGCGCGAGGACGAGCGTGGAACTACGGCAGATCGACTGCTTCCTGGCGGTCGCGACAGATCTACATTTTGGAAAAGCGGCCCGGAGACTCTCTGTCGCCCAGTCCTCCGTCTCGGAAGCGATACGCTCCTTGGAGCACGAAGTGGGAGGGCAGCTGCTCGTCCGAACGAGCAGGCGTGTCCAGCTGACACCCCTCGGCGAGAAGTTTCGTCTCGGCGTAGAACCCGCCGCCCTGGTTCTCCGCGCCACGCTGGACGACTGCCGGAAGACCGCCCTTGGTCAGGCAAACCGGCTGCGGATCGGTTTCCTCGGTGGCGGACTTTATGAGTTGACCTTGCCATTTGTCAGGCATCTCAGGAGCAAATTCCATATCGATGTCGAATGGGTGGAACTTTCGCTGCTGGACCAGTTTGAGGCAGTTGCAGTAGGCAAGGTGGATGCGGCGATCTGCAGACTTCCGCTGTCCCATGACGGCCTGGTGCAATGCACGGTCCTGCTTGAGGAGAAGAAAAAGCTGGTGGTGCCGGCCGATCACAGGCTGGCAGACAGAGACTTGATCGATCCAGAGGAACTCGCGCTCGAGACCTTGCCGACATTGCCCGACAATCATCAGTTGGGGGCGTGGGCAGCGATCCATTTCCCTGACCACACCCCTTCGGGACGGCCGATCGCGCGAGGGCCAGTCGTAACAACAATCCCGGAATGTCTTGCGGTGGTCGAATCCGGCGAGGCCGTCGTCATCGTGGGTGCGCGGGCGGAGCACTACTATTCCAACCCCCGCATCAAATTTGTCGAGATCGGCGTTCCTCCGGTAGGTACCGCTCTTGTGAGACGCCGAGCGGATCGTCGGCGCGTGATACAGGACCTTGAAGAGTGCGCACGCGACGTCGCGGCTGGGTTGGTCGATGCCATAGATCATTGAGAGCTACTGCCGTGGTCATTGTTGGAGTGACATCTCGGCTCGCTGCCAAATCAGACCTCCATCGAATGGCGTGTTACTCATAACCTGAGCGTCTTATCAGAGGTGGCAGTGCGAACAGGCCGAAAGCGACCATTCCCAACCCCACGGCAACGAAATTCCAGGTAACGTCGGCCTCTAACCGGACCACCACATAGCCTCCGAGCACCGCGATGGCGGCCCTGAGCAGAGCGGCGAGGACGGAGGCCGCCATTCGTCTGGTCGCCTGTCCAGCGCAATAAAGAACATAGCCGAGCCCAAAAAATCCGAAAAAGGGCCCGACGCGGTGCAAGTACCCTGCGCCGACTTGCAGCACTAACGGGTCCTGGCTGAATATTCCGATCCATGGTTGCGGAAAGGCAGCCACGGCAAGTCCGACCGATTCGGCCAGCGTGAAGGCCATCAGCACACCGACCCAAGCCGCCTTTATGGCTCGTTCGATCTGACCGGCGCCAAGGTTTGCGCTTATCACGATTCCGACCGGACCGCCGATGCCGTAGCAAAGCGGGACCAAAAGAAACTCGAGCCGCGAGCCCGCGGCATAGCCGGCTAAAGCCTCGATCCCACTCATTCCCACATAGACCGTCACGATCGCGAGCGTCAGATTGGTGCTGGCTGAGACGACGGCCGACATTCCGCCGATACGGAGAATCGCCAGCGTTGGCCCGAGGGAGAGTTTTGGCACATGAAATGACGGCTTAAGGATGCCGAACCGGCCCCAAAGATAGGCTGCGTAGGCAAGCGTTCCCAAGGCGTAATACACAAGCATCGCCACGGCGCCGCCCGACGGACCAAGCCCTGGGTAACCAAAGGCGCCAAAGATCAGTGCCGGCGAAAGCGGGACGAGGATTAAAGCTCCGCCACAGACGACGATCACCGGGACTCGCAAGTTGCCAGTGCCACGAACCACCGCCATCAAGAAGTTGAACATCCAGATCAGCGTGGCGCCCATGAAAATGGTGGATGAATAGGAGACGGCGATCGCAAGAGCGTTTCCAGAGATGCCCATATAACCGTAGAGGCTTGGACCCAGGACAACCATGGCGGCCGTCGTCGCGAGGCCCAACGGAATACTCAGGGCCACAGCGTACCACGCGTATTCACTTGCGTCGCTGATCCGGCCGGTCCCAAGGGCGCGTGCGACGGTCGTGACGATGCCACCGCCGATCGCGCCCTGGGCGATGGACGCCACCAGCGAAACGAGCGGAAAAACCGGCGCGACACCGGCAAGAGCATCTAGCCCCAGTCGCGATACAAAATAGACTTCGAGCAATCCGATCAGGACATAAACGGCCATGACGGTGGCATTGGGTATCGCGAGCCGCATGATCATGGGCACGATCGGTTTCTCCAGCAGCATGCGGGAGCGGGCGTCAAGATCAGCGGGTTGGGTGCCAGGCTGCCGGTTCGCTGCTTTGTGCTGGCAGCTTTCGACGGCCCGCGCAGAGATTCCAGAAAATCCGACGGCAGCATCGCGCGATTCCCGGCTGGACTTGTCCGATAGCGAAAGGTCGTCAGTTGGACATGACATGACGCGGGAAGCTTGCATGGCAGTGCTCCATTCAGAGCCTAACCACTACTCTCGACAAGACCGCTGATCGAACGATAAGATTTGACATCGCATGTTAGCGTTCCTAACAATTCACGAATGGCACTTTTACCGCCGTTGGAAACTTTGCGGGTGTTCGAGGTGGCCTGCCGCCACGGCAGCTATTCCGAAGCGGCGCGCGAATTGCACGTGACGCACAGCGCCGTCAGCCAGCGCATAAGACAGTTGGAAGATGAGCTGGGCCTTACGCTTTTCGAGCGGCAGGGCAACCGAATGGTGCTCACCTCAAGCGGACTTAGATTGCAGGCAGGTGTCAAACGCGCTTTCTCGGAATTGAGTGCGGCGCTCGGTAGCATCAAGACACATCGGACCGACGCAGAAATTACCGTCAGCCTGCTGCCGGTGATGGCGGCCCGCTGGCTGGTTCCGCGCCTTTCTCGTTTCAGGGCCCGGTTTCCGCGCATCAATCTGCACATCAAGACCGGCCGGTCGCTGGCCAATTTCAAATCAGACGGCGTCGACATCGCAATTCGGTTCGGGACGGGCGATTGGAAAGGATTGCGGGCAATCAAGCTTCTCGATGAGGAGTTTTTTCCGGTGTGTAGCCCCAGCCTCAACGACGGCCACCTGCCAAAAGATCCCGCATCGATGTTATCACAGCCGCTGCTGATCGACCGGAACTTGTCTTGGCACGCCTGGTTCAGGTCTGCTGGTGTGAAGCTTGATCGCGAGATCGTCGGGACTTCCTTTACCGACACAAACGCGCTGATGGAGGCCGCGGTGACAGGACAGGGCATTGCGCTCGGGCGCCTGTCGTTCACACGATCGGATATTCTGACGGGAAAGCTGGTTCGGCTATCCGAACACAGCTTGCGCGTTTCTTACTGTCACTATGCTGTTCATCCGATCTCTTCCGAGTCCAACCCAGCCCTGTTGGCTTTCCGGGACTGGCTGGTCGAAGAGGCCCGTCGTTCTTAGGAGGGACCGAAGGACCGCTTCGGGGGTGCAAAGCAGACATCCGCCAAGACGGTGATGTCAGTTAAATATCCGCTAAGCGCGGTCGATCGCACCGCTGAGAAACGCCACCGGTCTAAAGGGCTTGCGGCCTGCTGGCGACCCCGTCGTGCTCGTCCAAACGAACGTCCGCCGTCAGAATGTTACGTCGCCAAGTAACTCCTCGAGCGCCCCGACTAACACCGGAACGTTTGGCGAATCGTTCTTCGTCTAGTGTCAAATCGGGCCGAGGAGCGCCATCGAAAACCAGGTGGCAAGCAGTAAGCCAGCGACGACGACGGCGACCACCGCCGCCACAACGAACACAAGCCTTGCGAAATGCGACTTCATGGATCTTGGCCACAGCTTTGAGGTCTTGACGTCGATAGGCCCACGAAAGCAACTCATCGATCGCGCTGTTTGGATGGCCTTTAACGATCCTGGTGAGAACGTCAAACCATGTGGGCGAGAGGATCTACATCGCTCAGCTCACAGATTTCGATCGGTCAAGCGATGATGACCCAATAATGCTCGGCTCCTCCGTCGATCCGCCACCGTGGTTGTTCACGTACCAGGCAGAGGGCTCGACCTTTGAGGTTACCATCTTCACCCTTTCGATGCGACGGCCCCTCAGTTTCGATTTCTGGATCAGCCCCTCATATTGATGGGCCAGAAGATAGCCCTGAACCTGGGCCACGGTATCCATTGTCACGCTGACCACGATCAAGAGCGACGTGCCGCCGAAATAGAATGGCACCGAGGCGTAGGAAATCAGAATTTCCGGGATCAAACAGACGATCGACATATAAACAGCGCCGAGCACCGTGATTCGCGACAGCACATAGTCGATGTATTCTGCCGTCCGCTCGCCCGGTCGGATGCCCGGAATGAAGCCGCCATGCTTCTTGAGGTTGTCAGCAGTCTCAGTCGGGTTGAACACAATCGCGGTATAGAAGAACGCGAAGAACACTATCAAAGCGAGGTAAAGCGCCAGGAACAGCGGCCGGCCGTGACCGAGCTGGGTGGTGAGCCATTGAAACCATTCCGATCCTCCGCCGGCGTTAAAATTCGCGACCGTCGCCGGCAGCAGCAGCAACGACGAGGCGAAGATCGGCGGGATCACGCCCGAGGTGTTGAGCTTCAGCGGCAGATGCGAGGACTGCCCCTCGAACATCTTGTTGCCGACCTGACGCTTCGGATACTGGATCAGCAGGCGGCGTTGCGCGCGCTCCATGAACACGATGAACGGGATCACGGCCACCGCCATGATGATGATCAGCAAGATGATGCCGGTAGAGAGCGCGCCCTGTCGGCCTAGTTCGAGCGTGTTGGCGATCGTCGTGGGCAATTCGGCGACAATGCCGGATAGAATAATCAGCGAAGTGCCGTTGCCGATGCCGCGCGAGGTAATCTGCTCGCCGAGCCACATCAGGAACATGGTGCCGCCGGTGAGCGTAATTGCGGTCGAGATCCGGAAGAACATGCCCGGGTCGGCGACCGCATTGCCTGCGCCCTCGAGACCGACCGCGATGCCGTATGACCGGAATGCCGCCAGCAGCACGGTCAGATAGCGGGTATACTGGTTGAGTGTCTTGCGCCCCGCCTCACCCTCTTTCTTGAGCGCTTCGAGCTTCGGTAACACGGTCGTCAGCAACTGGATGACGATCGAGGCCGAAATGTACGGCGTGATATTCAACGCGAAAATCGCCATGCGGCTAATACCGCCGCCGGCGAACGTATCGAATATGCCGAGAATGCCACCCTGCTGGGTGCGGAAAACCTGCTCCCATACGCTGGGATCAATGCCGGGAAGCGGGATGTAGGTGCCGAACCGATAAACGAGTAGTGCACCCAGGGTGAACCAGATGCGCTTCTTCAGTTCGTCGGCCTTCGCCAAAGCCGAAAAATTCAGGTTGGCTGCAAGTTGCTCAGCTGCGGAGACCATTTAACCACTACCTTGCCGCTGCATGACTCCGCAGCTCGTGCTTCAGACTAAGGGTGAGCCGAGCCCGTTGGAATCAAACATCGCGCCATATGCTTCCACGGAAACATCGGTCAACGGCCCCCTTCCGCGAGCCGAGTACCGGGTCCCGTCCTTAGCGAACGCGATCGCAGTTGCTCAGCCGATACCGGTCAGAGCGCCAATAGTAAAAAACAACCTGCTGCGCGATGTATCAGTCCTTGAAGATATGCCTCGCCGCGATCGTCGGAAGACGAGCGGACGCCTCCATCACGTTGAAAGGCCGGCTTTTTCTGGCGCGAGGGAACATCAGTCTGGTGCTTCGGGAAAATACTTTATATGTTTGGGGTCATACTAGGCAGGCATGGGACGTCCTGCCACCGGCAGCGCCCGCAGCGGCGGCGCCAAGAAATTTCCGTCGTGAAAGCGGGGCGACGTCGGATCTCTTCATGTCATCTCCTCCATCAATGGTTCGACGGCACGCATCGTTCGCTCGGCGGCCGTGACTATGATCGACATCCGCCTAGAACGCCAATAGCTGGCGGCCGAGCATATTCTTGCACAACAGTTCGTCGCGAACCTCATTAGAACTTCCATGGGGACGCGCTTGAACCAGCACCGGATTGAGCTTTTCGGCCTTCCCGACTATCTCGTGTCCCGACCAGCGGCAGCTTCATGCCGCGATCGGACAGCTTAAGCGTTCGACCGCCGCCCAAATGATAGACGCCTTTGGCGATAGGGAGGTCCAAATGACGGGCTTCGCAATGGGTAGTCTCCAGGAGCGCCTGCTCGCCGACCGGTTCGGGCATGGCGCACTCCAAACGTTGACCTGTCTCTTTTTTGAGAGTCCATGCGTACATTTTTTCCCCGAACGCTTTTTTTGTTGTGGGCCCACGACGGGGCCGACCGGCTTTAAAGCAGACGCCAAGCGCTTCTGCTTCTTGCTTCCAGCATTCGCCGATCATGCGTAATCGATAAATTTGCGCGGGATTGCTTCTAAAAACTCACTTGAGCCAGCAGAATGCGTAACGATGACGAAGCGCATCTCATTGCGGCGATCCAGCCTTGGACGAAATCTTGCCGCGCACATTTCGGCCCGACAGACTGCGTAACCCCTCGTTCAGGAAGTTCCGGGGGGGGGGGTGGCTCGTGGAGCAAGCACAACTGGCGTCGCCATCTGAGCGCAAAAGTCGGATCAGCCCGGCAAGAGTTCATGCGAACGAAGATCGCTGACATCTGAGCAATGTCGACGTTTTGCACAAGGAGATGAATATACTCACCGCGAGCTTTGGCGACGTCCTTCACGTCCTTCAATTCGCGTCCTCGGACAGAAAATAGCTCAGCTCATTGCCTTGGATGTCCACCTACGCTCGGTGATCTAGCTCGCGATCGTTCCTGCGCGCATCATTTCCCCGCCGGTGATTTGGAAGGCTGGGTGACACCCTTGCGCGCTGCCTCTATCCGATCTGCAACCGATTGTACGATTGTATAAAATGTGGGCGTAAATAACAGCCCGAACACGGTTACGCCCAACATTCCGAAGAAGACGGCTGTACCCAACGACTGCCGCATCTCCGCTCCCGCTCCGGACGCTACGGCGAGCGGAACGACGCCAAGTATGAAAGCCAGGGAGGTCATAAGGATCGGCCGGAGCCGGGTTCGCGCGGCTTGGGTAGCGGCATCCTCTATTGACTCTCCATCCTCATGGGCCTGCCTCGCGAATTCCACGATCAGAATCGCGTTCTTCGAGGCCAGAGCAGCTAAAACGACAAATCCGATCTGTGCCAGAATGTCGACGCTCATGCCGCGCAGAAGCAGGCCTGAAACAGCTGCCAGCAGGCACATGGGTACGATTAGGATTACCGAGAGCGGCTGACTCCAGCTCTCGTACTGCGCGGCAAGCACCATGAACACGAACAGCACGGATGCAGCGAAGACAAAGATTGTCGTATTTCCAGCCTGTTTCTGTTCAAAGGCGAGATCGGTCCACTCGAATGCCATTCCTGGAGGCAGGCGCTGGGCGGCAAGTTCTTCCATGGCGGCTAATGCCGTGCCGCTGGACACGCCGGGAGCCGCGCTACCTTGGATCTCGGCTGCCGGAAACTGGTTGTATCGCGGCAAACGGTAAGGCCCGGCGGTATCACGGAAGGTCGCGACAGAGCCGATCGGCACCATCGCGCCCGCGTCGTTGCGAGCCCTGAAGCGTGCGATATCATCGGCCGTCATCCGATACTGGCTGTCGGCCTGTGCTAGGACCTGATAGGTACGACCAAGGTAATTAAAGTCATTGATGTAGGCCGAACCGAGATAGACTTGGAGCGCCTCGAAAATTCGCTCTGGGGGAACCCCAAGCTTCGCTGCCTTGATGCGATCGATATCTGCATAAACGTTCGGTGTCGCGCTGCTGAAAGGCGTAAAAACACTGGACAGGCGCGCGTCCGCATTGGCGGCAGAGACAAGATCTCGAGCCGCCGCTTCCAGAGCCGCAGAGCCCGCGTTCGCACGATCTTCGAGCATCATCTTAAAGCCGCCGGCTCCGCCGATTCCGTTTACCGGCGGCGGCTCGACCGTAATGATGAAGCCGTCCTCAATACCTGCCAGCCGCTCGTTGATCGATGCCAAGATGACTTTGGCGGTCAAGCCTCTCGGCTCTCTCTCTGCGAAAGAGTCGAACACAGAAAAAATGGCCCCTTGGTTCGACGCCAGAGTGAAGGTCGCACCGTCTAGGCCTGCGAAGGCCGCGGTGCTCGCGACGCCGGGGGTGGATGTAAGGATCTCGTTTATCTTGCGCGTGACTTCGTCGGTCCGTTGCAACGAGGATCCGGGCGGAAGCTGTAGAACGGTAATAAGGTATCCTTGATCAAGATCCGGGATGAAGCCGGTGGGTGCGCGAGTGAATTGAAGGCCCGTCATGGCGACAAATCCTACATAGACGATGAGAACTACGGCGCTTAACCGGATGAGACGCCTAGTCAGACGGCCGAAACGCTCGGACATCCTTTCGAAGCTCCGATTGAACGCCAGAAAGAACTTGTCGACTAAGCGCGAGAGTAAGCGCTGCGATCCCGGTAAGTCGTGCCCCGTGTGGGGAAGTAGCATCACCGCGCACAATGCGGGGCTAAGGGTTAGAGAAACAAAGCAGGAGATCACGGTGGATGCGGCGATAGTGACGGCGAACTGCCGAAAGAATTCGCCCGAAATGCCCGAGATGAAGGCCGACGGGACAAAGACTGCACAGAGGGTCAGCCCGATGGCGATAAGCGCACCCCCGACTTCGTCCATTGTCTTGCGCGCAGCGTCGCGCGGCGAGAATCCTAGGCGGAGATTCCGTTCCACGTTCTCGACGACGACGATGGCGTCGTCTACGACGATGCCCACCGCGAGTACTAGGCCGAACAGCGACAGGCTATTGAGAGAGAAGCCCATTGCGGCCAGTACCGCGAACGTTCCGACCAGCGAAACGGGGATGGCCACGATCGGAATGACCGAGGCGCGCCATGTCTGTAGGAAAAGGATTACGACAAGCACAACCAGCAATACGGCGCCCACGATGGCCATGACGACCTCATGAACTGACTGACTTATGAACACCGTCGCATCGTACTGGTTCATGTAAGCGACGCCCGGAGGAAAATGTTGCGACAGTTCGGCCATCGTCTTCCGAATTTCGCGAGCTGTGTCCAACTCATTCGAGCCGGGCCGTCGATAGATCAAAATGGGAACGGACCGGTCATGATCCTTGTAGCCGTTCGCTCCATAATCCGCTGCTCCAAGCTCAGTACGACCTATGTCGCGCAGCCGGGTAAGGCGTCCATTATTGTCGGATTTGACGACGATATCATCGAATTGTGAGGGATCACTCAGGCGGCCCAAGGCTTCAACATTTATCTGGAAAGCGCCTGGGTGTGCGACCGGAGGCTGGGCCAGGACCCCGGCCGACACCTGCACGTTTTGCGCTCGAAGTGCGCCTACAACGTCGCCGGCGGTCAGGTTGTATGCGGCTGCTTTGTCCGGGTCGAGCCATATGCGCATGGCATAGTCTCGCGCCCCGAAGGTCTGGACGTCGCCGACGCCTTTGATGCGTGCGATGGCGTCTTTGATGTGCAATGTCGCGTAGTTTGAAAGATAGAGCTGGTCTCGCGATCCGTCCGGCGAATACAGATGCGGCACGATCACGTAGTCGCTCGAGACTTTTTTTACGGTAACGCCTAGTTGTTGAACGGGCTCTGGCAAACGCGGTTGGGCTATCAAAATCCGGCTTTGGGTGAGCACTTGCGCCATATTCAAGTCGGTGCCGAGGCTAAAAGTGAGCGTCAACACTAGCTTTCCGTCGCCCGTCGATTGGCTTGAGAAATAGAGAAGATTCTCGATCCCATTAATCTGCTGTTCTAACGGCGTCGCCACAGTTTGGCTGAGCACCTCGGCAGAGGCGCCGGGATAGCTTGCGGTCACCTGAATCGTGGGTGGCGCGACTTCAGGGTATTGCGCGACCGGAAGGACAAAATAAGCCGCTCCCCCCAGGATCGTGATGAAAACTGAGATGACGACTGCGAAGATCGGTCGGTCGATGAAGAAGTGCGATATGCGCATGGCCTGGCACTCAATCTTTTCCGGTTGAGGGAAGCATCTCCAAATGGGCGGCGACCTGCGTTCCCGGGCGCAGCCTCATCAGGCCGTTGACGACGACACGGTCCGTCGGCAACAGCCCGCGGGTTATAACGCGCATGCCCGGATCATCGAGCGCGCCTATCTCGACCTGTTTCGGGACGACTTTTCCATCTTCCTCCACCACCATGACTGACCTCGTCGACTGGTCGGCTAAGAGAGCCGCGTCGGGAATGAGAAGTTCGAGTCGCGGCGGCGAAACCGGTACTCGCACGCGCGCGAACTGTCCCGGCGCGATAATCATCTCAGGGTTCGATAAAGTTGCGCGCACGTGCATCGTCCCACTGCCGCGATCGACCTGGTTGTCGAGATAGTCCAAAGTGCCCGTCCGGCTCAGAGGCTTCTCGCCGTCCAGGCTGACTTGGACAGTCGTTTTCATTGCAGCGGGTTGGGCGGCGATCGAGTGTTTATAGGCGACGTAGTCGGCCTCGCTCATGTCGAAGTCGAGATAGATGGGATCAAGTGAGATGACCGAGGTCAGGTCCGTGGCCCCCGTGGAATCCGCTCCGCCGCCGACCAAGCTGCCGACGGAAACGCGGCGTTTACTCGTTCGGCCGCTGAATGGCGCAACGATGCGGGTGAATTCCAGGTTTAACTGCGCCGCTCGGATCGCGGCGTCCGCCGTCAGCACGGCAGCGGCCGCTGTGCGTTGGATTTGAGCGCGCTGGTCCAGTAGGTCGTCTGTTGCGAACTGCTCCTTGTTTAATCGGGCGGTACGAGAGACCTGCTTTTCTGCTAGATCGAGGCCGGCCGCGGCGGTTTCGCGTTGCGCAGTGGCCTGCTGCAACTGAATCTGGTAGGGGCGAGGGTCGATTACAAAGAGCAAATCACCCTTTTTAACGAGCTGTCCGTCCTGAAAGTGTATTTCTGTCAAGTAACCATTGACCTGGGCTCGTAATCCGACCTGGTTCACTGCGGAGAACTGCCCAGTGAATTCAGCTCGCTTCGTGACCTCCTTTCGAAGTGGGAGAGCTACCGTTACCACAGGGGCTGGAATAGCGGCTGCGGCCCGATTCGGCGTTTTCATCATGCCGTACGCCAACACGCCGGCGGCTGCGGCTACCAGTCCGGCGACTGCAGCACTTACCCGGTATCCATTGCGCCTTGCAACGCCAGCCGACTGCACGGTTTCCGGCCCATAGGCCGGTCCAGTTGCGCCAAATCGGTCTACCTCAGGGCGGCCCTCGTGAGGTGATGCAAAACGTTGGGTCTCAAGCATGGGAGATTCCTCTCGGCTCCGCACTAGTTATGGTACTCGAAATTTCGTAAAACCCCGTGAGGCGTCGCTTCAGCTATTCCAAAAGGTCCTGAATGACTTCGATTCTCGAGAAAACGACGGGTCTTATTGCGTTTGTGCGCACAGTGGACGCAGGCTCTTTCAGCGCTGCCAGCAGACTTATCGGGTCAAGCCAATCAGCAGTCTCCAAAAGCGTCGCGCGGCTGGAGCGTCGGTTGGGCGCGCGTCTTATCCAGCGGTCGACGCGTACATTGAGTCTTACTGCGGAGGGACAGGCTTATTACGAGCGCGTGGCACCGCTCCTTCGTGCCCTCGACGACGCGGAAGACGTCGTGCAGATGGCTTCGGCCGCGAAGGGACTTCTCCGCGTGTCCGCGCCGCAGGAGCTTGGGCGGAGGCTTATTGCGGCATGGGCGCCGGAGTTCCTCGCTCGACATCCCGGCGTGAAGCTCGAACTGAACATCACTGACCGAAGCGTCGATATCATACGAGAGGGCTTTGACCTCGCGGTGCGGATGGGCACTTTACCAGATACTTTGCTTATCAGCCGAAAGTTAGCGGATTTTCGTTGGATCTTGGTGGCATCGCCCTCCTACCTTGCTCGACGCGGTCGGCCGGAGACGATCGCGGATCTGGGCTCCCATTCATGTTTGCGGTACGTAACTTCTGGGCGACCTTGGCCGTTCGAGTTTGCTAACGGCGAGAGTATCGTTCCAGACGGCCAGTTCGATACGGACGATAGCGGTTCGATCTGCGAAGCTGCCCTCCACTCGGCCGGGATCGCGTACCAGCTTCGAATGACGGTTACGGATTTCTTGAATGACGGGCGGTTGGTGGAAGTGCTTCCTGATCTCGCGATGCCGGTTCTGCCTGCTTATGTCTTGCATGCCTTCGGCCGCCAGATGCCCATTCGTGCACGGCTATTCATCGATTTTCTGATCGAAAAGCTCAGCGGACTTGACGTCTGAAATCCCAATGCGGGGTGCTCCGCGCCTACATCCGACCGATCGCAAATTCGAGGCAAAAATTTCCCGGCGCGGTGTGTTGGATATAGTTCGGAATCAACTTCCCTGCGACGGGTGATCGAGAGCAATTCGAGCGGCTGTCGAGCCCTCGCTCACGCTTAGGTGACGACTGTGCCTCTGGTAGAGCTTGATCCTTAGATCGAGCCCGTCGATGTCCGAACCAGGAATGGCGAACGGACGACCTCAACATCGAACTCGCCTTCAATTTGAACCAAACTCGCGGCCCTTCGATACTCGCGAAGGTGCGCTGTTAGTAAATCACGCGGCTCGTCTCGAAGTAACGACGCGTTAGCGGGACCGATGCTCGCCCCCGCCACCGCCATATTGAGACGGGCACCGGCGATGAAAGGCGATGAGAACCTCTGTGGATTCGCTGCAGCGCCCCAGGACAGCGGGCGTTAGATTCAATCCGCTCGCCCCCACGATTTCCGCTGTCGCACTTCTCAAAACACGCGATAGACCTGCCCCGTCTGCGCTCCTTCGATACTTCGGGTATGGGCCACAGCGACGCGGCGTGCACTGACGGGCTCAAATCCATTGAAGAGCGGGGCGTACTTTTCTTTTGTTTCTGCTACAATTCGAGCGCTTACGACGTTAGTGCGGATGCCTCTCGGCGTATCGACGGAGGCCCCAAGCGCGAAACCTTCCAACCCAGCGTTGACTAGAGCGGCGGTTGAGCCGCCCACGACGGGTTGCTCGCCAATGATGCCACAGACCAGCGTGATTGAGCCGCCATCCGAAAGATGTCTTGCACCGCAGCGAGCCAAATTCACTTGGCCCAGCAGCTTTTGCGTTGTGCTTAAGGCTAACTGCACCGTCGTCATATCGATCAAAGGACCGAAATGCAATTCGCCTGCGGCCGACGCGACTGCATCGAGCTTGCCAACCTTTGCAAACGTTTCGGCAATGCTTGCTTCCTCGGTCACGTCGATACGCGCGTCACCGCTGTTACGGCCGGCTCTGATAATATCATGCCGCGCACCCAATTCCGCGTTGACAGCACTGCCGATGGCGCCCGAAGCGCCGACAAGAAGAATTCGCATAATATGCCTCATTTGTTGATGGTTGCCCGCTGCCGGATCAACGGACACAAAGATAAGTTGCTAGGATGAACCGGCGCGACATCTATAAGCCGTAGGCTTCGATCATTGAATGATCAGAGTGCGGTTTCGGCGGATCGACTTCGATCCGCTGATCACAAACAGGGCCACTGTTTGTTTATCTTTTCCGCTCGCGGCGAACTCCGAAGATGGAGTTCGCCGTGGCATGATTTCAGGTAACCGAGGTGGCACGCCGATTCGAACCCCACTCCAGCGCTACGATTAGCACGAGACCGAGCGCCGAAGCGCCTATGGCAGCGTAGGGAATGAAAACGGCGCCGAGATTTGGCGAGTCAATCACCAGCCCGCCGAGCACGCCCCCGATACTATTCGCAAGGTTGAAGGCAGAAATATTCGCGGTCGCGCAAAGCTCCGGCGCTTTGGCACCGTATTTCATGACGCGCATCTGCATCGGCGATACGTTCGCGAAAGATGCTATCCCGAAGATAAACGCAGCGGCGGTGAACGCCCAAATCGAGTGAGCCGCGACGCCGACCAGTGCGAGCGCACCGATCATCGCCAGTGGCCAGATCATCAGCGTCGCGGACAGATTGCGGTCCGCCCACTGGCCGCCTATGCGGTTCCCGACGAGCATGCCCGCGCCGACGATGACCAATACGATGGTTGTCCCCTCGCGAGTGTATCCGGCGACATACTCCGCGATCGGAGAGATATAGCCATAGAAGGTCATGAAGCCGGTCCAGGCCACGACCGTGAAGGCAAGGCTCGCGAGCAGTTGTGGGCTGCGGAACGCCGACAACTGATCGCTAACGGTTAGCTGGCGTTCGTCTGCGGGCATCGGACGAAGGAGCAGTTGCAGGCCGACCATGGCCGCGACGCCGAGACCAGCAACAACGTAGAGCGTCGATGCCCACCCGAACTGCGCACCGATCCAGGTGCCGGCAGGAACGCCCAGCACGCTGGCAAGGGTCAGGCCCGCAAACATCTGGCCAACCGCCCGCCCGGCCTGATCTCGGCTGACGAGTTGGGTCGCAACCACCGCTCCGATACCGTAGAATGGACCTTGGCAGAGACCAGTAAAAATCCGAGCGATCAACAACACAGTGAAGTTCGTATTCATCGCGGCGACGAGGTTACTTACGGTAAACAGCAGCATGATCCACAGCAGCACCTTCTTCTTCTCGAACCGCGACAGGAAGATGGTGAACGGAGGTCCTCCAAGCACGACGGCCATCGCAAAGGCGGTGATCAGGTATCCGGCCTGCCCTTCAGTGATGTGCAGACTGGCGGACATTTGGGTGAGCAAGCCGGCGATGACAAATTCGGCCGTGCCGATAGCGAAAGCGCATAGCGTCAGAAGACGGACCTCCGGCGGCATTCCTTGGTTCTCAGCAAGCGACCCTGACGTCTGAGAGACACTCATTCGTAGCTCCTTTTCGGTCGCGGTCTTTACATTCGAATACTGCGCGACGTTGCTAATCCGGACGCTGCCAGCGGAGATTCACTGCGCGTTGCGGTTTGTTCTTCGCATCGATCCGCGAGCCCCAGTAGTTTGGCACCGGGCGCAACTTCTATTCCTCAATGTCGTAGATCATTGTTCACGGGCGCGGAGGCGCGCTGCGTGATGTTCACAAAAAATGGCTCCGCACAACGCGCGGGGCCCAGTCGGGGAGAGCCAGTGCTACAACTTTTGAACCACTGGGATTGCTAGATCGTTCGGCCGCCGTCCACCGACAAGATCACACCGGTGATGAAGATCGATTCTCCGCCACCAAGATAGACACAAGCATTGGCGATATCGGCCGGTGTGGCGAGCCGGCCAAGCGAAATCGTCGCCACGAACCTGGCGCGATTCTCCGGCGTATCTTTGACACCCATGAAAGCTTCAAGCAGCGCTGTGTCGCCTATCACAGGCGCGACGCAATTGACGCGAATTCTATCCGGTGCTAGTTCGACCGCCATCGATTTCGACATCAGGTTCACCGCGCCTTTGGAGCCATTGTACCAGGTCAGGCCAGGCCGCGGGCGAACGCCGGCGGTCGAGCCTATGTTGATAATATTGCCGCCGCCCTGCTTGCGCATCACGGGGATTACGGCATTGGTCATCAGGAAGATCGATTTGACGTTGATGGCAAAGACGCGATCGAATTCCTCTTCGGTCACTTCCATCATCGGCTTGTTGCGGAAGGTCCAACCGGCGTTGTTGACAACGATGTCGATGCTGCCAAATTCGTCGACGGCGCGCCTGACGGCCGTCTCAATCGAAGCCTGTCTGGTGACGTCACCCCCCACCGCAACCGTACCACCGCCGGCCTCTGTCGCCACTGCCTTGGCACCAGCTACGTTGAGATCGAGGATGACCACCTTGGCGCCTTCGCGGACATAGCTTCGGACAATCTCCGCGCCGAAGCCGGAGGCTCCGCCGGTCACAAGCGCCGTTTTTCCCTTTGAACGCATCCTTTAATTTCCTCAGTTGTGTTTGATGACGACCGTTTTCAGCGCCGTCATCTCGTCCGAGCGCAATTCGCGCCGACCTAACGCCACAGATCATCGCCGCACAATTTGTGGAACTGCTGACTGTCCGAATTACATCGTCGATCAATTGTTTCCCGACTCGCTTGCCCATTTCCTCGTAGATTGGCGCTACGGACCTGCGCATCTCAGCCAGTTCCTCAGCAGTCGCGGAAAGAACGACAGTCTTTCCGGACCGCACGATGTCCGCCTTGGCGTCATCATTTTCTTTAGCCGCAATACCATTTGTGTAAGCGGCGGCTTCCTTAATCGCCCTTTCAAGGTCGGCGCGCACTGGCGTGGGCAATCCTTCCCAGAATTGCTTGTCCACCACGACAACGTATCCAGTGTAACCGTGATTGTTCTCCGTTATGAATCTTTGTACCTCATGCAATTTTTGCGTACGTATGTTCGCCCAAGTGTTCTCCTGGCCATCCACAACGCCGGCTTGCAACGCTTGATAAACCTCGGCAAATCCCATCATACTCGGCGGAGATCAAAACTGTCAGGAGAAGAGATGACCAAACAAACGATCGGCGTCATCGGGTCCGGGCTCATGGGATCGGGCATCACCCAGGCCTGCGCCGTAGCAGGCATCAGCGTCATCGTGCGCGACATAGACGAAGGCGCGCTGAAACGCGGGATGGATACGATCTCCTCGAGCCTTGCCAGGTTGGTGAGTAAGGAGAAGATGACGGAAGAGGCAAAGACGGTCGCGCTAAGCTTAATCAAGACGACCACCGACCTTCGTGACTTTTCGGAAGCCGATTTCATCATCGAAGCTGCGACGGAAAACTTGGCGCTAAAGCAAAAGATCTTGGAGGAGGTTGAAACGATCGCGGCTCCGTCCTGCATAATCGCGACCAACACATCGTCGGTCTCGATCACCAAGCTTGCCGCAACGTTGGCCAACCCAGGACGCTTCGTCGGCATGCACTTCTTCAACCCGGTCCCTGTAATGGCCCTAGTCGAGATCATCCGGGCTATCCAGACGACCGATGCAACGTTCGCCGCGACGGAGGACCTCGCGCGCCGGGTCGGCAAGACGCCGATCGGAGTGAAGAACGCTCCCGGTTTCGTGGTCAACCGTATCCTGTGCCCGATGATCAACGAGGCGATCTTCGTGCTGCAGGAGGGCTTGGCGGCGCCAGAAGAGATCGACGCCGGGATGAAGCTCGGCGCCAACCACCCGATCGGTCCGCTGGCGCTGGCCGACTTGGTCGGATTGGACACCCTCCTGGCGGTGATGAACGTGTTCTATGCCGATTTCAAGGATCCCAAGTATCGCCCCGCCCCTCTGCTGCAAGAGATGGTCGACGCCGGTTATTTCGGGCGGAAGTCCGGTCGTGGATTTTACAGCTACTGAATCGCGTCTCTTATATCCCGCTCTGCCAACGCTTCCCGCTTCTCTCGAGAGGTACGGCCGCAGAGCGCGGCCGTAGACGTGATGCCACGTTAGGACCGCGCTTACATGCTTTACGGGCTTCCTGCCCGAATAACGGCGACGGGCGTGCCGGTCACGACCTTCGTCTGCTTGATGGTCAACGTCACACGCGGACAACGGAGGCGACGTGCATTAGTGATTTCAACCCCGCGCCGGAAGCGACCATCGAAATGGGCCAGGGCGGGTGGAGCTGCGCGATCCCGAGCAGCGGGCGGGTGATTTGGCATGGTTTCCATTACTCCGACGGCGATGTACTCAAAGTCATCGGAAGAGCCATACATCGCGCGCGATCAGCGGACAGGGAGTCGACGGCTGATCGCAAATCCATTACGCGGGTTGCGCGGGCGGCGAGTAAACCTTATCATGTCGGATGTAATGATTGCGGCGCACCTTTCCTATCGGTGCCACGTGGACACAAGGACCGCGACAGTGAAAGTCACGAAGGAAAAGTCTGCTGAGCACCATGAGGCGATGATCGCCGCAGGGTCGCGACTTTTTCGGGAGCGGGGCTTCGACGGAGTTGGCGTGGTCGAGATCATGAGCTTGGCCGGCCTGACCCACGGAGCTTTCTACGGGCACTTTGCGTCCAAGGACGCGCTTTGCGCGGAAGCCTGCAGGCGCGCCTTTGACGAACGGCTCGAAGCGTGGGGCGACGACATTTCGCTGAGCGAGTATATCGATAGGTATGTCTCGGCGGCCCACCGCGACAAGGCGGGTGCGGGTTGCCCGATAGTTTCTCTGGCCCCGCAGATCGGTCATCAGGACAAATCCGTTCAGAAGCAGTTCGCGAAGGGCGTGTCGCATTTCATAGGTCTGATCGCGAAGCGCCTGCCCGCTGAAAAATTCAAGACGGGTCAGGGGAGGAATACAGCCGCCGCTATCCTGTCAGCTATGGTCGGGAGCGTCGCTTTGGCGCGATCGACGGCGAGCGACAGGCAACTTTCGGCGGAAATCCTATCCGGCTCTAGGGCCGCAATAGCCGCTAAGTTCGGGGTATAGGCTCACCGCAGGGCCGCGCGTATTCCCTTAGGCGGTCCGGGACAGGACATGCGTTACGACGACGATCACAAGGTTAGGGTTCGCAAGCGGCTGCTCGCCGAGGCGACATCCGCATTTTGGAGCCTCGGCCCGCAGCGTGTGGCCGTGGCGACTCTGATGGCTAGACTTGGGCTGACGCACGGCGGATTTTACGCGCACTTCAGTTCGAAGGATGAACTCGTCGCGCAGTCGATCACCCGGATGTTCGACCAGAGTCGTGCGCGGCTTGCATCAAGATCCAGGGGGCGGGCACCGGCGGCGGCGTTGGCCGCCTACATCGACTTCTATCTTTCGGAGGGGCACAGCGACGCGCCTGGTCGAGGTTGTGCGCTGCCCGCCGCCGCCACCGACGTGTCCAGGATGGGGAGGCACGAACGCGTCCTGTTCGCGCAAGGCACCGAGAAACTCTGCGGCGCAGTCGCTGAGCTTTTTCGGAAACTAGGGAAGAACGAAGAGGAGGCGGCGTCCCTCGCTTTCTCGCTGCTTTCGGAGATTTCGGGTGTGATTTCGATCGCAAGAGCGACCGGACCATCCGAACAGTCGAAGCGGATGCTGGCTGGTGCCCGCAAAAGCATAAAGAACCGCTTCGAACTGCCGGGTACGGACTAGCATTGCCTCAGGCGGCGCCATTCAGATTGTTCGAGACCTACGCTTTGATTGTGACCGCCGAAAGGAGTCAACCATGGAGCCTTTGAGTCTTCATTGCTTGAATATTTCCTCCCTCAGTCCAGCGGCGATTTATTTTTTGAATGTCGATTATCGGCAGTACCCCCCGGTCCATCCCACTGGTCAGCTCGCGTGGGATCGTTTCGAGCTTCTTTCCTTCAAAAGCGAGAACAACTTCTCATCATCGGACCCACTCGCGCATGGTATCGGTGATGCATATCAATCGATGGTGCGTCGCATCTGCGGGTTGCCGCCGACCCGTTCAATGCTCGCCATCGCGTCGGCCACGAAGGCGACGCAAGGCTCGGTTGACTTCAATACAGCGATAGTCGCGGCCGGGAGTGGACCCCACCAACTGGTAGACGAATAACTCGACAACAGAGCTTGCCGAGTTAGACGACGGTCAGCGAGCGTCGCATCGACGGAAAGTGCGGTGCGTGAGCAAGTTAGCGCTGAAGATATTCTTGGATCGCCAAGCGCAGGCACTACCGCGCTTCCACGGCCTCTACGTTCGCATTGCGGCCAGCCCGAGGCCTGACCACAGCGGCAACGCACGACGTCTTGTCCGGTTGCAATCGGTGAACGACCAGGACAGAGGTATTGTCCAGAAAGTACTGATGGATTGCGGCAAACGGCCGGCTGTCCGAGATACGCCATTCGATCACGTTGTGGGAGCGGCAAACGCTCCTTTAAGCGCAGTGGGAACGGACGTGCCTTCCGCCGCCTCTTTTCCAAGCCAAACATGGCTTCGGACGTCAGACCAGCCAACCGTGCGACCTGGAAACCGAACTTGGCATCCGGCTCTTCGATCGCACCACGCGCCGGGTGGAATTGACCGAAGGCGGCGTTGAATTCCACAATATCGCGGCGAAAATCATCGAAGATCTGGAATCGGCGACGCGTAACGCGCACGAGCTGGCAGAGCGAAAGCGTGGGCGTGTGATCATTGCGGCACCGCCGCTGCTTGCTGCAGCTATCGTGCCTCGCGCGATCGCTGATTTTCGGCGCAAATATCCCGGCATCGAGGTCAGGCTGATCGACGCTAGGACCGACCAGATCGTCGAATACGTCCGCTCCGGCCAGGTCGATTGCGGGCTCGGCAGTCCTCAACGAGGTCCTCGCTCGAATCAACCTCAACGCGCGCCTCGTATTGTGCGGTTCGATTTCGAAATCCGACGCCACCACGCCACAGCCCGGCCCAGCGAACTACTCCAATCTGGTGGCTAGGCGTGCACGCATACAGGGCTTCACCGGGCTTGATTATCCCGCGCGGATTCCCGAGGCCTTCGAGGCGCTAGGCAGTTGGCATCGGGTCGGCAGCCTCGTACACAAGGAGGACGTTGCGTGTGAGCTGGGGAATGCGCCGAAAGGGTTGCTGCGTTTGTTCTCCGGCGCGAACTTCGGAAAGCAGATCGTAAAAGTTGCCGACACGGCTGCCTAGGAGTCGACCGTGAAGGTCCACGCTCACCAGACTGCGCCGACGCAATTCGTCGAGGCCAAGGGCGCGGGTCTTCAGACGAGATCTTGGACAGCAACGATTGCTTGCGCACGTTCGCCCCGCGCTGGAACGCACCTGGCTTGGCTTGACCGCACAATTGGGTAAGCGGAAGCGCGGCGGCGGCCGCGCTTCCGCCGTCTCAAGCCATCACAGCGGCTTCCCCATACGCCGGATAATCGATATAGCCCTTCGCCTCGAAGGTGTAGAACGTGTTGCGATCATAAGGACTGAGCGGCATCCCCTTTTCGATCCGCTTCGGTAAATCGGGGTTCGAAATGAAGTGCCTACCGAACGCCACGAGATCGGCGTCGCCCTTTGCGACAATTGCCTCCGCCGTCTCCGGCTCGAAGCCGCCGGCGGCCATGATGGCGCCCTTGAAGATCTTACGCAGGTGCTCCGCCGCGATCGGCGCCTGCCCTTCCGCAATCACAACGTTACCCTTCACGCGCGGTTCGACGACATGGAGATAGGCGAGCCCGAAACGGTTCAGCTCTCCGGTCAGATGATCGAACAGCGCCCTTGGGTTGCTGTCGCCCATGCTGTTCCACTTGCCGTCCGGACCGATCCGCACGGCGACGCGGTCACCGCCGACCACCGAGGTCATCGCTTCGACGACTTCGAGAACGAAACGGCTGCGGTTTGCGATTGAGCCTCCGTAGCTGTCAGTGCGTTTGTTGCTGCTGTCCTGCAGGAACTGGTCGGGCAGATAGCCATTGGCGGCGTGTAGCTCAACGCCGTCGAAGCCGGCGTCCTTGGCTCGAACGCTGGCCTTGCGGTAATCCTCGACGATGCCCTCAATTTCAGAGATTTCCAGCGCCCGGTGGGGAGAGACCTGCTTCCATCCACTCGGGGTCGAGGTGAGATTATTGGGGTCTTCCCAATAGGCCGAATTGACCGAGGCGGAAACTGGCGACGAGCCGCGGGTTACATCTACATGCGAGGAGCGACCGGTATGCCAGAGCTGCGCGAAGATGCGCCCGCCTTTTGCGTGGACGGCCGCCGTAACTTTCTTCCAGCCCGCCACCTGCTCGTCGGAGAACATCCCCGGCGCGCCAAACCAACCACGGGCCGATGGTGAAACCGGCGCCGCCTCCGCAATTATTAGTCCTCCATCGGAGGCGCGCTGTGCGTAGTATTGGACCATCAGGTCGCTCGGTACATCGCCGGAAAGACTCGCCCGCGATCGCGTGAGCGGCGCCATGACGACGCGATGCTTCAGCGGCACCGGGCCGACGTGAGTGGCGGAAAACAGCTTCGACATCAGGATCTCCATAGTTGAAAATTTGACAGCCGACCACGACCGGCCTCGCAGCATCGGGATTTCCCGGCTTGGTCAGACATCTAGGCTACTGCGATCCATGGATAATGGTGGCCTTTCTCCAGACACTGCGGACAGCTGGGGCTTCAATGCGACACCACAACGACGCGCCATGGCTTCCGGAAAAACACACAGTCAAAGAGTACGTTGGGGGCGGGCCATCGTCGGATGGTTCTTCGAGGTCTACATGATAAGGTCGTAGGTCTCCTCTCAGTGCGCGCCAGTGGGGCCGGCAGGATCGCGCTCCAATGCTCATTCGGGAGACTAGCATCCGGGCTGGATGGAGCCGCAGCGGACCGTCGCAATTCAACCGAAGCGGTTCGGACCTTCCTGTCCGCTATGGATGCATGTTTCAGAAACAAGATAGAGCCGTTTTGTTCATTGCGGATCTCTGAGTCCGCTCCGTCCGGACGCAGGCGCGTATTTTCGCGCCGGCTCTAAAGCCCTATCTCGTCAGAGATAGGGTGGCGTTTTGCTATCCACCAAGCATCATCGATGAAGGCGCCACCGACATGACCACCAAAAGAGCAATCGTGCCGACCGGCACTCAATCTGCCAAAAAGAACATTCTTTTCTCTCCCTTCAAGGCAGGAACGATAGAGTTTTCCCATCGCGTTGTGCATGCACCGACGACCCGGCTTCGGGCGGACCCCGACCATACCCCGAGCGCGATGATGGTCGATTACTACGAACAGCGGGCATCCGCCGGCGGGCTCATCATCACGGAGAGCGCCCATCCGTCTTACGACAGTCGCGGATATGAAGGCGCGCCAGGAATTTACACGGACGCGCATGTCGAGGGCTGGAAGCGGATCGTTGACGCCGTTCACGCCAAGGGCGGCAAGATCGTCATGCAGATCGCCCATGACGGACGTCAATCGCATGTCGATCTCAGCAATGGTGCGGCGCCGATCGCGCCGTCCATCGTGCCCTTCGAGGGACAGGCGCTGACGAAAGACGGCTGGAAGCCTGTGTCGCCACATCGGGCGCTCGACATCCATGAGATTTCGGAGCTTGTCGAATCGTTTCGCGAGGCAGCCCAGCGCGCAAAGGAAGCGGGCTTTGACGGCGTCGAATTACACAATGCCAACGGCTATCTGGCGGACACCTTCCTGCAGGATGGAACGAACAAGCGAACCGACCGCTACGGCGGCTCCGTCGAGAACCGCGCTCGCTTCTCGCTCGAACTTGTGGAAGCCTTCGTATCGGTTTGGGGACCGGGTCGCGTCGGTGTGCGTATTTCACCGAGCGGCCAATGGGGCGCCATTTCCGACAGCGACCCCGAGGCGACGTTTGGCTATTTCGCCGGGCAGCTGAACCACTACCCCCTAGCCTATCTGCACATCATTGAGCCTCGCGTAATGGGTGTTGAGACAATTTCCGATGGCCAACCTCCAGTAGCATCTGTCTTTCTGCGCCAGATTTACAAGGGAGCAATTATCTCCGCCGGCGGCTTCGATCGCGCAGGCGCCGAAGCAATCCTGCAGCAGGGCGATGCCGATCTGGTCGCATTCGGCAGGTTCTTTACTTCCAATCCGGACCTCCCAGAGCGATTCCGGAGAGATCTGCCGCTAACGCCCTACTATCGCGACGCATTTTGGGGAGGCACGGAACGCTGGTATAGTGATTTTGCTCCGCATCCGGACTCTTCAGGAAGCAACGATGCCGCAGTATAGAAGTCCAGGAGACGCGGTAACCATCCCCGCGCAACCCGCTTCGACAATCCCGCGAAACGGCGCAATGCTCCGTAACCAATACCGAACTCTCGGCCGTGCTGCTCCAAATCCTCGCGTGCCGGGTCGTAAGCGTCTTCTGATGTGGGCTTGCTCGACAAACGTGCGGAGCGATGCGGGCCTCGTATCGTTCGACCGGCACTTCTCGGCAACCCGGATCTTCCGGGGGCGGCTGCGGCTGACCCTCGAACTTGCGCCCTGCGACCGCGCCCCCCTCTGGCGCGGCGGCGACTGCGATTTTCCGTTCCAGAGGAATGTCGCCAAGTTGTGTTGAAGACTGAACTACGGACGAAGCTTCTTGCACGCTCCGTCCGTAGCCCTCTCAGGTCTTTCCAGCCAGCAGGTTCTGCGCCATGAACTCCACGAAGGTTTTCACCTTCGGCGAAGGATGCCGGCTTGGCGGCCACAGGATCTGGAGCGAGCCGGTATGGCGCAGATGCGGATCGAGAACGGAACGAAGAGTGCCTGCATCAAGCTGGCGCCGCACTGTGAATGTCGGCGTGTAGACGAGGCCGAGGCCGCGTTCGGCCAATTCGATTAAGGGCTCCATGGTGCTGACGACGATTGAGGCCGGCGGTTCGATGTCCAACGGCACGCCGTCGGTGCTAAGCACCCACCGTTCGAATTTCCCCGTCCCTGACCACCGGTGATAGAGGCACGCGTGTCCGGCAAGATCGTTCGGATATTCAGGCACTCCCCGTTGAGCGAAGTAGTCGGGCGATCCGACGATGACATAGGAGAAGGTGCCGAGCGTCCGCATCATCAGGTTCGAGTCGTTTACACTGCCCGTCCGGATGACGACGTCGAACCCCTCCTCGATGACGTCGACAAGCCTATCTGTAAAATCGAGATCGAGTTCGATGGACGGATGGGCCCGGGCGAACGCCGAGAGCGACGGCATCATCAACATGCCAATTAGCGGTAGGCTGATGCGCAGCTTGCCGCTCGGCGATGTCGTCGATTGGGCGATCTCCATTTCGGCCGCCTCGATCTCCCCGAAGATCGTTTGACACCGCTTTAGAAACTTCTCGCCTTCCGACGTCAGTGTCACCTTGCGCGTGCTGCGATGGAGAAGCTGCACCCCGAGACGCTCTTCGAGACGAGCGACCGCCTTGCCTACCGCCGACGGGGATATGCCCAAGTCCCTTCCGGCTGCCGTGAAGCTCCTGGCTTCGGCAGCGCGAATGAAGGCATTGAGAGGGGCCAATCTGTCCATGATACGAACCGCTAGGCTCTGTGGCCGAGCATGTCCAGCGTGGCGAATTCCTCGTCGCTCAACCGGATACCTGCAGCAGCCACGTTCTCCGCCAAGTGAGCAACCTTCGACGTACCAGGGATGGGCAGCATTACCGGACTGCGCTTCAAGATCCAAGCCAGCGCGATCTGACCGGGCGTGGCGCGATGGCCCTTTGCGATCACATCGAGAGCGCCGCCCGGCTTCGCTAGGCTGCCGGCCGCAAGTGGAAAGAACGGTATGAACTCGATTCCCTTCTGCTCGCAATAATCCAGCACCGCTTCATGCGTCCTATCGGCGAGGTTGTACTGGTTCTGCACGGTCGCTACCGAAAAGAATGCGGATGCGGCCTCGATGTCCTTGACCGAGACCTCGCTTAAACCAACGTGCCGTACGACGCCCTCGTCGATCAGCGATCGCACAGCCCTGAATTGATCGTCCCGCGGTGTGCCGGGGTCGATGCGGTGCAGTTGCCACAGACCGATCTGGCCGATGCCCAGGCGCTTCAGGCTGCCGTGCTCCTGCTTGCGGAGATAGTCGGGCTTTCCGTTCGGCGACCACTGCTGCGGTCCTGACCGCATCAGGCCCGCCTTCGTCGCGACGAGCACGCCCGTGTAGGGATGAAGCACCTCACGGATGAGCTCTTCCGAGACGTTGGGACCGTAAGAGTCCGCGGTATCGACGAAATTGACACCGAGGCGAACGAGACGTCCGAGCGCCCTTACCGCTTCCGGACGGTCGGCGGGTTCGCCCCAGATGCCAGGCCCCGTGATGCGCATGGCACCGAAACCCAGCCGGTTGATCTCTATTTCGCCACCGACGCGAAAGATGCCGGCTTCATTGGCCTTGGTCATCAAATGCTCCAGATGTTTTGCTGAATCCTGCGTAGCCGGTCGGCTGGGGCTGGGACGACGATCAAGCATCGGCTTTCAAGCGCGCATCGATCTTCGGAAAGTCCTTGTAGTCCTTCTCGGTCCCGCCCCAGAACGTCGAGCGGCCGTGGGGAGTGAGCGGAAGGCCTAGCCTCCACCGCTCCGGCAGGTCAGGATTGGACGTAAAGTGTCTTCCGAACAATACAAAATCAGCATCTCCGCATTCGACGATCGCTTCTGCACTTTCATGGGAGGATGCCCGCTGCGCACAACGGTCTACCATCATATCGCTCGCGCCATCGTCCTGTCGGAGCGCAGGCGCGTCAGTGGTGCCATGACGGCGCGGTGGGACAGCGAAATGGTGCTTAATGTGACAAGCCTGAAGAGCTTGGACATGCCGGTCTCCGGTGGAGGTGGTGAGCCATTCCTTCCCGCCACAACAGCTTGCAGCGGTGGTTTAATTGCTTAGAAATGGCCGCTGAATTGCGATTGTTCCGAAGTAGTGCGAATGTGCCTTTCCGGCAAAGGCTCGCAGTTCACAACACTCCGGACCCCCATGTCTCCAATCGGGATAGTCGAACTTGGATAGCGTCAGTGCCTTGACCGTTTTCGTGCGTGCCGCAGAGGCCCGAAGCTTCACCGAGGCGGGACGGCAACTCAGCTTAACCTCCTCCGCCATCGGCAAGACGGTCGCCCGGCTGGAGGAGCGGCTCGGGGTCCGCCTTTTTCATCGCAGCACCCGCAGCATGACGCTGACCAACGAGGGGGCGCTCTTCCTGGAGAGTTGCCGCCGTATTCTTTCAGAAATCGAGACCGTGGAGTCGGAGTTCGCCCAGACTAAGGGTGTCCCGCGGGGTAAGTTGCGGGTCAGCCTGCCGCTAATCGGTATGCTGATGATGCCGACGCTAAGCGAATTTATGCGGACATATCCCGACATCGAGCTCGACATCGATTTCACCGACCACCTCGTCGATGTCGTCGAAGGCGGATACGACGTCGTAGTGCGCAGCGGCGAAGCGGTGGACTCACGGCTGATCGCGCGCACCCTTGGGACCTACCGTCTACAGGTCGTGGGGTCGCCGGCCTACTTCAGACGAGCCGGCCTGCCCTCCTCGCCGGAAGACCTGGTTGGACACGCATGCCTGCATCATAAGTATCCGACCATCGGCAAGTTGCAAAAATGGCCGTTCAAGCGGTCTTCCGGGGAGCCAGACCTTGTGCTGCCAATCGCCGCAGCTTCAAGCATCGTGGAGCCGCTCGTCTCATTGGCCGAGGACGGCGTCGGAATCGCGTGCGTTCCCGATTTCGCCGTCCGGAAGCAGATCGCCGCCGGCACGCTGGTCACTATCCTCGACGAGCACATCGAACATCGCGGGGCCTTTCGCGCCGTATGGCCGTCTGGCCGTCTCATGCCACCGAAGGTCCGAGCGTTCGTGGATTTCATGGCGGAAAATCTGTTCGCCGCGCCGGTCCAGAGCAAGGTCCGCCGCACCGGCAAGAACGCCGCAGCTGCCAACACGTAGCTTCTTGGAGCATCGGCCGGATTGCGGACCGATCGTCCAATGTGTGCGGACCCGAAGCCGTATTTTCTCGCGCCGCTACCTCTCCACTATCCGGACAGAGACCCATCGGCATCTCCGATCGAAATACCGGGTTGCCGGCATACTCGCGCGGGGTTCCTGAAGGAGAGCATACAAATGCCGGAATCGAGAACTTCCACCACCGCGGACATCTGCATCATCGGCGCCGGGTCTTCAGGCGTCGCGGTGGCGAAGGCGCTACGCGACCAGGGCCTTTCCTTCGATTGCTTCGAAAAGGGCTCGGACGTCGGCGGCATGTGGCGCTACGAAAACGACAACGGTCTATCCTGTGCGTACAGAAGCCTTCACATCGACACCAGTCGGCAAACCGTCGGATACCCTGATTTTCCGATTCCGGACACCAATCCGGATTTCTTGTCGCACCGGCAATTCCTCGGCTATCTCGAAGCTTACGCCGAACGCTTCGAAGTTCGCCCGAACATCAGATTTAACACCGAGGTCAAAACCGTCGAGAGGCTGAACGGCGGCAGGTGGATCGTCAAGACCGGCAATGGCGAGGAGCGCGAATATAGCGCGGTAGTCATCGCCAACGGTCACCTGTGGGACCCCCGTCGGCCTTCGTTTCCAGGCGAGTTCTCGGGCACTGCGATCCATTCGAGGGAATACCGGACGGCCGATGCCTTCGATGGCAAGAGCGTGCTGGTCGTCGGCATCGGCAATTCGGCCGTCGACATCGCAGTCGACCTCTGCAAACGCGCCAGCAGCGTGAGCCTTTCGACACGCACCGGCGCTTACATCATGCCGAAATACATGATGGGAATTCCGGTTGACAGGTGGTCTACGTTCTTCGCCCGAAAGCTGAGGTTTCCCACGCTGCTCACGCGGATAGTCATGGCCAGGCTGATCTACCTCGCTGTCGGCGACCAGACGAGGTTCGGCGTGCCGAAACCGAAGCATCCGATGTGGCGCGAGCATGCGACGCTCAGCCAAGAACTACTGCCCTACGTCGGGCACGGATGGATCGACATCAAGCCAAACGTTGCAGCTCTCTCCGGAGACAGGGTCGAATTCTCCGACGGCACCAGCAAGCAGTTCGACGCCATCATCTACGCGACAGGCTACAAGACGACGTTTCCCTTCTTGTCCCCGTCCATCTTTTCCGTGAAAGACGGCGAGCCGGTCGATCTTTACCGTCGGATCGCTCCGCCGTCGCAGCCAGGTCTGTACTTCGCCGGCCTTGTGCAGCCAATCGGCCCGACCATCCCCCTCGTCGAGGTACAGGCGCGCTGGATCGCGTCGATCCTCGCGAACAAAATCGCGTTGCCTTCCTTCGACAGCATGAAGGCCGAGATCAGCGGCTATCACCTCGACAAACAACGGACTTGGCTCAATTCCGCGCGCTACACGCTCGAGGTCGATGCGAAAAGCTACGCGCGGGACCTGCGGAAGGACGTAGCCATCTGAGGAGGCGCCCTTCGCTGCGCCAGCGACGAGCCGCCTTCTACCCCCAATTCGCTAATCCCGCTCGATGCCAGAGCGCAGGAGTACATACTGACCAACGGCGGCCGACCATTCTACGATGCAGCGACTTTCCTTGCGGGCGGCAACGAGAACAACCGACGAATATCCGCAGCCGGCATTGGCGCGCCACATAAGGAGCCTCGTATTTCAGTGCAGCCCACTGCATGCAGTACATCCAATTGCTGTGGGGTGTCGACACCTTCGGCAACAGTGGTCATATTTCGAGCGCTCGCGATGTTCACCACCGCCTGCACGATCGATGATGATCCGCTCACATCCAACACGTTTACCGCTCCCCAGTGCCCTGTTCGCGCAGACCGCTGGTTATGACCACCACGCCAACTACGATGCAGACCAAGAGAATCGCCCCCCGCAGAACGAGACGGCGGATCGGGGGTTCCTGATCTCGCGCCTATTTCATCGACATCTCCGGCCTCATTCTGGCTCGGGGCCACGTCCGCGCCGCGTGCGAGAATTAGCTTCCTCATTGTACTCGCACTGAATTATAGGACGACTTTGACAGGGAATATCGATTGTCAAACGAAAGTTGCATCACGGACGTCGGTTGGTTAGCTGAGAGTCGTGAGGTCACGGCAACGTACCGGACTCACCGTAGCTCAGCTGCCGACCAGGCAGTTCGGCGGGGAACACACTATGAGACGTAGCTTGCATCGTACGCCTTATGTCGAACAGCTTTGTCGAACCAAGCATCAGCGCCGCCTCGATTGATTGTATTTGACGCTGAAGTTTTTCACGTGCTTCCGGATCGTCAATCGTGCCAACAAGGCCATCGGCGATCTTGAGATTTCTCTGCAGTGTATCGA
This sequence comes from Nitrobacteraceae bacterium AZCC 2146, assembly GCA_036924855.1. Classification (NCBI taxonomy): domain Bacteria; kingdom Pseudomonadati; phylum Pseudomonadota; class Alphaproteobacteria; order Hyphomicrobiales; family Nitrobacteraceae; species Nitrobacteraceae bacterium AZCC 2146. Next base: position 3,501,594 of record JBAGRP010000001.1, read on the forward strand.
TGCTGCCGCTCAGTGTTTCGCACGCGCGTGCCACCGCGGCGATTTGTTCCTTGGTTGCCCTCGCAGACATTTGAACCGCGTCGACCTGATGTGGGTTTGCAGCCCAAGTTGAGTTCAAAAGAGGCTGCCGATATTCGGCAACCAACCCTTCCTAACATTCGACAAGGACTCAGACTACGAACGCCAGCGACGGCAAAACTTTCATCACCCACGACGATTCAGGCATCAGACAGAGCCTATGTAACGTAGCCCGGCGACTTCATGGCGGAGGTCCGTTCGATCGCTTCAAACCTAAGGCCGGGCGACCTTGCCAGGCGAATTAAGAGGCCATTGATTTGGAGGAGCCAGGGTATCGGCTGGTAGGCTTGGAAACTGACCCAGGTCGCGCAAAACACGTGCGCACGCTCGATTGATCCAACGTTCAAAAAATGCCTGTATCTAATTAAGAATCAATGGGATAGCCCATACTCGATCTCGTGATATCCTAGCGGGGAATCAAGGATATCGGATATGGTTCATAAGCGAAAAAACGCCGTCAAACCGCGGGCAAACCGCAACACCACTGCCGAGCAATCCGAGGGAAAGCCCAGCGGATCCCTTATGAGGGGGCTTGAGGTCCTCAAGGTTTTCCGATCAGGCCAAGGACGTTTGGGCAACGCGGAGATAGCCGCTGCCACCGGGATTCCCCGCGCGTCGGTCTCAAGGCTGACCCGGGGACTGCTTGAGGCTGGATATCTGGCATACGACTACTCCGACGCACGGTATCACCTTAGACCCAGGGTGCTTACCCTGGGCTTCTCGATGCTCAGCAACCTGCCTATCCTGCCCATCGCCCACAGCCACATGCAGCAATTTGCCCGGACGTCCGGATGCACTGTGTCTCTCGCGGCCGCCGACGGCGGGGAGATGATTTATCTCGACCGGTGCTCAGGAGAAGCTCTGCCCTACTTCTTCAGCACGGGATCCGCTGTCGAAACGGCACGGACCGCATGCGGAAGGGCGTATCTCGCTTCTCTTTCGGAAGAAGAAAGACAAGAGGCGTTCCGGCAGCTTGAGCCGCAGTATCCGACGGAATGGAAGCGAATAGAGAAGGAAATAAAGGTTGCCGTGTGCGACGTCGCAACCAGAGGGTTCTGCCTGGTCGACAACACGTGGCGAACCGGCATTCGCGCCATCGCCGCGCCTCTGTTTTCGAGGGACAGACGGACGACGCTCGCAGTGAACTGCATCACGCCCACCCATTCCATGGACGTCGATCGGCTCGTGGACCTATGGGGACCAGGACTTGTAGGCCTGGTCCGCGAGCTTGAGCGTCAATTCTGACGTGTAACGCGGCGACCTGGCTGAGCCGCGATCTGCCTTAAATGCTTAGGACGACCTTTCCCATTGCTTGCCGGCCCGATAGGACCTTGAGCGCCTGGGCCGTTTCGGCCAACGGAAAGGTTCGATCGATGTGCGCGCTGATTTTGCCTTCGGCGGCCCAATTCACCAGCCGCTGCAGGTTTTTCCTATTCTTGTGGGGATACCGCTGGGCCCATGCTCCCCAAAAGACTCCACGGATGTCGCAACTCTTGAGCAAAGCAAGATTGAGCGGGATCTTGGGAATTTCGCCGCCGGCGAACCCGATGACTATGAACCGGCCTTCCCAAGCCAGTGCCCGGATGGCCTGTTCGGCGTACGTTCCTCCGACAGGATCGAACACGATGTCGATCCCTTTTCCATCCGATGCTTTTCGGAGCGCGTCCTTCAGACCTTCCTTCGCGTAGTTGACGGTGAGATCTGCGCCGTGGGAACGGGCGAATTCAAGCTTCTCATCGGTCGAAGCGCACGCGATGACCCTCAGGCCGAGCAACTTTCCCAATTCGCATGCAGCGAGACCGGTGCCGCCCGCAGCCCCAAGAACGGCGAGCGTTTCGCCCTTCTTGGGGCTGCCTCTATCCTCCAACGCGTGGAGTGCCGTGCCGTATATGATGACCAATCCAGCTGCGCGTTCAAAATCCAGGTTGTCCGGAATTCCCACAACGGACCGCGCATCTAGCGCGATCTTTTCCCGCGCGCCATTATGCTCGCAGAACGCGACGACACGATCACCTGGCTTCAGGTCCGTCACACCGCTCCCAATGCTTTCGACGATGCCCGCGACTTCGCCTGCCGGCGAGAACGGCATGGCCGGCTTCACCTGGTATTTCCCCTGGATCATCAGAGTATCGAAGAAATTCAGAGCAGCAGCCTTGACCGCAATCACCACCTGACCATCGCCCGCGACAGGTTCTTCGATGTCCTGAAGTTGTAGGTCGTCAGGGCCGCAGTATTCTGAGCAGAGGATAGCCTTCATGATTCATCTGTCCTGGAAATTAGGGAAAGGTGGACGCGTGCCGCTCGGGGCGCCCGCACGTGCGGGCGCCCCAGCAGCCTCGCCATTGTTCAGTCCTTACCGAGCACCGCGGTGTTGTCTTCGCCCAGCGCGGGGGCGGGACGGTGAATCGGTGGGCGCACGCCATCGATTGTCCAAGCGGCAGAGACGAGCGGCATGTCTAGTCCCGGCGGGGACTGGAAGATACCAAGCGCTTGGACTTGGGGATGGGCAAAGGCTTCGGCGGTGTCGAGGATCGGCGCGCAAGGAATGCGGTTATCTCCGAGCAGCTCGATCCATTCGTCGCGCCGACGGCCGGCCAACGCCTCCGAGATTATCTGCATGACCTCAGCGCGGTTCGCGACACGTGCCGAGTTCGTGGCGTAGCGGGGATTTTCCATCCATTCGGCGTGACCCAGCAGCTTGGAGAGAGTCGCAAAAAGTCCGTCCCCGGCGCATCCGAGCAGCATCGGGCGATCCGCCGTCTGAAATACGCCGTAGGGCACCGCATGTGGCGAGGAATTGCCCGGTCGCCCTCCCATCTTTCCGCTCGCGAGGTAGGAGGCGAAAGCGCTGTCACGCGAAAACAGCGATGCCTCAAGAAGAGAGGTCTCGACAACGGCTCCTTTACCGGTGGTTTCCCGCCGGAATAGCGCACCAAGCGCGGCGATGGCCGCCCACATTCCCGCCCCCTTGTCGACGGTCCAGTCCGCGACGAGCAGCGGTTCGCCGTTGGGTTCGCCGTTGCCGTCCATCTGGCTCGAAAGCGCCTGTGCAAGGCCGTCGTATCCGCTTCGGCCTTTCCAGGGCCCCTTCATTCCATATGCGCCTATCGCGCAATAGATAAGGCGCGGATTTGCCGCGAGGGCCTCGGCACTCGACAGTCCGATGGACTCCGCGACGCCTGGGCGCATGTTGTGCACGAAGACGTCGGCCTCGGTCACGAGCCTCTTGAGGGCGGCGAGTTCTTCCGGACGGCGCAGGTCAACCGTGATCGAGCGCTTGTTGCGGTTGATGGCTTGGAAGAGAGAACCTTGGCCATTCCACACCGGAACTTCAGCGATCCTGGCGTCGTCGCCGCCGTTCGGCTTTTCTACCTTGATGACGTCGGCGCCCAAGTCTCCGAAGATAGTTCCCGTCACCGGCCCGGCCACGTGTGAACACGCTTCCACGACCTTGATCCCCGTTAGCGGCATATGCAGACCCTCTCTTCATTATTTGGAGCACGTGCTCCGATCCGCAGGACGATGCCCGCAGCGCTGATTGCTTTCTGGAGCGTGGCGGCAACCCCGTCGGATGGCAGAAATGTGTGGGTGCGTGCCGCTCAGCCATGCCGCACGACGATGGTCTTCAGCGCGGACATCTCGTAAAGCGCGTCCATTCCCTTCTCGCGTCCATGACCGGACTTCTTGCGGCCGCCGAACGGGAGTTCAACCCCGCCTCCGGATCCGTACCCGTTGACGTAGATCTGTCCCACGCGGACCTTCTTCGCGATGCGCAGGTTTCGCGATCCGTCCGCAGACCAGACGCCGGCCGTGAGCCCGTATTCGGTCCCGTTGGCCAGCCTGATCGCGTCCGCCTCGTCCTCGAACGGAAGAGCCGTGAGGACGGGACCGAAAACTTCCTGCAGCGCCATCTCGGAATCGCGGGCGACGTTCTCGAGGATCATCGGGGCAATGTAGAAGCCCTCCTTCGGAGCGCCCGGCGCGATCTTCCCCTGAGCAAAGATTTTTGCGCCCGCCGCCTGCGCCCTTGTTATCATGCCCTCGACACGGCGCTTCTGCGTTGCGCTGATGACCGGACCAAGATCGAGGTCGGCCTCTGGCGATCCCGCCTGAAGAAGTTCGAATCGCGACTTCAGGCTCTGAAGGAATTCGTCCCAGATGCTGCGCTGGACGAGCACCCGCGAACCTGCCGAGCAGGTTTGGCCGGCATTCTGGACACTGGCTCCGACGACCGATGCCAGCGCTGCGTCCATATCGGCGTCGGCGAAGACGATCTGAGGGGACTTGCCGCCGAGTTCGAGCGTGCAGGGGATATGGTTTTTTGCCGCAGCCGTCTGCACCAGACTGCCGACTTCCGCGCTGCCGGTGAAGGAAAGGAAGTCGATGCCGGGATGTCCCGAAAGCGCTGCGCCGGCCTCCTCGCCGATGCCGGGTACGACGTTGATCGCCCCCGCCGGAAATCCCGCCTCTGCGGCGAGTTCGGCCAAACGGAGAGGTACTAGGCAGGCTTCCTCTGCTGGCTTCACTACGACCGCGTTGCCCATCGCCAGCGACGGAGTGACGCTTCTTCCGAACATCTGGCCCGGGTAGTTCCAGGGGATAATGTGGCCCGTCACGCCGTACGGCTCGTATATGGTCATTGCGAGATAGCCGTCGATGAACGGCACGGTCTCTCCACGCACCTTGTCGGCCGCCGTGCCGTAGAATTCGAAGTAGCGAGCAACGGCCGTCACGTCAGCTCTCGCCTGCTTCATCGGCTTCCCCGTGTCCATAGCCTCGAGCTTTGCGAGTTCGTCGGAATTATCTTCCACCAGCCTGGCGAGCCGCATGATGAGACGGCCGCGTTCGGTTGCGGTCAGGCGGCCCCAGGCCCCTTCTTCGAAGGCATAGCGGGCGGCCGCAACGGCGGTATCGATGTCCCGGGCGTTGCCCGCCGCGATGGCTCCGATGACCTCTCCGGTCGCCGGCGCCAGGACAGGAAGCGTCTCGTTTGAATCGCAGGTGCGCCATTCGTTGTTGATGAAGATGCCTTTCGCGGCCGGCAGCTTGACGTTCATGTTCATGGTGTTTGATCCTTGGATACGTTTTACAGACGGAAGTCTCGATCTTCGCTGCAGCGAGTTCTCAGTTCAGATAGACGCGATGCATCGCTTCCTCGGTTATCTCTTCCGGAAGCACGTGCATGGCGACCCGCCCCCGCGAGAGCACGTAGACGTCGGTAGCGATCTTGAGCAGCCGCGGAACGGTTTGTTCAGCGACGATGACGGTCATGTTGAGGTCGCGATGCATTCGTTCGACGGCGTCGAAAACAGCCTGCACCATCACCGGAGAAAGCCCGAGGCTTGGTTCGTCGAGCATGAGAAGCTTCGGGTTGCACATTATCGCCATGCCGATCACCAGCATCTGCAGCTGGCCGCCCGAAAGCAGTCCGGCATGGCGCCCCATCATGCCCTTGAGGAAGGGAAAGTAGCCGAGCACCATGTCGAGCCGTTGGCTCGCTCCTTTGGGATGGACGAACGTCGCCGCGCGCAGATTTTCTTCGATTGTGAGTTCGCGGAAACACTGCCGGCCGTCCTGGACCAGCGCGATCCCTCGTCGCGACACGTCTGCGGGATGGCAATTCAAAAGGGAAACATCCCTGAAAAGGATGTCCCCCGCGACGACCTCGCCACGTTCGAACTGCAGCATTCCCGCTATCGCCTTGAGAAGGGTGGTTTTGCCCGCACCGTTCGGTCCGAGAAGCGCGACAATCCCTCCTTCGAGGATCTTCATGTCGACCTGCTCGAGAGCGACGATCGCGCCGTCGTAATTTGCTGAAACGCCTTTCACGAAAAGCATCGCGCTGTCCTCTCTGCGGCCTTACTGGGCGTCGATCCACTCGCCCAGGGCGACATACTGCCCGCTTCGGATTTCAGCCATCCGGGCCTGTGTCGAACCCTGGTGGTTGGCGTAGTTGACCGGAGGCACGATTCCGCCGACGTCCACGTCCTTCAGTTGTTCCATCTGGTCTCGGACGCCTTGACGGAATACTCCGATGTCGGAGGGGACCTTTCCGCCGTTCTTGGCGATGGCGTTCTCGATCGCCTTCGCCATAACCGCGCCTTCGAGCCACCCCCGCATATAGTACACGTCCTGCTTCGCCACCTCGTTCTTCGCTTTGAACGCCTTGATCTCTGCCATCGCCGGGATGTCGCTGCCGTAGTCGGAATAGGCTTGGATGGCGCGGAAGCCTTCGACGGATGCGCCGAGTTGTTCAGGAATCGTCGGACTCAGCGCGAACATGTTGCCGACGAATTTCTGTGCGGGGAGCCCGACCTTCGCGGCATCGCGCAGCACGGCTAACGCCTGCGGCGCACTTCCCTGCACGTAGATCATGTCGGGATTCTTCGCTTTCGCCCGGATCATCTGCGCGGTTATGTCCTGCGCATCGAAAGGGAATTCGATCACGTCGACGAGATTGACGCCCAACTTTTGGATTATGCCCGACTGTCTGACCACATTGGTCGGGCCTCGCCCGTACTCGTTATCGGGAATCATGATGATGAGGTTCTTCTTCCCGCTTTTTGCGAGCTCGCGGATCGCAATGATCATCTGCTGCTCGTAGGTCGGGCCGGCGAGGAACATGTAGGGCAGCTTTTCCGGATCAAGGACTTCGCTTGCGCAGCTTTGCGTCAGGAACGGAACCTTGTCCTGCGCGATCTGACTGCGCAGCGCTTTGGCTGCGCCCGTGGACCAACCGCTGACGAACACCGCTTGCTCCTGATCGACGCATCGCCGGTAGAGCTTAAGCTCCTCGTCCAGCTTGTAGCGCCCGTCAAGCAGCAAGACCTTGACCTTGTTGCCGGCGATTCCGCCCTTCGTCTGGTTGAGATGCTCGAAATAATCTCGCGGCCCGTAGACCACTCCGTTGACCGACGTATCCGGACCGGTGAGCGATCCCCAAATGCAGACCGTGATGTCTCCGGCCGAGGCGGGCGACGCGGCCGCGATTCCCGCTGCGGCGAGCGCGGCAACCAGTAGCTTCTTCATGGCAATTTCCTTCCCTATGGTCATTTGATTTCGTTGGGTTGAAGTTTGGTCTCGAACGGGACCGAGTCTTGCGGCCGTTCGGAAGGTCCGCGCGACAGCCGAACCCGGCCGTAGAGCTTCATCACGAGCGCGGACAGTCCCCGCGGCTCGAAGATGAGGAAGACGATGATGAGCAGGCCGAATGACATCTCACGGACCGCGGCAAGCAGGTCGGCAATGTTGAAGGCTTCGCCGACGCGCTGGATCGCTTCGGGAAGCAGCGTGACGAACGCCGCACCGAGCAAAGAGCCCGGCAGCGAGCCCAGCCCGCCGACGATGATCATCGCGACGTAGTCGACCGAAAGCGACAGCCCGAACGCTTCCGGATGTGCGAGGCGGGCCGTGAATCCCATCAGTCCGCCGGCGATTCCGGCGAAAAAGCCGCTGATCAGGAATGCGAGCATCTTTGTGCGTGCGACGTTGATTCCCATGCCCTGCGCGACAACCTCGTTCTCGCGGACGACGAGAAAGGCGCGGCCGAGGTCAGTCCGCCGAATCCAGGACAGCGTCAGCCAGGTGATCGCAACGACGACGATCGCGATGGCCGCGTAGCCTTGGTCCGATTGGATCGGATGGCCGAACAATGTCATCGGCTCTATGACGAGGCCGGAAACGCCGTGCGTGATCGGCTCGGCGAACTTGAACAGATAGTCCAGGATGAACTGCGCGGCGAGCGTTGCGATCGCGAAGTAAAGTCCTTTAAGACGCAGCGCCGGAAGTCCGATGAGCACGCTGGCGGCCAGCGAAGCTGCTCCTGCCGCAGGGAGCGCGAGTATATCCCAGCCTGCATTGCCCGCGACGCCAGCCGTGTAGGCGCCGATGCCCAGCAGTGCCGCCTGCGCGAAGTTAATTTGCCCGCAGAAACCTGTGAGGAGGTTAAGCGACAGGGCGCCAATCGACGCGATCGCGACGGCGTGCACCATGTACGCGCCGAAGCGTCCGAGTCCGAGTGTCAGAAGGATTGCCAAAGCCGCAGATAGCGCAGCGACGACCAATGGGTTCCGGGCGATCTTCATCATAGCCTCTCGGTACCGCGGCGGCCGAAGATTCCCTGTGGACGGACGAGAAGGACGATGACCAGGAGAATATATGGCACGACTTGCTGCAGGGCGCCCGCCGAATAGATGTTGGTGTAAGCGCGCAGAAAGTCTTCGAATGCGGGCGTCAGGACGCCGTCGCTGAACGCTTGTAGGACACCGAGCAGCAATCCGGCGACGAGCGCCCCTGCAAGGCTGGTGAGTCCTCCGAGGACGATAACGGGAAACGCGATCAGACCGATGTCAGCGAGTCCGAGAGACAACCCGTTGAGCGTCGCTAAGAGCGTCCCGCCCAAGGCGGCCAGTGCGGAAGACATGGACCACGCGAGAGCGGTCTGGCTGCTCGTACGAATACCAATGGCGAGCGCGGCCTGCCGGTTGTCTGCGGTGCACCGCTGCATGAGGCCGACGGACGTGAACTGGTAGAATGCCAGGAACGCTAGGCTCAGACAAATCGAAAGCGCGAAGGCGGCGAGATAGTTGTAGGTGATGAATACACCGAAGATGTCGACCGCACCCTCCGGAAAAAGTTTCGGAGCCGCGATCCGGTCGGGCCCCCAGAAGATCAGGCAGATCGCGCGCAGGAATATGAGGACGCCGAGGGTCACCGCCATGATCGCAACCACAGGCGCCTTGAGCAGCGGCCGCAGGACGAGACGCTCGGTGAGTACTCCGACGACGGCCATCGTCGCCATCGAGCAGACTACCGCGCCATGGGCGGGCACTCCGAGCTTGGTGAAACCGTAGGTCAGGTATGCGCCGAGCATCACAAAGGCGCCCTGCGCAAAGTTGACGACCCCGGAGCACTTATAGATGAGGACGATGCCGATCGCGACGAGAGCATACACGCTACCGATCGCGATTCCGGCAGTGCTTAGCTGAAGTAAAAGCATCAAGGCTCTCCCAGATAGACGCGACGGACTTCCGGATCGACCTGCACTTCTCGCGGCGATCCTTCGAATATCTTCGCTCCGGCCGCCATGACGACGATGCGGTCGCAAGTCGCGTTGACGACGTCCATCTTGTGTTCGACCATAATCACCCCGCAGCCGGTCCGCGCCCGCACATCGCGGATCACCTCCGACATGAGCATCCCTTCCTGGGCCGTCAGTCCTGCGACGGGCTCGTCGAGCAGGAGCATCTTCGGGCCCGCGGCGAGCGCGCGCGCGAGGTCCACCGCCTTACGCAATCCGTACGGAAGACTCTGGAGAAGTTTCTCGGCGAAGTCGGCCAGTCGAAGCGGACGCAGTATCGTCTCGATGAGCTCGGCGTCACGGTGGCGTTCGGACCTCAGCATAGCGGCGACGCGCCGGCCGGTGGTCGCATCCGCGCGCATGGACGACCCCAATTTAACGATGTCCAACACCGTAAGATCATGGAGCGACGCGACGTTCTGGAACGTCCGCACAACTCCTCGTCGGATGACCTCGTGCGGGGCGCGGCCCATCAGGTTCTTGCCCTCCCACTCCGCCGTCCCCTGCTGCGGTCGGTAGGAGCCCGCGACGCAATTGATGAAGGTGGTCTTGCCGGCTCCGTTCGGGCCGATCAGACCAACGATCTCGCCGGGCGCGACATCGATCGACATGCCGTCGACTGCGAGGACGCCGCCGAAATGGATGGAGACATTTCTGACGCTCAGGCTCATGTCACCGCTCCCCCGAGTACCGAAACTTTTGGTGGATCGGTACGGCGGCCGCCCACCAGCGTCGACTCGGCGATCTGGCCGCGGTGCTCGTCAATCGACGGAACGGCGCCGTATCTTCGCTGCTCGCCGACGACGACGGTGCCGGGCGCCGGCAACGCGACAGGCCCGGCGGGCGTCATTACCGAGATCCGTCGAAGGTGCGGGTGGACCGAAAGGCCTTCCATCGTGTTCACTTCGGCGAATGCAATGTCCGCCGACATAAGGCGCCGGACGAGTTCGTCGCGCGAAAGTTCGGAGAAGATACTCGCGACGGCGCCGTCGGTGAGCCTTCTGTTGCGAACGCGCTCGACACCGCTGCCGAACCGCGGATCGGTGGCGAGATCGGCCCTGTCCATCGCGCTGCAGAATAGTTTCCATTCCCGCTCGTTCTGGATGGCGATCAGAACGTCATGCGCGTCCTTTGAATGGAAGACGCCGTAAGGAGCAATCGACGCATGGGCAAGACCCATCCGCGGCGGAGGGTTCCCCGCTTCAGTGTTCAGGAGCGGCACCGTCAACCAGTCCGCCATGACGTCGAACATGGAAATCCGCAGGTCGGCTCCCTGGCCGCTGCGGGAACGCGCAATCAGGGCCTCTAGTATCGCGGCATGAGCAGTCGCCCCGGTCGCGATATCGACGATCGAAAGTCCGACGCGGGCGGGCGCCTCCGGGCTGCCGGTGATCGACGCCAGACCGCTTTCGGCTTGGATCAGCAGATCGTACGCTTTTCGGCCGGCAAGAGGACCGTCATCGCCGTATCCGCTGATGGTGCAACTCACCAAGGAAGGGTATTCGGCTCGCAGCCGTTCTCTGGAAAAGCCGAGCCGGTCCATGGCGCCTGGCTTCAGATTTTGGACGAGGACGTCCGCATCGGCGATGAGGGACTCGAGGGCGCTCACGCCCTCGGCGGTCGCGAGATCGATCGCGACGGATTTCTTGCCTCGGTTCAGCCAGACGAAGTAGCTGCTCTGTCCGTTTGCGGCGGCATCGTACCCCCGCGCGAAGTCCCCTTCCGGCCGCTCGATCTTGATGACCGTCGCCCCGGCATCCGCTAGGCGCGAGGTACAGAAGGGTGCGGCGACCGCCTGCTCGACGGCCACGACCTTTATTCCATCCAAAGGCAGCATCTTCGATTTCCTGAAGAACATGAATTGCGTGTCGGGCCGTCGCCGGAATGCGTCGCCCTTCAGCTGGTTATCCAGCCGCCCGCGAACGGAAGGATGTGGCCGTAGAAGAAATCGCTTTCCGGCCCGGCGAGAAAAAGCACCGCCTGCGCGAGTTCGCGCCCGGTGCCAAGACGCGCTGCGGGAACCTCGGCAAGCCGCTGCCGGAATTCTTCGGTCTCGCGGTACGCCAGAGGCCAGTAGGTGAGGTTGTCGACATAGGTCTGCGCCGTCGCATTGACCTGGATGTGTGGAGCGACCTCCATCGCAAGGTTGCGCATGTAGGCATGCTGCGCGCCGCGGGCGGCGCCGTACAGCGCCACTCCGCCCTTGCGGCCCTTCACGCTGGCCGAACTGCCGACGATGACGATCTTACCGCTCTTCCGTTCAAGCATCTGCGGTAGCACCGCGCGCGTGAGCCGATGGAGCGGATAGAAGATCGCGTTCATGAGGCGCTCCATCTCGTCGTCGGGCTGGTCGACGGCGGGAGCGAAATCGAATTTCGTCGCGAGGTTCGCGATCAGGATGTCGACGCGGCCGGCTTCCCTGATCAGATCGTCGGCCGCGGTAGGCTTGGTCAGGTCCCGCTCGTCCGCGATGACTTCCGCGCCCTCTTCCCTGAACAGCGCGACGATGTCGGCGCCGTTGTACTCGTTGACATCAGTGACAACTACGCGCTTTCCCGCAAGCCTTCCCGACATTTCAAACTCCCTGTGCAACAGCGCCGCATGCGACTTTTTCTCCGATCGCAGCGCCGGATCCAGAAACGCTGTAGCAGCTTGACTTATAAAAAACGAGCATTAAATTCTGCATAATGAAACTTCGAAATCACAAAGATGTAAACCGTTCGAGAGGTTCTGCGTTGAATGAGTTTTCCCAAGGTGCCCTTGCCGGCCTGAAAGTCATTGATCTGTCGAGGGTTTTGGCGGGGCCATTCTGCGCACAGATTCTCGGAGATCATGGCGCCGACGTGATCAAAATCGAGCCCCCGAACGGCGACGAGACCCGCTCGTGGGGCCCCTTTTCGGCGAGCGAGAGTGCCTACTTCAGCGGCGTGAACCGCAACAAGACGAACATGGCGCTCGACCTTTCGCGGGCAGACGGACGCGCCGTGCTTTTGGGCCTGCTCGGCGATGCCGACGTGCTGCTGCACAACTTCAAGCCCGGCACACTCGAGCGCTGGGGGATTGGATTCGGCGAGGTGCTATCCGTCCGCTTCCCGAGGTTGATATACTGTCACATCTCGGGTTTCGGCGAGACGGGCCCCTTGGGCGGCATGCCCGGCTACGACTCCGTTGTGCAGGCCATGGCCGGATGCATGAGCGTCAACGGCCAGCCGGACGGCGAACCGACCCGCGTCGGAATGTCGATCGTCGACATCGGCACCGGCCTGAACGCAGCTATCGCTATCATGATGGCGGCCTATGAGCGGGAACGATCCGGACGCGGACAGAAACTGGACGTCAGTCTGTACGACTGCGCATTGACCTATCTGCATCCGCACGCCGCAGGTCTTCTGCAGGCCAATATCGAGCCACGCCGCACCGGCAACCTTCATCCCAGCATCGCGCCCTACGAACAGTTCTCGACGTCATCGGGACCGATATTCCTAGGCGTCGGCAACGACAATCAGTTCGTCATGGCGTGCCGACTGCTGGGTTGCGAGGAACTTCTGACCGACGAGCGGTTTAAAACGAACGCGTTGCGGGTCGTGAACAGGTCGGCCCTGCACGACCTCCTGCAATCCGTACTGCTCCTCCATCGCGCCGAAGAACTCAGCAAGACGCTCTTGGATAACGGCATCCCGGCTGGGCCGGTGCTTGACGTCGGCGATGTACTGGCCGCGCCGCATACGGCGCATCGGAACATGATTGTTGAGGACGGAAAATACAGAGCGCTCGGCATCCCAATCAAAATGAGCAGGACCCCTGGCTCAGTCAGATCGACGCCACAAGGTCTTGGGCAGATGTCGCGCGAGGTGTGCCGCAGCATGGGCCTGACCGACCAAGCAATCGACGAACTCGTCGCGCAACGCATCGTGCTCGCCGCAGCCACTCCTATCGCATAAGGAAATTTCGACATGACGAACGCAGACGACCGGCAGATCCGGGTAAAGCTCGACGAGTTCCTCGAAGGCGTCGTCGCCACGGTGACGATCAGCAACGCCCGCCGTCTGAACACGATGAACAGCGCGCTGATGGCCGAATTCGTCGAGGAGATGGACGCCCTTGCCCAAAACCGCGAGCTTCGAGCCGTCGTATTGACCGGCGAAGGCGACAAGGCCTTCATCGGTGGCGCCGACATCAAGGAGATGGGCCGTATCCGGGACGGCGCCGGTGCACGGGCGTTCATCTCCCGCGTGCATGCCTGCTGCGCGGCGGTCAGGGCCATCCCGGTCCCCACCATTGCCCGCATTCAGGGCTTTACCTTCGGGGCTGGCCTCGAGATGGCCGCCTCCTGCGATCTGCGTATCGCCTCGGAAAACGCTATCTTCGGCATGCCCGAGGTCAAGCTGGGCATCCCATCCGTCGTCGAGGCCGCCCTGCTCCCGATGCTAGTCGGATGGGGGCGCACGCGGCAGATGCTGCTGCTCGGCGAGAACTTCGATGCGGCCCAGGCGCTCGAATGGAATTTCGTCGAACGCGTGACACCGCGCGACCGGCTCGACGAGGCTATTCAAAATTGGGTCGGGCAAACACTTACATCGGCTCCCGCCGCGGTCAGGCTCCAGAAGTCGCTGATACGCTCCTGGGAGGACCTGCCATTGAGGGCCGCGGTCGCTGCGGGCATCGACTCGTTCGCGGCTGCCTACGACACCGACGAGCCGCAGTCGAAGATGCGCCATTTCCTGGAAGCGCAAGAGAAGCGTAGGGCCCGCGCCTAGAAGCGCAGGATCGCCGGTTCCTGCCGGCGGCAGCTTTGGACATCAGTCATGACGAGCGAATTCGATCCCGCCAAGCACGTCCGTTATCAAACGAGATGGTTCGACGACTTCAAGATTGGCGAACGCTTCGTCATTCCCAGCAGGACGATGACGGATGCGCTGTTCCTCGCGTTCCAGTCGGCCAGTGGTGACAACCACCCGGTCCACTACGACGTCGAATACTGCCGCCTCCGTGGCATGCCGCACATGCTCGCGCACGGATATCAGATCCTGATCCAAACGGCAGCCGGGGCCGGCGAATTTCCGTTTATGGTCGAGGACAGCCTGGTCGGGTTTCTTGAGCAGTCGTCGAAATTCCTTCACCCCGTCTACGTCGGCGACACGCTCTATGCCGCCCTGGAGATCGAAGAACTGGCGCCAAATAGAAGCACCGGCGTCGTCGGAATGGCGACGACCGTTTATAACCAGACGCGAGATCTCGTCATGACCGGAAAGCAGCGCTATCTCGTCAAGAAGCATCCGGACAAAGTCAGTCGCCCGTTAGGCGTGGTCTGATGGCGACACCGGCGATAGCGCGCTGCGTCAATGCGCCGGGACCGCCTGCGCTATTGCGCCGGGACCTGCTGGGCCTTGCCGGCCTGACCGGCGAGAGACGTCTTCGCGGCGGCCGGCTCTATCAACGCATGTCTATCGAAGCGCGGCGGTATGTGGCGGCCCATTCGTTCAGGTTCCGGTGCAGCGCCTCGTTGCTGTCGGCTCCGAAGAGAACGACCGGGCCGCGTGCGGCCTTCGCATGGACGGGCCGCACGCTGGCCCTCCGCGATCAGCGGCTCGATCCACTTCCAGGACATCTGACGGGACTCGGCAGCGCCCGCGGGCGTTTTCGGTCGGGGCCCGCTGATGGCCCTAAATAGCATGTCGTTCCTTCCCGTCCGCTTTAGCCGCGAGTATCCCGGCGAGCGCTCCGCGCTTTCAAGCATCATGGCGTATAAAGCTTCCGGAGCGGCGAAGCGCGCTTCACGCGAGGGGTCGGTCCAATGACGCGTTCTTCGGCTTCGCCCGGCTATACCGCGAGCTTCTGGGTGGCCGCAGGCGTGGTCAGCCATACGCTGTGGACGAGCGCTGCGCCGGCGGTGACCTATCCTCTCTATGCCGCCGAATGGCATCTGAGTTTCGCGACGACGACTGCTATCTTTTCGGTCTATCCGATCGTCGTCGTCGCCGTCCTCGTTTTTCTCGGAGACGTCTCCGACTATATCGGCCGGCGGGAGACAATGCTCCTCGGGCTCGCCGCCTCACTCATCGGCGTACTGCTTTTCGCTATCGCGCCGAGCGTGCCGTGGCTATTCGCGGGCCGGATATGGATGGGGATCGGCGTCGGACTGTCAGCGAGCCCCGCGACCGCCGCAGTCGTCGAATTCAGTCCTGCCGGGCAACTTCATCGGGCGAACTTCATCACTGCGGCAGCGCAGGCGGTCGGGTTCGGGGCCGCGACTCTCATCGGCGGCGCGCTCGTCCAGTACGCGCCTTTCCCAACGCGCCTGAACTTCTGGGTACTCTTCGCATACATCGCGCTGCTTCTGGTCGGAACTTGGCTGATGCCGCGGCAGTCTTCGGTCCTGGCGTCTGGACGATGGAGCCCTCGGCTGCCGTTCGTGCCGCCCGGCATCCGTACCGTCTTTGCGGCTTCCGCTGCAGCGGCCGCAGCGGGCTACACGATCGGGTCCCTGATCTTGTCGCTGGGGGCCCAGACGGCGCATGACCTGATCGGGTCATCCAATGCGCTTGTCAACGGGGCCGCGATCTCTCTATTCGCGGTCTCGTCCGGAGCGTTCGGCCTCCAGGCGAAGCGATTGCCGGCAACGGCCGCCGTCATCGTGGGCGGCATCGTGACCGCCTTGTCCATGTCTTTGCTCACGTTCGCGACAGCGATGCATTCACTCGCGATGTTCCTGACCGCCATAGCAGTCTCTGGCGTTGCCTACAGCCTGACGTTCATGGGCGGCCTCACGCTGATCAACGCCGCTGCGCCGGACCGGCATCGGGCGGCTTCGCTGTCCGCCTTCTATCTCGTCGCTTACTTCGTCCAGGGAGCCGTCGCGTTCCTCTTGGGATTGGTCGCAAATGCTTGGGGGCTGCGCGTTGCAATCGACTTCGGTGCGGCCGCTATCGCGGCCATCAGCATCGCAGCGATCGCTCTCGTCGTCATCGGGCGGCCCTCTCCAGACGAATGACCAAGGGCGGGAAGCCCGCGCATTCTAACACAGGCCACCAACCCGATCGGAGAACATGATGAACAACCCGCGATGTTCACTTCATACCCAGTGAAATTTGATTCTGTATGAGCCCCTAGAGCTAAGCAATGGCGATGTCTGTTCTTTCCGACCTTCGATTTCACAATGAGGAAGCGGCCCTCGATTACATCGAAAAGCAGCTTTGGCCCAACGGTCCCGTATGTCCGCATTGCGGAACCAGCGGCGACAGGATCGGCCGCCTCAAGGGCAAGACCACTCGGGTTGGCCTGCGCAAGTGCTATGTCTGCCGTAAGCCGTTCTCGGTGCGGATTGGTACGATTTTCGAGAACAGCCACCTTCCCCTGCGGCTCTGGCTACAGGCCATCCACCTGCTTTGCAGCAGCAAGAAAGGCATCTCTACCCGCCAGCTTCAGCAGGCCCTTGGGTGCGGCATGAAAACCGCGTGGCACCTTGGCCATCGCATCCGCTTCGCTATGGCCCCCGGGAGGGTTGACCATCTGAGCGGCGCTGGCAAGACGGTCGAAGCCGACGAAACTGCCATTAAATTCTCGCAAGACCAAGTGCGGGTCCCTATCATAGGAAGCGAAAGGGTACCGTGATGGGCTCGAGCGCGGCGGAAACATCCGCTGAATGACGGTCGACCCTGGATCTAAGGAAGCCGGGAAGGCCCTAGGTCACGACAACCCGGGGCAGTCCAAGCGCTTCATTGACGCTGCACGGGAAGCTGAGACCTATGAGACCGAGAAAGGTGCCGAACACGCCTTTAAAGCCGTCGCGGTCAATTCCAAGCGGTGGTCAACAAAATGAGGCGGACGGTTGTTGTTTGGGACGATCGGGTCGAAATCGACGTCCACCAAAAATCAAAAACCGTCTAGACTGCGACGGGGAGAGACAAGGCGAACGCCACTAAGGCAAAGAATCGAATCCCGCCGACGCCGTTTCGTACGATCCACGGCTATCTCGCATTGCTCGCTTCGCGCGTAGACGAATGCTGAGGCTGCGACGAATGCGTTCTGTCCCAAGAAGCCGATTTCGACGGCGGAAAGATCATGTCGCGATCTTCGGCCCGTTCAAGAGCGCGCCGGGTACGCTCACGTGGTAAGCCAGTTCGCGCCGCGATCCTTCTTCAATGCACGCGCCCTGAAATTGGCTACGCCGACCGTCACATCTTAACAAGCGAACAGCCGCCCTGGTCGATCGGCCGAAATGCGGACTCGGCCACAATGGTCGAGCGCAGCGCGAATATATCGCCCCTGTACTTGCTTTCGGCGGGCGACTTCACCGTGAACAAGTAGGCTGGATGAATTTTGCGGCCGTCGTCGCGGATGCTACCTACACCGAAGCAATCGTCGTCCGTCGGCATTTTCTTCATCAGTTGGACGACCTCGCGTCCCGATGCCTTGGCGCGCTGCACTCCCAATTCCTTCACTGCCTTGAGATAGTGCACGACGCCGGAATAATTGCCGGTGTGATTCATGTTAGGGAGCAGCCCTTCGGGAGCGACCGGCTGCAGACGCTTGGCGAAGGCGCGTGTGCGGTCGTTGAGGTCCCAATAGAACGTCTCGGTCAGAGAAAGTCCCTTTGCGGCGGGCAACCCCATTCCGACGATGTCGTTGATGAAGCCCCCCATCGATGCGAGCTTGATGCCGGCATCTTCGATGCCGAACTCTTGGGCCTGCTTGACGGCTCCGATCAGATCGCTGCCTCCGTTTGCAAAGGCGATCACGTCTGGTTTGGCGGCCTGGGCCTGAAGCAAGAACGAGGAGAAGTCCGACGTTCCGATCGGATGGGCGACTGATCCGACGACCTGACCGCCAGCGGCCTCAATGAAACGCGTCGCGTCGGCCTGCAATATTTTGCCAAGCGAATAGTCGACCGTTACGAAGAACCACTTCTTATTGCCGAGATTGGTCATCGCGGTCGCCGTGGAGTGCGACAGACACCATGTGTCCCATCCCCAATGAAGTAGATGCGGGCTGCAGCCCTTCCCTGTCAGGTCCGAGCTTCCCGCCGACGTCACGATGGCGACCTTGTCCTTGCCTTCGAGCAAGGTCCGCGCCCCGGCGGCGACAGCGCTGTTTCCGACGTCCGTGATGACGTCGACGCCCTGCCGGTCGAACCACTCCCGAATGATGCCGACCCCGATGTCGGCCTTGTTTTGATGATCTGCCGAAATGACTTCGACCTTGATATCGGGATTTTGCTGCATGAATTCCGACGCAGCGAGCTTGGCGCAGGCGACGCTGCCCGGTCCTTGGACGTCCCGATAGACGCCAGACAGATCGGTGATGACGCCGATTTTGATGATAGCCGGGGATTGGCCGAAGGATTTCCGGACGGGGAAAGCCGCGATCGGTAGTCCAGCGGCGAAGGCGGCGCCAGCCATCAAGAAGCCACGACGGTTGAACGTCATCGATCAATCCTCCCTATGAGCCATCTTGGCGGCTTCATTCATTTACGCGGCAACAGGAGTCGCCCCAGCGGGATATTGGCCACATTGGAAGATCGCGCCAGCGGGTCGGCGCCCCTCCCAGGCAAAATCACATTCGTGATATGGATGTCGGGGCAGCAGCAGGCTCCGACCGACCACTAGAACCTCGGGAATCGCGCGAATGATGCGCTTGCGGCCATTTGCCCGCCTGAACCTCGACGGCGATAACGCCGTATCTTGCTGGAGAACACGTTGTCCAAGTCGAACTTCTGGTCCTCGATCGAGACTGCCAAGGATGTCGAGAGCAAACTCCCCGCCGCCGTCAAATCTGCCGCCCGCACGTTGCGGGTGATCGAATTTTTCGTCGAGGTGCGGCGCCGGGCGCGCGCAAACGAGATCGCCGACCGCCTCGGCCTGCCGCAATCGTCCGCGTCAGCGCTGCTCAACAGCATGGTGCGTCTCGGCTACCTCGATTTTGACTACGCCACGCACACCTTCCAACCAACGCTGCGCGTCGCGATGCTGGGCGCTTGGCTCGAAGACGGGCCGTTTCGCGACGGGTCGATGGTCAGCATGATCGAAGGCCTTGCGAACGAGACCGGCCACGCGGTCAGCCTCTCGACCCGGAACGACATCCACGTCCGCTACATGTACACGATACAATCACGCGATCCGGCCGTCGCCCGCATCACGCTCGCCATCCGGCGCTATGCAGTGTGGAGCGCATCGGGGATGGCCCTCCTCGCCAGTAAACCTCAAGGGGACGTGAAGGCGCTGATCCGGAGGACCCGGGCCGAGGACGATCCATTCGTTAGGCAGATAAAGGCCGCGCAAGTCCTCGAGCGCCTTGATGAGGCGACGAGGCAGGGCTACTCGTTCTCGCGCGGCCTGGTGACGCAAGGTGCCGGATCGATAGCGATGAAGTTACCCTCTTCCCTCACGGGCGATCACGAAGAGATCGCGCTGTCCGTCGCCGGCGACCTTGAGAAACTAACGAACGCCGAGACAAAGATCGTCACCTTGATCCGCGACGCTGTCGCCGCGCTCGAAACCAAGCACGCACGTTGACAGGCGACGTGCTTGGTTTTTCGGCTTGGTCAGGCGAGCAGCCCGCCATCGACCGGCATCGCGATGCCGGTGACGAACGAGGCCTTATCCGACAACAAGAACACGGCAGCCTGAGCGATCTCCTCCGGACGGGCCGCTCTGCCCATCGGAGTTAACGCGGCCGCCTTCCTGACGAGGGCGTCGACGTCAGCCTCCTTACTGCCGGGCTGGTCCGGACGGTTCACGAATACTCGTAACATGGGCGTGTCAATTGGACCGGGGCAGATAGCGTTCACGCGGATTCCCTGGCTCGCGTAACGCTTCGCGAGACTGCGAGCGAGACCGATGACGCCCGCCTTTGCGGCGGAGTACGTCGGGCTCCACGGCGATCCGGAAAGACCGGAAGTTGACGAAGTGAAGAGAATACTGCCGCCCCCCCGCGCCTTCATTTGCGGCAGCGCCGCGATAGTGGTGAGGAGTTGGGAGCGAAGGTTTAGATCGATCGTCAACTCCCAACCCGCCATCTCCAGATCTTCGATCGCCGACGGCCCTGGAACACCTAAGTGATTCCAGAGGAGATCGAGACCGCCGAATTCCTTCACGGTCGTGGCGACGATATCGCGGGCCATACCGTCATCCCGCAGATCGCCTCCGATCGCGAGCGCGCGACCACCCGCCTTCCGGATTTCGTCCGCGACAGCTTCAGCGCCCGCTTCGTTCTGGTCGACTACGCACACCGCCGCACCCTTGCCGGCCAAAAGCAGCGAGCCAGCCCTTCCAGTGCCTGACGCCGCAGCGGTGACAATTGCGATTTTGCCCTGCATTCCCATCCCAATTTCCCTTTTTCCGGATCCGAGCGCCTTCGTTTGGGGGCGCCGGTAGAAGCCTTCAAGGCGATAGTGTCCTCGCGTACACAATCGTGAGTAGTCCGGATGAGGTCGCGTCACAAGCCGCCAAAAATCAGATATGTGATTTGTCGAGTGGATTAACCGGCACTCGCTGCCGACGTGCTTGAGAGGCACAGGGCCGTTGAAAATAGCGGTCGCGACAAAAGAAAATGCCTTCCGCGTCCAGTAGTCTGGCGCATGCAATCTCTGCCGACGGCGGGTACGCCCGTCAGGCATTCGTTAACCGCGCGCTGCTATTTTTAGATCGCTGCGGATTAGTTCAGCGTACCGCACGCATGGGAGTGACGGTGCAGAGCGTTGAGACTACGGATGAGATCGAGGCCCGACGTGCGCGACGCGCGCAGTACAGCGGCCAAATCTCGACGCTTCAGCTCGGTGGCCAGACAGTCGTCGGATTGGTGCGATCCGTCATGAGAGACGCGGGAAGCAGTCCTTCGATATGGACCATCAAGGTGGTTTTAACGACCGAGCGACGCTCTTCGCCGACCCTTCGCTACAATCCACACACACAACAGTACGCGGACTATACGGGTACGAAATCTGCCGCCGCCAAGGCATGATGCGTCGAAAAAACGCCTTGCGCGATCATTCAGAGGCAGCCGGGACGGTCGAGCGATCACGGAAGAATGCCAGCACGAAAAGACGTATCGCCGATGACAAATTGC
This sequence comes from Nitrobacteraceae bacterium AZCC 2146, assembly GCA_036924855.1. NCBI lineage: Bacteria > Pseudomonadati > Pseudomonadota > Alphaproteobacteria > Hyphomicrobiales > Nitrobacteraceae > Nitrobacteraceae bacterium AZCC 2146. The sequence continues at coordinate 3,522,814 of JBAGRP010000001.1, forward strand.
CCTGTTGACGGCACTTGTCGATCTCGGCGACGAGTTCCGACAGCGTCATGTTTCGCTCAGTGGAGACCTCCTTCATGCCGATCCAGAACGCTTCTTCAAGGCTCACGCTGGTCTTGTGCCCGGCCACGACGATCGACCGTTTGACAACAGGCGATTTCATTGCGCCTCCCCGATTCGTTACGTCCTAATGGTATTTTTTCTTTTGCAGCATCCTATACGGAGCTGCCCGCTCCGCAATACCGTCGTTAGATGCATCCGACGTCCACATGTCCGCGCGTGAGTTCTCCGACGGCGAGACCGTGCGCGTATTCGCCGACGCCCACCAGCGTGGCCGCAAGGGCGCCGAAGGCATGGCTCAGCGCGATGCGCTGCGGCATCGCAGTCATCGGCACCCACATGCCGAGAGGATAGCCAGCGATGGCGCCGATCGCAGATCCAATCAGGATCCACTCGTACGAGAGGATGCGCGCATGGAAGAGCGTGGCGGCGATGGCAACGACCATCCCGAAAGCAGCGAGCTGCATGCCGCGACGTGCGCTGTCAGGCCGTCCTAGGCGCGAAGTGCCGTGATGAACAGGAAGGCCGCGAAAAGGTACGAAAGCTGGATGAACGTCTCTCTCATGATTTCGCGACGCCCGCAGCGGTGCCCTCCTTGTTCGCACCACCGGTGCGCTTGAACATCGCCAGCATGCGGTCGGTGATCAGAAAGCCTCCGACGACGTTCGCCACGGCGCAGGCGACGGCGACGGTGCCGAGGGCGATCGCCAGTACGCACTGTTGATATCCGGCGAGAACGATGGAGGCGACCAGCGAGATGCCTGAGATGGCGTTGGTGGCCGCCATGAGCGGCGTATGCAGCAACGGCGGAATGCGGCTGATGGTCTGGAAACCCACGAATCCCGCAAGCAGGAAAACGAAGAGCTGGATGGTAACGGTCGTGGTCATGATGCTCCCTCTGTTCAGGCAGCTGCGGACGCGAGCGCGGCAGCCCGCACGCCGAGCAGCGCGTTGGTGACTTCGTCGTCGGGGCGAAGCCGAAGCCCCGCTTCAGAGTCGATGAGATGGTCGAGCAAAGCGCGGACGTTGCCGCTGAAGAGACGGCTCGCGTCGGTGGCTACCAGGCTCGGCAGGTTCGTCGGGCCCGCGATCTGGACGCCGCCGACGACGACGATCTCGTCCGCAACGGTGCGCGAAGTGTTGCCGCCGCTCTCGGCGGCCAGGTCGATGATGACCGTACCGGACCCCATCGAGGCGATGGTCGCGTCGTCGATCAGCAGAGGTGCCGGCCGGCCCGGGATCTGGGCGCTGGTCACGACGATCTGCATTCCGGACAGGATCGGGCTCAGCGCGTCGCGCAGCGCCGCCTGCTCGTTCTCGGATTGGTCGGAGGCATATCCGCCCGCGCCTTCCGCCGACGACAACTTGATTTCAGGGAACACGAATTTCGCGCTCAGGCTCTCAACCTGCTCGCGCGCGGCTCCGCGCACGTCGAAACCGTACACGACGGCCCCCAAACGCCGCGCCGTCGCGATCGCCTGCAGGCCGGCTACACCGGCGCCCAGAGCGATCATCTTCGCCGGCTTGATGGTCCCTGCCGCCGCAGTCATCATCGGAAGAATCACGTCGAGCATGCACGCCGCTTGCATCACCGCTGCGTAGCCGGCTACGGAAGCCTGGGAAGAGAGCACGTCCATGCTCTGTGCGCGCGTGATGCGCGGCATCCGCTCGAGCGCGAGATGTACGATGCCGCGGGCCTCGAATTCGCTGGCCATATCGGAATTCCTTCCGGCAAGGGAAATCAGCACGGTGCCAGGATGCAACGCGGCGCTATCGTGGGCCGGTCGCACCGCCAAGACGACGTCGGCCTTCGCGAAGACCGCCGTGAGATCGACGATCTCGGCGCCGGCATCCACGTAAGCCTGGTCGGAGAAGCCGGCGGTCGCTCCGGCTCCTCGCTCGACAATGAAGCGCGCCTTCGACTTCAGCAGGTGAACATCGGACGGAACCATGGCGGCCCGCCGCTCGCGAGGCTCGCGCTCGGCCAATACCGCGATCGTCGTCGTTGGTTCGCTCATCAGTTCTCTCCGCCCAATGCGACAGTAATGGATTTGAATCAGGAGTTCGGACCCGCCTGGGCCTTCAGGACGAAGATAGCGAACGCCGGGTCTTCGCTGATCCAGATGCGGGACGTTTGCCAACCTGCCTCTTCCGCCATCTCCCGGAAAGCATCCGGTCGGTACTTGTAGGAACTCTCGGTATGGATGGTCTCGCCGGCGCCGAATTCGAGAACCCAGTTGCTTATCCCGACGATCTGTTCGCGGAGGCTGACTAGATGCATTTCGATCCGGCTCTCCTGCGGATTCCAGATCGCACGGTGTTCGAAATCATCGAGATCGAACTCGGCGTCGAATTCGCGGTTGAGGCGCGTCAGGAGGTTCTTGTTGAACGCGGCCGTCACTCCCTGCGCGTCGTCGTACGCCGGGATCAGGACGTCGGCTGACTTCGCGACGTCGACGCCGACGATGAGCGACGATCCGCGTCCCAGCAGGTTGCGAGCATCCTCGAGAAATGATTTGGCTTCCCAGGGGGCGAAGTTTCCGATCGTCGATCCTGGAAAAAAACCGACCACGGGAAGGCCCGCGGCAGCCGGGGGGAGGGTCAGGCTTTGTGTGAAGTCTCCGACCAGCGGAGACACATTGAGGCCCGGATAGTCTTCACGAATCGAGTGGGTCGCTTCCGACAGCGCAGTTTCGCTGATGTCGATTGGAACGTAGAGCCGGAAATCGGTCGCACCGTCGAGAAGAAGGCGGGTCTTGACACTCGCGCCGCTTCCGAATTCGACAAGTGCGGCGCCGGGAGGAAGGCCCTCGGTAATCTCCGCCGCCGCCGACTTCAGCAGCGCGATTTCGGTGCGGGCCACATAATATTCCGGAAGGCCGCAGATCTGTTCGAACAGGCGCGATCCTACTGCATCGTAGAGATACTTGCTAGGCAGAGTCTTCTGGTAGGATTGAAGACCGACGAGAACGTCGTTTCCGACGTCGCGGCTCGAAATCGGCTTCTTGGCGGCGCCGCTGTGTCTCATCGTAATCTCCGGTTCGGGGAACATGGCATTGGAGTTCTCGCGTGCGCGGGCGGCGCGTCTCCGCTCCGTGCCAGACGGAGCGAAGCCGGCCACTGCCGCGCGCCGTGCTCAGATGGCAGCGTATTCGACGATGGAGTCGACGCGGTCCGTGTAGAAAGCGAGATGGTCCTTAATCGATGCGACCGCGTCGAACGGGACTTCGTAAGTCCACACCGCGTTGATGGCGCGGTCTCCGCCAGCCGGAATGCTGTAGTAGGCGCAGTCACCTTTGTAGGGGCAGTAGGTGCTGTGCTCGGTGCGTTCGAGCGCCGCCATGGCGACATCCTTGCGTGGAACGTAGAACACCGCCGGGTAGGCCGCTTCGCGCAGGGTCAAGGCGTCCGTCGTATCCACGATGACTTTGCCCGCCACCGTGACCGTGACACGCTTTCCGCTCGGTTCGATCGTGATGGGATGGTCTGGGCCAGGAATCTTTACCGTTTTGGTCATTATCTCTTGTCCTTTGATGTGAAAAGGCCGAGGCGGACGTTCCGTTTCGACTCCGCCGTCAGGCGGCGGCGCTCGGCCGCGATGCGATCGCCGCGTACCAGCGCTTTAGCGAAGCATGATCGTCGGGCACCGGCAGGTTCGCGCCCTTCGTGGCGAAGTCGACAGTCACTAGGCCAGTGATATCGGCCGCCGAGTAACGGTCGCCCGCGATGAACGGCGTGTCGGCAAGTCGGGTATTGAGGTCGTCATAGAAGTTCAGAACGCGCAGCTTGCTGCGCTCGGCCAGTTCCGGGATCTGTTCGTAGAAATGCGGCCCCGCGAGCGCCCGGCCTTTCAGTCCCGCCACGCTGTTGCGGACCGCTTCCATCACGGCAGCAAAGCCTTCGAGTTCCATTCGGCGTTCCCACATTGTGACCAATGCCTTTTCCTTCGCCGACGATCCGAGAAGCGCCGGTTCGGGATTGGTCTCTTCGAGGTAGCGCCAGATCGCGAGGACCTCGCCAATCGTCGTCCCGTCGCCAAGTTTCAAAGTCGGAACGAGACTTCGAGGATTGACGGCGCGGTAAGCGTCGGTGAACTGCTCCTTCGTGCCGAGATCGATCGGCACGGTCGGAATAGGGATCCCTTTCTCCGCAAGGAAGATGCGCACGCGGCGAGAATTGGGCGACGCCGCTGACTGATAGAGTTTCATATGAGTATCCTTTCAGAAAATACGGGAGGGATGGACGTAGATCCGGCCAGATCCTCGAACCGCCGCCGACCTGGATGATGGCGTCGCTCGCCTAGTGCCCTATCGCAGGCAGGAAAGGTGACAACGTCTGCCACTTCGTCCGGTTGGCCGTGCGCTTCAGCCTCGGATCTCCCAAGACTGGTTGACGGGCAGTTCGATGGCGACCGGCCACTTTATGCCGCCGGCCGCCATCGAGTGCCCTCACGGTTATTGGGCGAGGAAACCGCCATCGACGCCGATAGACTGTCCGGTTATGTAGGAGGCCTTGTCGGAGGCCACGAAGACGACGACGTCGGCGATCTCTTTAGGCTTGCCCGCGCGCTTAAGTGCCGTCTGCGCCGCAATACCGGCCTTGTTCTCTTCGTTGCCGGTGAAGCGGTCGAGCATGGGCGTCTCTATCGGGCCGGGGGCCACGGCGTTCACGCGCACGCCGAATCCGGCAGCCTCGAGCGCAGCCGACTTTGTCAGACCTTCGACGGCGTGTTTGCTCGCTACGTAGACCGAAGCGTACGCGCCGCCAACGTGGCCGTAAGCCGATGAGATGTTGACGACATTGCCATGTCCCTGCTTCTGCATGACGCGCAGTTCGTGCTTCATGCTGAGCAGTACGCCGAGCACGTTGGTGTCGAACGTTGCGGAATAACTGTCCTCGGTCTGGTCCGTCACGACGCCCGGCTGTCCTTCGGTCCCGGCGTTGTTGACGGCCACATCGAGCCGACCGTACTTGGCGACCGTCTTGTCGATGAGATTGCGGACGTCCTCGTCGCGACGCACGTCCGCGCGGATGAACTCCGCCTGCGCGCCAAGGCCGCGCAGTTCGGCGACCAGCGCAATTCCTGCCTCGTCCTTGCGTCCGGAGACGACGATGTTTGCGCCTTCGTTTGCGAAGGCTACAGCGGTCGCGCGGCCAATACCGCTCAACGCGCCCGTTATCAATACGACTTGGTTCGTCATGTATGTTACCTCTGGTTGGTAGCTCGCTGATGCGCTGCGAAGCCACGAATATGCACGTATTTGTCAGTCAAACTTGAATGCGGGCGACCGTATTATTTTTCGAGAGTTTTTGAACGCGACCGGTGCCTTGGAGTCGGCGGACATGCCGACCTTCTTTAGATGAACGGCGACGTAGGGGCGGCGGCTACCCGCCGCCCCTTGGTGATTAGGAGGCAGTCTTGCCTCCGTTGACGTTGATGATCTGCCCGGTGATGAACGCCGCCTGGTTCGACGCGACGAAGAGGATCGCATCGGCGATCTCTTCGGGCGTGCCCGCGCGCTTCATCGGAACGCCCTGTAGTAGCCCGGCCTTGCGGGTAGCGTCTCCAGTAAAGCGGTTGAGCAACGCCGTCTCGACAGGTCCTGGTGCTACCGCATTGACCCTCACGCCGGCCGCCGCGCCTTCGAGCGCTGCAGCCTTAGTGAGGCCCTCTACTGCGTGTTTGCTGGCAGTGTAAAGAGACGCGTTCGGCGCGCCGCGCTGGCCCATCGTCGACGATAGGTTGACAATGCTGCCGCTGCCCTGAGTGAGCATTATGCGCATTTCATGCTTCATGCTGAGAAGGACGCCGAGCACGTTGGTGTCGAACGTGGCAGCGTAGCTCTCCGCGCTCTGGTCGACGACCGGACCGGGCTTGCCCTCGGTGCCCGCGTTGTTCACCGCGATGTCGAGGCGGCCGAAACGCTCGACGGTCTTGTCAACGAGGTTGCGGACGTCGTCTTCATGTCGGACGTCGGTGCGGATGAACTCAGCTTGCGCGCCGGTCGCGCGCAGTTCGCTCAGCAGCGCTTTGCCTTCTTCTTCCTTGCGACCGGAAACGACGACGCGCGCACCTTGACGCGCGAAGGCCAAAGCCGTTGCACGACCGATGCCAGCCAACGCGCCCGTGATCAGAACGACGGGATTGCTCATTATGATTTTTATCCTCAGGATTAGTTGGTGCCTCATGCACAAGCAAGCAATATGTACGTACGTATTGTTCTGTCAACCCGTAGATTTTATTCTTGCAACGGAATCTTGGTTTACTCGGATACAGGCGGCCGTTGCATGGCTGCATGTGGGTCGGCTCCGCGAAAGGAAAACCGCCGGAAGCTTCCGGTCAGTGCGGACACAACTGTCCGCAATCGCGGAGCGGAGCCACGGCGTTCGGCCGCCTGGAGGACGACCTACGCGCGCGGCGCGCCCTACCTCAACGCAAAATGGTCGAGAAGAGAATCTCTTTGAAGCGATCGATGGGAGCCGGACTTCTCTGCGCTTTCGCCAACAGGCTGGCTCCCTGCAACGACGAGACGATGAAGGCGGCGACTTGCCGCGATTTAAAGTTCGAAGGCAAGCCGCCCGCCTTCACCGCGGCCTTCAGACAATAGGTTAGCGATGCTTCGACTTCCTCGAAAATCTCGATGAGCCGCCCACGTATCAGTTCACTAAGATCGCTAGCCTCGGCGGTGAAGTTTCCGAACAGACAACCATTCCGCATGCCGTCCTCGTTCTGACGGTCGCGGTTCGCATCAATGTACGCGCGCAACCGCTTGAGCGGCGGAATCTCGTCATTACGCAGAGTCTTCGCCATGACTTCCCGGCCGTTCGTCAAATAGAGTTCGAGGACCTCAAGGCCGAAGGCTTCCTTGGAAGTGAAGTGATTCGTGAAAGAACCTTGCGGCACCCCCGCAGCGTGCACGATATCGCGCACGCTTGCGCGGGCGTAGCCGCGCGCAAGGACCACTTTCAGTCCTTCGCTCAGGATTCTTTCGCGGTTCGAAATTTTTCCCATGCGAACCAATATGGCCGTACATATTTATCTGTCAAGCTCCACTCGGACTTTCCTTACCCTGTCCGGAGGCGAGCTTCGAACCGCCGGCCATCGAGTGATTGCTTAGCACCGATTGCTCGACCGCCTGTTTGCGATCGCAATGCAACAACGCACTTTTTTGGGTAGGTATCGCCAGCTGCGCCGCACGGCCCCTCGCTGAGCGCCGAACGACGCCACGGCCCCGCCGCCTCCGACACCGCGATAGAGATTGGAAACACTGCGCCCTACAGCGGGCGTCCACATTGAACTGACTCAGAGAGGTGGCCGCCGCCCATTTCGAAATTATGAACGCATCGGGATCAACGGCTGCAAGATTTGGCTCATTTCCCACGATGGGCTATCTCCCGCCGAGGTGGTCGACTGCGCGCGAAAGCTCATCGAAGACGACGGGGTTCTTCTGATCTTTTCGAGCCCCAGGCCAGCGCCGAACGTCGCAATGTAAAAGTGCATAGCGCCAAAAAGGAGTGCCCCAGCTCTTCGTGGCGTCCGGCCGCCGCGTGCGCATCAGACCACGGACCTATCTCGATCACCCGATTGGATGCTCATCGCCGTGCCCGATTCACTTGCAGCGTCTGTCGGCCTCACCTGGCAACGGGAAATCAACCCGTCGAGTCTGGAAAGGAAAAGCTTCAACGTCGGGGACGTATTCGTCCTGATGTAGCCGACCACGAGATCGATGGTGGGCGCATCACCGCCCGCCAGAGGGCGACTGATCACCGACCAAGGAAGAAAATTCTTCGCGTAGGCTGGAAGCAGTGTCACGCCACGGGTTGACGCGACCAGTGACATTGCCATTCCGAGGTTGTCAATCTTGTGCGCTCGTCGGAGATCGATCCCGGATCGTTTCAGGTAGTCGTCAAGAACCGCTTGAAATGTAGGTGCCGTATTCGACATGTCCAGAAATGTCTCACCCACGAGGTCCTGAAGTGCGATGGTCTCACGCGACGCTAGGTGATGATCGCTGGGCAGGACGACGACAATTTCTTCTTTCAAGATGACCCTGTAGTCCAGCTCGGTCATATTTGCCTCCGGGCGCATGAAGGCCAGATCGAGCTTCCCCCGCATGAGAGCATCGGCGAGCTCGGGCGAGTGGTGGCTTGAAACGGTGACATCGATCTTGGGCAGCTCGTCCTTCAGGGTGTTCATGGCTTCGGGCAACCAGTCCATCTCCTGCCCGGTAAGGAACCCGAGGGCGAATAAAGGCTTAGCCGGATGAGCAGCCCGCCGCGCTGCTTCCACGGCCGCTTCCGCTTGAGCGAGTGCGAGGCGCGCATGATCGAGAAAGGCGCGGCCGGCATCGGTGAGCTCGACGCCGCGAGCGCCGCGGACCAGCAGTTGTGTGCCAACCTCATATTCCAAGTCCCGGATCTGACGGCTGAGCGATGGTTGGGCGGTATGCAGCCGACGCTCGGCGGCGACCGTGAGGCTGCCTTCCTCCGCGACGGCGACGAAATAGCGAAGATGACGCAGCTCCATACTCTTTCCCCATACCTCCGAGGTATGCCACCCACCTTACAAAGTATTTTTCATGGACTCAATGAGCACCTAGCTTTTGGTCACGAGAACGATGTGATCACCGGATGGGCAACCGGCGAAGGAGCCGCATTCACATGGGTTTCTGAGACGCGAAACTAAATTTTGGCAAGAAGACGACCATGCCCTTGCCAGTCGTGTTACCAAGCAGGCGAGCAACCGCGTCGTCGTTTCCGGCCGCAAGGGGTGCTGGTCAGGCATTGGACAGGGAAATCCGCTTGCTCGGCGGCGGGCCTACCGCCGCCCGCCACTCAACCTGACATGCGGGAGCCGACCATGACGACCCACACGCACCTGACTGCCCCGACCCGGTTCGTCGAAACCAACGGAGTTCGTTTCGCCTATCGCCGCTTCGGCGAAGCTGGCTGTGTGCCGCCCGTCTTCAACATGCACTTCATTGGTACCGAGGATCACTTTGATCCTGCAGTGACTGACAGGTGCGCGATGCGTAAGTGACTCGAGCGGCCACCAGTAAACGCCCCACTTTTGATTAGCAGTCGTTGACGAGAGAATTCAGATGTCAAACTTGTTCACCCCAATCCGGATCGGCACAATCGATCTTTCACACCGTATCGTCCTTGCGCCGCTCACGCGGATGCGCGCGGATATGCCAGGGAATGTCCCCAACGACCTCATGGCGAGATATTACGGGCAGCGCGCCTCCAAAGGGGGGATGATGCTGACCGAGGCGACCTTCATTTCACCCACCGCTTACGGCGCTTACGGCTCACCTGGCATTTTTACCGACGCGCAAGAGGATGGCTGGCGGAAGGTGACCGACGCGGTCCATGCCAAGGGTGCCAAGATCTTCCTCCAGCTCTGGCACGTAGGGCGGCAATCGCATGTCGACCTTCAGCCAAATGGCGTTCAGCCAATCGCGCCTTCCGCGATCCAGTCCGAGGCCCGGGCCTTGCTTGCAAGCGGCCCGACGCGCGCTTCGATGCCGCGGGCGATCGAACTTGCCGAAATTCCGAGCCTTGTCGAACAGTTCCGTAAGGGCGCCGAGCGCGCCATGGCGGCAGGTTTCGACGGCGTGGAGGTTCATGGCGGCAACGGCTACCTGATCGACCAGTTTCTCCAGGACAACGCGAACACGCGCACGGATGCCTATGGCGGCCCAATCGAGAACCGCGCTCGCTTCCTCCTAGAGGTCGTCGAAGCGGTGACTTCGGTGTGGGGTGCCGGGCGCGTCGGTATCCGCCTCGGCCCAGCTAACACATTCGGCGACATGGGCGACAGCCATCCCGAGGTGACCTTTCCCTATGTGGCCAAGGCACTCTCGCGTTTCGGGTTGGCCTATCTCCACGTCATCGAGCCACGGGTGAAGGGCAATGTCTCCGACGACAGCAGGCCGCCGGTGGCCGCCGGCGAGCTGCGTCCGGTGTTCGGCGGGCCGGTCATTGCCGCCGGCGGCTTCGACGGCCCCGGGGCCGAGGCGATTCTGAAAAAGGGCGACGCCGATCTCGTCGCTTTCGGTCGCTCCTTTCTCGCAAATCCCGATCTCCCGGAAAGATTGCGCCGCACGTTGCCCCTCAACGCCTACGTCCGCGACACGTTCTACTACGGCGGCGAGGAGGGCTACGCCGACTACTCCTTCTACGAGGAAATCGCTGTGAGATGAGACGGCGCCTGGCCCCCGGGGTCGGGCGGCCGCTTGACCTAGTGGGACTACGGCGGTGGCCCCTGTCGATCGCTAAATTCGGAAAATCAGACACATCCTATTTTACGGAGCCACAGTCACGCCGATGCCGGCGCCAGCAGTCGACCGAAAGGAGCTCATCATGTCCAGTCTTACCGGAAAGACCGCTCTCGTCACGGGCGCCTCGCGTGGGATCGGCCGCGCCAGTGCGCTGGCTCTCGCCAGCGTCGGAGCGCAGGTCCTCGTTCACTACGTCCGTAGCAAGCAGGAGGCAGAGGCCGTCGTAGCGGACATCCGGAAGGCTGGCGGCCGCGCCGGCGCCGTCAGCGCAGATCTCGCCGCCCCAGATGGCGCGTACAAGCTCGCCAGGCAGGTTCGCAGCATCGTCGGCGATCGCCTCGATATTCTCGTCGCCAACGCAGGCGTCGCCAAGGATGCGACGATCGAGAACACGACGGTTGAGGATTTCGACAGACTGTTCGCCGTCAATGTCCGAGCACCCTTCTTCCTGGTGCAACAGCTTTTGCCGATCATGTGCAAGGGAAGCAGCACCGTCTTCGTCTCCTCGCTTGCCGACCATGCTGCGGTCGGCACGCTTGCAGCCTACGCCGCCACAAAGGGAGCGATCGACACGTTGGTGAAACAGTTCGCTGCTGAGCTCGGCCCCCGAGGCATTCGCGTCAACGCCGTCGCGCCCGGTCTGGTCGAAACCGACATGTCGGATTTTGCCAAGACGGATGCGAGTTGTGACTTCGCGCTCGGCATGCGGGCGCTAAAGCGCCTCGCCCTGCCTGACGATATTGGCCGCGCCGTAGCCTTCCTCGCCTCCGAAGACGCTCGCTGGATCACTGGAGCACGCTTCGGGTCGACGTTTGATCCAATCTCTTACCGCCAATCCATCAACTCGGGAGTTTGAACGATGATTTTCGACCACCGCATCTACACCATTAAGCCAAACCGGCTCGCTCGGTTCCTGGAGACCTATGAGCGGCTGGCGCTACCACTCCAGCGTAAGTATCTCGGCGAGCCCTACGGCTTTTTCGTCTCGCATATCGGCCCGCTCAGCCGGGTTGTGCATCTCTGGCAATACGAGAGCCTCACCGACCGCGAGCAACGCCGCGACGCCATGGAGGCGGACTCTGAGTGGCAGGCCTACCGGCGCGTCGCGCTCGAAGAGGACACCCTCATCGACATGGAAAACCAGATCCTGAAACCGGTGTCGTTCTTTGTGCCCCGGTGACGGGCTGAGCGCCTGAAACAACCCGGCCAATGCCGGTCCGGCCCCGGAGACGAACTCCCAAGGACGACAGCGATGGTCAAGGAAGCGCCTGAGTCAGTTCCCCATGCCCCGGCGGACCGGACTATGCCTCCGGCGGGCGGGCGGTTCGTCTTCGGGCGCCGGGCGAGTCTGTTGGTTTCGGCGGGCGTCGTCAGCCACACGCTTTGGACAAGTGCGGCGCCCGCCCTGACGTACCGGCTCTATGCCCAGGAATGGCATCTCACCCATACGGTGACGGCGGGAATTTTCGCGGTCTTTCCGATCGGCGTCGTTGTCATGTTAGTCGGCTTCGGCGGCATTTCCGACCATATTGGCCGCCGCGCGACAATGTTGGCGGGCCTCTTTGCTTCGCTAGTTGGCGCTCTGTTGTCCGCGGTCGCCCCTGATGTGTGGTGGGTGTTCGCCGGACGCCTCCTAATGGGCATCGGCGTCGGCCTGTCGGCGAGCCCGTCTACCGCCGCGATTTTGGAGTTTAGCAGCCCGGAACATGCGAAGAGTGCAGCCTCGGTCACGATGGCAGCGCAGGCTATCGGCTTCGTTGCTGCTTTGCTTCTAGGCGGCGCCTTGACGGAATATGGGCCATGGCCGACGCACCTTTGCTTCTGGGTACTTGTTCTTTTCCTCAGCATTCTACTGACTGCGACGTGGTTCTTGCCGCGTCATACAGTCGGCGATGCGGGCGGCGACACTCGCTCTCGGATGCCGTCCGTTCCGAAGGATGTACGTCGGGCCTTCGCGGTGTCATCGACCGCCATGATAGCGGCCTATACGTTCGGCGTGCTGGTCCTGTCGCTCGGCGGCCAAGTTGAGCATGATCTAATCGGTTCGCCCAACGCATTTCTCAACGGCGCCGTCCTTTCGCTATTTCCGATCGTAATGGGAATCGTCGGGATGATCGCTCGCTCTTTCTCACCGCGGGCCGCGCTGACGGTCGGCGCACTGGTCTCCGGCCTGGGCATGATGCTGCTCATCCTGGCAGTCAACTTGCGCGATCTTTTGATCTACCTACTGGCGACCGCCGCTGCGGGAGGCGCATACAGCCTGCTGTTTGTCGGCGGTCTGCAAGTAATCAGCGCAGCTGCGCCCGTGTCTCAACGCGGCGGCGTACTCTCGGCCCTTTATCTCTTGGGTTATCTGTCGATGGGCGCACTCGCCCTCGTACTAGGTGCTATCGCGACAACTCGGGGGCTCAGCCTGGCCGTGGATCTCGGTGCGGCAGCAATCATTCTGACGAACGTTGCCACGCTTGTACTCACTACGACGATGCCATCCTCTAAATCCCCTCCCACCGCTCCTCCACAATCTACGTGACGATCACACGGACGATCAGCTCGTTCCAACCCGGGGGTGACGTGACTAAGCACTTCGGCCTGAAATTCATCACCTTCGACACAAGCCGGACCGCAACCTGTCGCATGGCGCAGTCCTCGTGGCGGCCCAAAATCGACCAGACGATCTACAGGAGTGCGTGATGGCTGTTCACTTCTTTATCGAGGGACATTCGCTCTGCTCCAAAGAACGGTATGCCATGTCGCCTGGAATAGTCGAAACGATATCGTAGTAGTCCCAACGGCCGCTCGAATCCGACGGCTTTTTTACGCGCGCGACGTACATGTCATGAACCATCTGACCATCAGCCCTGAGCACTCCATTCGCGGCATATGCGTCCGAGATCGGCAACTCCCTCATTTTTTTAATCACGGTCAATCCATCGTCCGAGTTCGTCGCCTGGATGGCACGCAAATAATGTCGGACCGCCGAATATGTACCCGCCTGAGCCATGGTAGGCATACGACCGTGTTTGGCGAAGAATTTCTTCGACCACTGCCTCGATGCCTCGTCCCTATTCCAGTAAAATGCCGTCACGAACTGCAGTCCCTGCGCCGTTGAAAGCCCCATTCCGTCGACATCCGTCAGATAGACAACGGGCGCAACGACGTTTTGCACCTTCGATATCTGAAACTCATTCGCTTGCTTCACCGAGTTGACCAGATCGGCTCCTCCCGTGATGAGCGCAACTACTTGTGCCCCAGATCCTTGGCCCCGCAGAAGAAAGGAGCTAAAATCGGCGGTGTTAAGGGGATAACGCACCTCTTCCACGATCTTTCCACCATTTGCTTCGACAGCCTTGCGTATCTCGGCGGCAAAGGAATGCCCAAATGCATAGTCGACGGTTAGAAGAAACCACGTGTCGGAACCCGGCTTGGTCAGCGCGCTCGCCAATCCATGGCCATTGGTGAAGCTGTTATAGACCCATTGCACAGAAGTCGGTGAACAGGCTTTGCCGGTGAAATCTGAGGAAGCGGAGGCGTTGAGTAGAATTTTAGTTCGAGTTCTGGCCAATTCGGTCACCGCGAACCCCACCGCCGAATTCGTAATATCCGCAATTGCATCGACCTGCTCAACCTCAAACCAGCGTCTTGCGATAGCTGCTCCGATATCCGCCTTGTTTTGATGATCAGCTGACACAATTTCGATCGGGACGCCATTGATAGCGTTGCCGAATTCTTCAGCCGCCAACCGCGCGGCGACCACCGAGCCTTCTCCCGACAGATCCGCAAGGGGTCCGGAGCGATCGTTCAGGACTCCGATTCGGACGACCCCATCCGAAATCTGCGTGCTTTCCGCGCGTACATCTTCCGGCATCGCACAGTTCCAAGTTATCAGCGCGGTGAATAAGGCTTCAATGATTCTCTTTTTCATTACAGCCCACCATTTTTTGCGATCAGAACAACTTCTTTTCGACCACCGTCGTTAGATGCAGCGAGGGAACGTAGGTGGTCGGCGTCATACACTTCATCGAAGGCGGTCAATCGTAGGTCGCGTTTCAGGATCTTGCCGAACGCGTTTCTTGGTAGGTTGGCGACGAAGACAAATCGCTTGGGAACCTTGAAACCAGCGAGCCTCTCGCGACATGCATCGTGCAGCTCTCGGCTCAGTTGCAGGCGGCCGACAGGCTCAACCGAGCTAACGAGGACGGCACAGACCATCTCACCCCATCGATCGTCGGGGAGGCCTATCACCGCGCATTCGAGAACTTCCGGGCGCAACATCAAGATTGACTCAACTTCTGTCGAAGGGACGTTTTCGCCGCCCGTGATGATCACGTCCTTCGCCCGGTCGAGAAGTGTAATTTTGCCATCGAGATCCATCTGGCCGATGTCGCCGGTGAAAACCCAATCCAGCTCTTCGGGATCATCCGCGCACGGCTTGAAAGTGTTTGCCGTGTTGCGCGGGTCGTTGTTGTAGTAGAGAGATTGGCCAAGGGTGCGCGTGACCACGTTTCCCGCAGTGTGCGGAGCGACCGCCCTTCCCTCATCATCGACAATGCGTACGCGGGCGACGAGTGCCGGCTCGCCCACGCTCTCTCCAAAATTGAGAAAGTCGCGGGGCTGCTGCATTGATATGGAGCAGCACTCGGTCATGCCGTAGCAGACGAGCTTTTCCGCAGACGGAAACATCTCCGCGACCTTGACACGCAAACCCTTCGGCACGGGCGCAGAAGCCATCGCGATAGAGCTGACGGTTTTGATCGGCACACCATCCCACTTTCTATGGAGCGGAGCGATAACGGCCGGGACAAGAAAAAGGCAGTCCACCAGATCATCTCGCACCGTGCGAAGGAAAATTTCAGGATCAAACGAAGTCCCGCCAGGGAAGATGACTGTTCCGGCCTGCCAGATTATCGGCATGCATGCCCATCCCAGCCCGGCCCCATGATAGATAGGCGCCGAGCACAGGGCCTTCTGGCCCGGCCGTATATTCCAATGACTCATGATCGAGAGCATGTCGATGAGACCGCCGCCATGTGACCACGTCGCCCCTTTGGACCCCCCGGTAGTACCGCCCGTCATTACGATCATGTAGGGATCCGCCAAACTTGCGCAGGGCGGAAACGGCGAGTCTGAATGGCCGGTTTGTATTGCCTCAAAGTCGTGGATTATCACGTCGGCGGAGCAACCTTCCGTCGCGCCGCAAAAGACCGCGTGTTTGACCTCGGTGCCTTCAATGAAGTTTGCAAACACAGAACGTCCGATGAAGGCGCTAACGTTCTGCAAGTTAATAAACTGACGTGCCTCCGGCGCGGCCAGTCTAGGATTGAGAGGGGCCGATACCGCTCCGATCATCGCGCAAGCGAAGATCGATTCTATGGCCATGACTTCGTTCCGGAAAGCCGTCGCCACGACGTCGCCCTTACCGACGCCGATGGCCTGCAGACCACGGGCAAGTCGGATGGACCGACTACGAAGTTGCGCGTAGGTGCGGCGAATTCCGTTCAGCCGATCGTCGATCGCGAGCCGCGACGGATAGATCTCCGCGGCGCGATGCAGCATGAACTCTATGCCGCCACTGGGATGGCCGAAAGTCGGCGTCATACTTGAGCGCATTGCGTTCCCCCGTATTTTCATTCTTTACCAATCAGTAAAAAACGTATACGACTTTCCCGACCGAGTCCAGAACGGGAAAGAAGATGAAATTCTACGACTGTCCGACCGCGCCAAGTCCGCGGCGCATCCGCATTTTTCTCGCCGAAAAGGGCCTGAAGATCGAGACCGTTCAAGTCGATCTCGGAAGCGGGGAGCAGTTGAGCGGCGGATTCGCCGCGATAAATCCCAATCATACAGTGCCGGTTCTAGAGCTGGACGATGGCACGCGCCTTCTCGATTCGAACTCCATAAGCATCTTCCTAGACGAGAAATTCCCTGAACCGAATTTGACGGGACGCGATCCGAAGGAGCGAGCCGTCGTCGCAATGTGGCAGCGGGAAATGGACATCAACGGTTTGATGGCTGTTGCCGAGTGTTTTCGGAACAGTTCGAGAGGTCTCAAAGGGCGGGCGCTGACCGGTGCCGTCGGCTACGAGCAAATTCCTGAGCTGGCGGAACGAGGCCGTCAGCGGGTTCGACATTTTTTTGCCGACCTTGATCGTCGGCTTGGGCAGCGCGAATACGTTTCCGGCGACCGTTTCACGGTGGCCGACATTACGGCCTTCGTTGCGATCGATTTTGCACGCGCGATCAAGGAGTCAATTCCGCCAGAAGCCGTTAACCTTCGTCGGTGGTACACATCCGTCTCATCGCGCCCGAGTATAGTGAGTTAGAGGAAATCAGATGAACCGCCCAATCTCTCGCGAAGATATCCCATATCTTCTTTATACGGCGGCGACCCCCAACGGCTTCAAAGCGTCCATCATGCTGGAAGAGTTGGGCGTCAGGTACGAAGTGCGCGCCATGGATCTCGCGGCTGGCGAGCAGAAGCAACCAGCGTATCTCGATCTTAATCCGAATGGACGTATTCCGACTCTGATTGATCGAAATGCCGGTGATTTCGTCGTTTTTGAATCGGGCGCAATTTTGGTTTATCTAGCCGAGAAGGCTAATCAGTTCCTCCCCACCTCGGCCAAGGGGCGCTCGGAAGTTCTGCAATGGTTGATGTTTCAGGTCGGAGGGGTCGGGCCGATGCAGGGCCAAGCAAATGTCTTCGTGCGATATTTTAGCGAGCGCCTCCCGGCCGTGATACTCCGCTATCAAAACGAAACCCGGCGACTTTATGAGGTGCTCAACTCGCGGCTTAAGGGCCGCGAATATTTATGCGGGGACTATTCGATTGCCGACATAGCGACGTGGCCGTGGATTCGCGGTTACAAATGGCCGCGCATTAATGTCGACGGTCTAGACGATCTGATGCTTTGGGATGAACGAATGGCCGCTCGTCCTGCGTGCCAGCGTGGAGTACTCGTTCCGCAACGCATGAGTGCCGAAGAGACGGTCGCCGTCGGACGCGAAAACGTGGTTCGGTGATGCGCCTCTTCCCTCTAGATCATTTACCTGGAAAGACCGTATGAAGTCAGTTGTGTGCCGTGCTTTCGGCGAGCCGAACAGTTTGTCGTTCGAGGAGATCGAGCCGATCGTGCCCGGCCACGGCCAGGTCCGGATTGCCGTGAAAATGGCCTCCATAAATTTCTTCGATATACTCATGATCCAAGGAAAATATCAGCGAAAACCTCCCTTTCCTTTCACGGTGGGAACCGATGCCGCCGGCGACGTGCTAGAAATCGGACCCGGAATAACCACCGTGAAGCCAGGTGATCGGGTGATGGCGTTCAATTTGTCGGGCGGCGCATTCGCGGAAGAAATGGTTGTGGCCGAAGAAAACGTCTTTCTACTGCCATCATCTATCGACTACGCGGCGGCTGCAGCATTGAAAAGCGTCTACGGTACCGCCTTGTACACCCTTCGCGATCGGGCCCGGTTGAAGCGAGATGAGACTCTCCTGGTGCTCGGCGCGGCAGGCGGGCTTGGATTAGCTTTGGTCGAGGTCGGCGCCATTCTGGGAGCTCGCGTCATTGCAGCCGTCGGCTCCGATGAAAAAGCTGAACGCCTCCGGGGGCGGGGTGTGCGCGATATCATCGTGGTATCAAAAAACACCTTACGCGAGTCCGTGAATGAATTCACGGGCGGAACGGGCGTCGATGTAGTTGCTGATCCCGTTGGAGGCGACCTGTTCGATCAAGCTATTAAAACGGCCGCCTGGGGCGCACGCGTTTGCGTACTGGGTTTTTCGAGCGGACGTATCCCCCAGCTCTCGGTAAACTACGCGTTGCTGAAGAGCTTCGACCTGATCGGCGTCAATTACGGCGGCTGGGTCGATCGAGATCCGCAGGCGCATCGTAGAGAAACGCGCGATTTGATTGATATGTGCGCCACCGGAACGATCAAACCGGCGATCTATAAGGTATTTTCTCTTGACGAGGCAGCAAAGGCGATGGCGATGCTGCAGAACCGCTCTGTCGTCGGCAAGGTTCTGCTTTCCACGCGCCCCATTCATTGACAAGGATAATACTGCATGACAGACGTCGAAGTCCGATATTTTGTGCAAAGATCGATTGCCCCCCTGATTTTGCGAGGAGCGTAAGATAGCCAGACCCCGCGACTTTGAAATTGACGATGTTGTGCGCAAGGCGCTCTTAGTATTCTGGCTTAAGGGCTACGAAGGTGCGTCGTTGAGCGACATTGAAGGCGCAACGGGTGTCGCTCGTACGAGCTTGTACAACGTGTTCGGCAACAAAGAGGGCCTATTCTATGCAGCCCTAGAGCGATACATCGAAGCGACAAAGAGGCTTTATGAGAAATATTTGAAGAAAGAAGATATCGAAAGCCTTGAAAAACTGATCGATGCGTACGCGCGCTCGGAGAAACTTGGTGATGTCGGTAGCTGGGGCTGTCTGATGCTGAACACCATTACGGCGGCCGACGGCGTCAGCCCAGAAGCCCATCGGATGATCGAAGCGTTCCGGACCTACGCCATCCAAAAAATCGAGACCGTACTCAAGGCGGCGCACTCCAATGGGGAGATTGTGGATTCCTCGATTAATTGCCACGCCTGGACCGAGTTCATCCTTGTAACCATGTGGGGAGCGAAAGCCGCCATCCGACACGCTGGTAACACGAGAGCTGCGCTTCCCGTGGCAAATACGCTCTCGCAAATTTTGCGTGGGTTGCGCACAGCGCAAAGGATTGCAACAATAGAAAAGGTATAGTGCGGCCGAAGGAGGCGAAGAATAAGAAAGCTGGTCGTGTCACTTAGCCGAAAGCTTCCGAATCCATCACTTGCTCAACCTCGTCACTCGCTACGTTGGACATGATCGCCTCGGAGAACCGCTGACCACGTTGAGGCAACGCCGCCATCGTCATGAAGCGGTTGGCGCAATCGAAATTGCCTACTCTGGTGCTTTTTTCAAATATCGGACATCGATCGCACCGGTGTGATGATTTCAATCTTCGGCGTCGCCGCCGAGACATTTGGCCGCGATTCGGCCAAAAGCTTTCATGTACTCGGCATGATGGTGCGGATCTCGGCATCAGATGTTAGTAGATTGCCTCAGCCTTAAGGCAGGCTAACAGCGGCACGACGATTTAGGCGGTCTACCGTAAGATGGGAATCTCGAAATCGACATTTTATTGGTGAAGGAGGTCTACGCTGGCATGGCCGTATTTCGCCGTCATGGCGTGATGCGGCTCTCCCGAACCGATGGAAGGATCATGCGACCTTCGCCTTGAACCATTTGACGATGCCCTCTCCGATCTCGTGAGGGTTATCCTCCATCAGCATGAAGATGCCTGGCCCTAGGTCGAGGGTATCGATGTTCTTAAAGTTGTTTGCCGCCCAGGCTGCATTCTCCGGCGTCACGAACAGTCCAGGGGTCGCGTGAATCATCAGCTTCGGAATTGGCGATCGTTTCAGCCATTCGCTGTACGCGGCGATTACCCAGGCTGTGTCGATCGGGTCGCCGGCAAAGGACCAATCACGCGGAAGCCGGGCCATCGCGCGGCGCGATTCCCAATCCGGGAACGGGGCGCGATAGTGGTCCATCTCCTCCTCGCTCAGCTTTCGGATAGTGACGGCGGGAATCGCACTCTCCACAATCATGTTCTGCCCCATCAGAAGTTCTGGGCCGAGCTCCGGAGAGCGGAACTTGCTGAACTCCTCAGCGATGAGCGGCCAAGTCTCCTGGAGCGTCCCCAGCGGCTTCACGGGGAACTCAGAGAACGCGACGGCGCGAACGCGTTCGGGAAATCGCCGGGCCAAGTTGAGGCCTACGAGCGCCCCCCAATCGTGGATGACCAGCGTGATATTCCGAAGGTCGAGCTGAACCACGAACTCCTCGATGAATCGGATCTGATCGAATATCCTGTACTCGATGTCGGGGTGATCGGACTTCCCGAACCCGATGAAGTCCGGCGCGATACAGCGGCCAAGCGGCTCGATATGGGGGATGACGTTTCGCCAGCAATACGAGGAGTGGGGATTGCCGTGTAGAAATAAAAACGGGTCGCCCGTTCCGACATCGACATAGTGAAGCCTCGAGCCGTAGAGGTTGACATAATTTTCCGCATAGGTGAACGCGGCCGAGATCGGCCTTTTTGTATCCGTGGCGGAACTTCCTTCCATCACGCAGCCCTCCCGATTGAGAATATATTTTTTTTGTATTGACTGTGGACGGATGTTGGCCACTTTCTCGCCGCCGCATTAGACGGCAGCCCGGACTAATAGTTATTCCATAAAAGAATGAATTTGGTTGATTGCCGGCCCATCGGCCTCACTGCGTGGCCAGCGTGAGGCATAGCCAGCTCGGCGATCTTGGGGAGCATGGTGGGATGGGTTGCGCATGAACACACCGGCCCGTGCCCAGTGCTTCGGCGCCTTGCTGTCATGAACCGGCTGCACCAGTCTTTCTAGCAGAACGCTTGATAGCTCACGGAATGATCCGATCCCGCTGAAAATCTGAAAACATCCGAAGAAACATCGCCTCAGTGTCCACCAGATCGTGGAATCCGAAATGGCGGGCCTTGCTCGTATCGGAGACAATGTCGTAATCCGATGCGAATACGTTGTCCGGGTAGCCCCAAGCCGCTATCTCTTCGTAGCGGTATCTTTGCAATCCGTTCTTTTCGACGATCCCATCCCATATCGGACCCTTGTCAGCCATGGACCGCGTGAGGTTGATGTGTCGTGGCGGAGCCAGCTCCATCCCGAAGAAATTGGCGAACTTAGGCCATACGTTCTGCCACCTGATAAGATCACTATTGGTGATGTTAAAAGCCTGGTTTGCGCATCTCGGATCGGTCGCCATCCACTCGACGGCCTTTGCTAGAAGCGCGGCATCTGTACATTGGTAGAGTGCGGTATAGGCTCCGGGCTTGCCTGGAAAACTGAGAGGCAGCCCCAGCGCCTTGCAGATGTTTGCATAGACAGCGATCGCCAGGGTTAGGTTCATCGGTCCTCCCGTGGAGAATCCGCAGACCGCGTGCGGTCGCCCTACCGACCACGTCCAGCGCTTCCCTTTCTGAAATTCTTCGAGAAAGTCCTGCTGGTCGTAATAGAAATTCGGCGGCATGTGCCGCGGATCGTCCTCCTTTGTCGGAGTCTTGTACGGACCGAGGTGGTTACCGTACCATCTGGTGCCCTGAGAAAGGTGGACATGCTCGAGCGCGGGTGAGGCGGCCTCGACCGTCTTTACGAGGTTGAAGAACATGTTGGAGTTCGCCAACACCGTCTCGCTGGGATCCGAGCGCTCCGTGATAGCCAAGTAGAACAGGTGGGAGATATTCGTAAGCGGCCCGAGTTTTGCCCGACAGTCGGCCGGATCGAGAAGATCCACGGCGATGTATCTGTATTCACCGGAAATCCGCGGTTTGCGGCGCGATACGGCAATGATATCCCAGCCACCCTGCTCAAGCAGGTGAGACAGCATGTAGCCGCCGGCCAGGCCGGAGGCACCTGTGACAAGTGCGGTACGCTTCGCCGTCGTCATCTATCATCTCTCCTGTACGTCACCCCGTCGTGAGATCGGGGCTTCGACCAGGATGGTTACAAGCGGGCGTGACATTGGGCAAATCGATCATTAGTATCTTGTGTATCGATCTCAGCAATGATGCCCGCTCCTTGAACCTAGCCTCGTCGGATTTGAACCTTCTTGTAGCTTTCGATGCATTGATGGCGGAGCGCAGCGTCACCCGCGCCGGCCAGCGCATTGGTCTGGGCCAGCCCGGCATGAGTGCAGCGCTGGCGCGCTTGCGCTTGACGTTCCGGGACGAACTGTTCGTCCGGATTCCGGGAAAGCCCATGAGGCCGACTGCGCGCGCAATCTCGTTGCACGCGCCAATTGCCGAAATTTTGGCCCGCGTAGGTCGGGTTCTCGACGCTCAGTCAACGTTCGACCCTGCAACCGTACGCGCAAGCATCCGCATAGCGACCGGCGACCCGGCCGGAACGCTTGTCGCACCTCGCCTGCTGAGACTGCTCTCTACGGAGGCCCCTGGGATCGATATCCGACTTCTGGCTCTTAACAAGCGCGACGCGTTCGATCAAATCGACCGCGGCGAAATCGACCTGGTCTTCGCTTCGTTTGCCAACGCGCCGAAGCGCATCCGACGAGAACGACTTTTTACCGATACCTACGTTTGCGTCGTCAGACGCGAACAAGCGCGCCGGGCCATACATCGAACCCTCGATCTAGAAACCTACGTGACGACCCCCCACATCCTGATGACTCTGGCGGGAGACGATCATGGGATCGTGGATGAAGCTCTGGCAAAGCTCGGACGCCGTAGGCGTGTAGCGGTGACCGTTCCAAACACATATTTGATTCCTCGCCTCGTGGCGGAAATCGGAATGATCAGCCACCTTCCACGTCGTATCGCCGCCGAAATTCTCCGCGGCTCCGATCTAGTGATGCTTTCGCCGCCGGTAGCGCTGCCCGAGTGGCATATCGACATGTATTGGGGAGCTGCATCGGCCTCGGATCCCACCGCATCATGGATCCGATCCCGACTGTCCGAAATCGGGGAGCAGATCAGGCAGGTAGGTAAACCGCGGCCGCAGCGGCTTTGACGATCGTCAAAGGCTGACAACGCTGTTCGGCAACCCTTGAGCGCACTGCTGGCCCTGGCGAGCTACAACCAAGCTGTTTTCAAAGCACCTAGCGAATGGTGGAAGAATGGGTCGCCTCAAAGCCCCCGAAGCATCCTCATGAAGTTTGCGACCTTTCCCTGGGCTAGAGATGGATCCAACTTCAAATTCTCTTCGATGCTGATTCCCGAAAAGAAAACGGATATCAAGTCGCATACCGCCCCAGCGTCCATTTTTGGATTTTCGGCCCGCACGTTCCTCATCACAAGTTCGCGGATCTTCTGCCGACCTTCGACGATGAGGTTGCGGGCTTCGGACGGCATGCACTCCAACTCGCGCATGGAACTCACGGCAAAACAGCCGCGCTGTCCGCGTGCTCGGCTTGGACCTTCTTCGAGAAATCTTTGAATGTTGTCCCAACCGAGTGGCTCCGCCGCCAGGTAGTCAGTACCGTCGCGACCGTCGAGATAGTACCTGAGACATTCTAGGTAGAGCTCTTCCTTGCTCTCGAACTCCCCATAGAGCCCCGACTTGTTCACGCCAGTGGCATGCTCGAGGTCCGGCAAACTCGCTCGAGCAAATCCCTGTTTCCAGAATACCGGTAAGGCCTTCCGGAGTACCTCGTCTCGCGTGAATTGCTTGGGTCTTCCCATAGCCGCAATATCGTCGCTCGGCTCAAAAACTTCAATGCCCCTTTCCAGCCAACGAACTTGCAATAGAAGATTCTTGCCCCAACAGAGATAACATTATTTTGAACCGATCAGTTCATAATTAACTTGATCCTCATTTGCTGCGCTTTATCGTAACCACAAGGTCGGGGCCCATCGCGGGTCGGATACGGCCCCGCGAGCGGAAACGGTCGGACTTTTTCGCCGGATTCTGCGAACGGCGCGACAACGGCAAAGCATGCAAACGATGGAGCAACGAATGACCACCAATTCCGAAGAGAAGAACAAGAAACTGGTTCTTGAGGCGTTCGATACGCTGTTCAATAAAAGGGACTACGAAGCCGCGGAGAAGTACTGGTCGCCGAATTACATCCAGCATAGCGCGCATATCCCGCCGGGGCGCGACGGACTGTTCAATCTGATTCGAGGCGTACCACCTTCGATGCGCTACGAACCCGGCCTAATCCTTGCCAACGACGACCATGTGATCGTCCACGGCCGATTTTCGAACATCGGGCTACCTAAAAATTGGATTGCTACGGACATCGTGCGCATCGCCGACGGCGTCCTCGCCGAACATTGGGATGTGCTGCAGGACGAAGCGACCAGGGCCGAGTCGCAGAGCGGATTGCCGATGTTCGGCGAGAAATTCCCGGAATGACGGTGCGTCGCCTTGCAGAGTGGCGGGCTCCTGAGTGACGACCAGATCGGCGTCACGGAGCGCGGGCAACGAGCCCGATGGGACATCGCAGGCGGGTTGCGCGTCCCTCCGCGCTTGACGCCGCATCGCCTGCGGTGGCAGCCCGAAGGCGCGCACGAATGCCCGCCGCATTCTTTCGCGATCCGCAAAGCCCGTTTGCCGCGCAATGGTCTCGATGCTATGCCGGCTGTCTTCCAACATCAGACGGGCGGCCTCGAGACGGAGTTTCTCGATGGCCTTTGCCGGCGACTCGCCGGTCTCTGCTGCGAACGCGCGGGTGAATTGGCGTGGGCTCAGATGGGCCACATCTGCAAGCTTTTCCACGGTCAGCTTGGCGTGGAGATTTCTCCTCGCGAATGCGAGAGCGGTTTGAATTCGGTCGGACTTCGGCTCGAGTTGGAGAAGGGCCGAGAACTGCGACTGTCCGCCGGCGCGCTTATGATGAATCACCATCTTCTTTGCGACTGTCCGAGCGACTTCCGGACCGATATCCCCTTCGACCATCGCGAGTACTAGATCCATCGTCGCGGTCATGCCCGCTGATGTCCATACTGAGCCGTCGATGACGAATATCCGGTCCTCCTCTACCCTTACCTTCGGAAAACGCCTCTGAAGCTCGCGCGCGTAGTCCCAATGGGTCGTCACCCGTTTGCCGTCGAGAAGACCTGCTTCGGCCAACGTGAATACACCGACACAAGTCGCCGCCACCCTGCGGGAGATCTCAAGAGCCTTCCGTAGGAACGCCAGCATTCCCTCGGACGGACTGAACGACTGTTCCGTGCTGCCGCCAACGATAAGCGTATCGAAGAGGGAATCGTCGAACGGCTCGGTTTCGACCATCAGCCCGGCGGACGTCCGCACTGGTCCCCCGTTCTGCGAAAGAAAATGAACGTCGTAGCGGCGTTCACCAAGCTCCGAGTTCGCCACCTCGAAGACGGACATCGCGGCGAAGGTCATCACGTGAAACCCAGGAAAGGTCACCACTCCTATTCGCTGCAAGGAAACCTCCCACCATCTGTTATCAATGTTTCTTTATTCGATGCTCAGTCAATCTCCGCTCGGCATAGTTCGATTGCGGAACCGGGCGTCCTCGTCAGGCACCGCCTTTGCCGGCGGCGCCACTTGTCGTCTGGCCGCTCCTTTGTGCGAAGGCGGCCCTTCGCATACGCTCCCGGCGAGAGCGCGAAATCCTTGTCGTGGATCGTGACGCGCCCGCCGGCATCGGAGAATTCGCCGCGTGGCTGGCGCGCGCCACCACGCTAACCGAGGCGACTCGGGCTACCTGGGGCATCATGCCGCACTGCAATATTTCCAACTCCACCGGCAAGCCATTGACCAAATGATGATTTTCAAAGATCGCCCCTCAACCCCGGGTATCGTCCACCCGAACCATCTTGACGCGACACCGATAGGAGGTTACCGGTAACTAATGTGTTTAGTTACTGACCGGTCACGCATGAGTCAAGACGTCAGTCCGGGAATTCTCTAGGAGCTTTTATGACGAGTAGTCGGACGTCGCCCCGTCCCCGCGAAAGGATTGTCTCGACAGCACGAGACTTGTTTCACAGGCGTGGAATCCGCGCGGTCGGCATCGATACGATTGCCGAGATGGCGAACACCAACAAGACCACGCTGTATCGCCACTTCACTTCGAAGGACGATTTGATCATGGAGTGCCTACGTTCCAGAGCCGAGGAAGCCAGACAATCTTGGGCTGAGATCGAGGCGAGCAATCCCGAGGATGGTCTTGCCCAGCTAAGATTTTGGGTGGTCCGCGTGCTAAAGCGCCTTGCCAATGATTGCCGCGGCTGTGAGTTCACGAACACGGCTGTCGAGCTGACCGAGGAAGATCATCCCGCGCGCACGTTCATCGGGGATTTCAAGACCGAATATCGAAATTGGCTTGCCAAGCTTTGTCACAAAGCCGGGATTGCGAGGGCCGAACTCCTGGCCGATACCCTATCGATACTACTCGAAGGGGTCCGCAGCAGCCGGCAGAACGTCGGACCGGGAGGTCCAAGTTCGCAGTTCCAGGCCATGGCGGAAGCGATCATCGAATCCTTCCGACGATAGGAAGGCGAAGCGCCACGGTCCGCGGCGGAATTCCATGCACCCGCGCCATATTTTCGAACATGACGACAGGCCTGAATGCTCATGCGCTTCTCTACCCGGGAAGCAACGCAATATTCCTCGACGCCACGAGCATGCGCGCAAAATTCGATCTAGTGCGTTCCTATGTCGAAGCATGCGATGTCCCGAAACGTGGGCAAAACGTCGTTTAGCGCACAGCTTTGATCGCCTATCTTTCGCGCTTTCCAAACGCACCCTGTCAAGCGTCTTCGGAGCCGACGAGGTTTGGCGAAATGTTAGAGGTGAATGGCGAGATCGAAAAGATGGTCGAACTGCTTGGGGCTGCGCGCACCGAAATGGTCACGCATCTAGCCGCCGCTATGGCCAT
Source organism: Nitrobacteraceae bacterium AZCC 2146 (assembly GCA_036924855.1). Lineage (NCBI taxonomy): Bacteria > Pseudomonadati > Pseudomonadota > Alphaproteobacteria > Hyphomicrobiales > Nitrobacteraceae > Nitrobacteraceae bacterium AZCC 2146. The sequence goes on from JBAGRP010000001.1 coordinate 3,549,611, forward strand.
CACGAGAGATCCCCGGCTTCGGGGGCGACTGGGCGAAATTGCTGCAGTCGATGCAGGTCAGGAGTTCTTAATCGGTCAGCTAAAGAACCTGAGTTGGCTTAAGGTCGGAGGGCACGGGTACACCATCGATCGCAAGCGACAGGCCGGATTGTCAGCCATTGATCTTGATGAAGTGGTTCGGGCACAGCCTAGGTTCGGACTATCGCTGAAGGATTCGATGCGGCAAACGCATTCCATGAGGGACGCGTACAACATTCTTGAACCTCTCTTTCAACCGTCGCCCCTACAATCGCGTTCGAACTTCCATGAGATCTTCAAGTGGGCTCCTCTCTTGGAACAGATGGCCTACAAGGCTGCCATTCGAATCCTACATGTTATCGATGCGCTTCGATCCGTGGTCCGGCTCGACTTAAGCGGAGCTCCAGGGATCGGCGCCACGAGCCTGCGGGCGTACTGGCAGCTTGTGTACGCGCTGGGCCAACTGACTTTGGTCGCCTCGAGCAACGAGGCTCGCCCCTGGCTTGCGAGCATGGCCGACAGCTTCGTATGGGAGGCTTGGACTCCAAGCTTCATGCTCCTTAGAGAGCGTACGTTCTGGCTTGCCGCCATCGCAGCGCGGTCGGCGGCTGCCTTCGGCGAATCTGTCGTAGAGGGCTATCTACGAAGGCTGTCGCAAGCCAAACATCCTATGATGGTTTTCGACGCGCTCTTTGGATTGACGGCAATAGCCTTGGCCAACCCTTCGTCGAAGGCTCCGATCCTAGCCGAACTTACCGGTCTGCGTGATGCCAATCTCGCGCTCACCCGGGATCACAGTGTCTATCTCATCTCTTATGAAAGCGCTGTTCGCGTCTTGTCGGGACCGCCGGTCAAACACCGGGAGTTCCGCGAACTGCGTTGGCGTGCGGGCAGTGCCGACGGCATGGCGACGCGCCCTGCCCTTCTCGGCGATCCGACCGCGCTTTCAGCGTCCAGAGAGTATCTTGGATTTTCGATGTTGCCATTCGTTGCCGATAGCTCCCTCGACGAGCTTTTCCCGAAATTCCCGGCCTACTCGGAAAAGGCGCTATCCAAGGGGAAGATCGCGGCCGCTTTTCGTCGCGCATGGGTCGCGGAGTCGGAGTCTCCTGCTCGACATCTACTGAACTGAGCAATCCTTTTGCGGTCACCTTGATCTTCGGCGCCGGCCTGTCGTTCGAAACCGTCTGGGCCGCAAAGAAGAACGCGAGCCGGCCGTCGGGCAAGATCTCTCGGGCTAGAGCATGATCGCGTTGACCTGAATCGGTTTGGGATTCCCAAATCTGGTGGAGTGTGATTCAGAGGTGCTGTCTGAACGGGAGGCAGCATCGATGGCCCGCGCTTATTCTCTGGATCTTCGTGAACGCGTTGTGGCGGCGGTTGCGGCGGGCGAGAGCTGCCGGAAGGTAGCCGCGCTCTTCAAGGTGAGCGTGGCGAGTGCGGTGAAATGGTCGCAACGCGCACGCGCCACCGGAAGCCCCGCGGCCCGCCCTATGGGTGGCAATCGACCCTATGCGCTGGCCGACCAGCGGGACTGGCTGCTGAAACGCCTTGCCGATCAGCCTGATGTGACGTTGCGGGCGCTGGTGGCGGAGCTTGCCGGGCGCGGCATCAAGGTCAGCTATTATGCGGTGTGGCACTTCTTCGAGCATGAAGGCATCAGCTTCAAAAAAAAGCCTTCACGCCAGCGAGCAGGATCGCCCGGACGTGGCAAGGCGGCGGGCGCGATGGAAGCGCCTGCAAAACAAGCTCGATCCAGGCCGCCTCGTCTTTATCGATGAGACCTGGGCCAAGACCAACATGACGCGCACCCATGGCCGGGCGCCACGTGGCGAACGGCTGGTCGCGAAGGTGCCGCACGGTCATTGGCAAACCCTGACCTTCCTGGCAGCGCTGCGCTCGGATCGCATCGACGCTCCCTGCGTGATCGACGGGCCGATCAACGGCGACAGCTTCCTTGCTTATGTCGAGCAGGTGCTGATCCCAGCCCTGAAGCCGGGTGACATCGTCGTCATCGACAATCTCGGCAGCCACAAGGGAAAGGCCGTTCGCCGCGCGATCCGCGCGGCCGGCGCGAAGCTGTTCTTCCTTCCGCCTTACAGTCCAGATCTCAACCCGATCGAGCAGATGTTTGCCAAGCTCAAAACCCTGCTGCGCAAGGCCGCAGAACGAACCGTCGAAGCCACGTGGCGCAGGATCGGAGCGCTCCTCAGCGCCTTCAGCCCTCAAGAATGCGCGAACTATTTGACAAACTCCGGATACGCTTCAACGTGAGGCAATCACGCTCTAGTTGTTCGTCGGCAGTCAATTTAGCCGAAGGCCGCTCCATCCTCCTCGGTAGGGACGGCGCTACGGGCACGGGTTACGAAGCAGTCGGCGCGGTCGGACTGCTTAGGGATCTCCACAGCAACTTCACTGTCCACTCGATCAACTGCGGCCTAACGAGAATGAAGGTTGCCTACCAATCTCTCAGGCCCGTCCAACTGGAAAGCTGCGCCGATATCATCTCAAGATCGATCTAACCTTCGCCAGTCGACATAAAAGACCTCTCGGGGCCGCTCCGTCGCGACGCGCGAAGGCGCCTATGTCCTAGAAAGTGGGATAAATGGCGTTTCCCATTTTGGCCGAACGTTCTACTTGGTTGCCGGATCGAGAGAGCTCCCTGACACGCGGCGCTCTAACCCGCGAGTTCCGGGGCCCGTTCCAACGAAGCCGAGGCACGCATTGAAGATCGCAATCCTAGATGACTACCAGAACGTCGCGCTCAGCATCGCGGACTGGTCGGCAGTCGCCAAAAGGGCAGACATTACAGTCTTCAATGATCATATCGACCAAACCGACGCGCTAATCGAGAGGCTCCTACCGTTCGACGTGATTTGCGTCATGCGCGAGCGCACGCCCCTGCGCCGCGACATCATCGAGCGTCTGCCGCTGCTAAAGTTCATAGCTTCGACAGGTCCACGCAATATCTCTATCGATATGGCTGCCGCCAATGAGCGCGGCATTTTAGTTGCTAACACGGGCTACAGGTCGACGCCGACGATCGAATTGACATGGGCGCTGATCCTGGCCAGCGCCCGCCATCTCGTTGAAGAAAGCAACTCGATCCGCGTCGGCGGCTGGCAAACCTCGATTGGCCACGAACTCGACGGCAGAGTCCTTGGGGTCTTAGGTGTCGGGAATGTCGGCGGACAAGTCGCGAGGATCGGCCGCGCGTTCGGCATGAAGATCATCGCGTGGAGCCAGAATTTGACCGCGAAAGCGGCGGCGGCCGCGGACGCCGAGCTCGTGACGAAGGACGAACTTTTTCGGCGGGCGGATGTCGTGACTATCCACCTCATCCTGAGCGAGCGAACCCGCGGTCTCGTCGGCGCCGCCGAGCTGGCGCTCATGAAACCAACGGCGCGGTTGGTCAACACGTCGCGCGGCCCGATCATTGAGGAGCACGCACTTATCGAGGCCTTGCGCGCACGGGCCATCGCGGGAGCCGCAATCGACGTTTTCGATACGGAGCCTTTGCCGGAGCTGCACCCGTTCCGAACCATCAAGAATCTGTTAGCGACGCCGCATATCGGATTCGTCGCCGAAGACCTCTACCGGACTTTCTACTCCGACGCGGCGGCGGCGATCGGAGCCTGGATCGAGAAGCAGGTTCCAAGCCCGTGAATATCAGAAGGAACCCCAGCAACGAAGACGACGGATCCGGTCGGCCTCGCCATTGAGTCCTGCGTGTGCGGGAGCACAGTGCAAGGCATCGCCACCGACCGAGACGGTGCTCCCAAACTGCCGCGTTCGATGGACGTTTCGGCAATCACCATACGACCGAACGATAACTACCGTTTCCTACAGGGTGGCAAAAATGGCGTTTCCCGCTACCGGGGAGCAACTACTTAGTTATTAATCGAGGGAGAGCTCAATGTCACGCAGCGTTCGGTTTCACGAGTTCGGCGGTCCGGAGGTCCTGAAAATCGAAGATGTGGTCGTACCCGATCCCGACCACAAAGAGGTACGCTTGCGGATAATGGCTATCGGCCTGAATCGAAGTGAGGTTCTGACCCGGTCCGGCAAAGCCGCAACCAAGGCCACTCTCCCCGCGCAACTCGGCTTGGAGGCGGCGGGCGTAATCGAAGCATTGGGATCGGGTGTGGACGGTCTTGCGGTCGGCGACCGGGTGGCAATCATCCCCGGAGAGATTGGCCGTGGCTACTATGGCGAGCTTGCCCTAGCGCCGGCCAGGACGCTCGTCAAAATACCTCACAATCAGAGTTGGCAGGACGCGGCAGCGACTTGGATGGCGTTCGCCACCGCCTGGACCGGGCTGATCGACATCGCCCGCCTCTCAGCGGGGTGGACGGTGTTGATATCGGCAGCTTCGAGCAGCACCGGTCTTGCCGCGATCCAAACCGCACGCAAGGTCGGCGCGACCCCTGTTGCTCTGACCCGGACCTCCGCGAAGGCGACGGCACTACTAGAAGCGGGAGCCGCCCACATAATCGCCACCGAGGAACAAGACCTCGTAGCGGAAGTGGCTCGGTTGACCGGTGGTAAGGGCGCGGAGGTGGTGTTCGATGCAGTGGGAGGTCCAACCTTCGAAAAACTTGCCGAGGCGACGGCGATCGGAGGTTTGCTGATCGCGTACGGTCGGCTCAGTCCCGACGCTACCCCGCTGCCGCTCGCGCAGGTCTTGTGGAAGGATTTGACCGTCCGAGGATTCGGTCTCCCGACCACGATTGCGCGCGACGACAAGCTTGCGGCACTCAAACAGTTCATCGGCGACGGGCTCGCCTCCGGCGCGTTGCGACCGATCATCGCCAGAACATTTCCGTTCGATGAAATCGTGGCCGCCCATCGCTACCTCGAAACCGGACAACAATTCGGAAAAGTGGTTGTCACCGTCTGACAAAAATGATGTCCGCCATGTTTTGGTTCGCTAATCGCGACTCGGGACCAAACCTTCGAAAGGGCTGATGAAATGAGCGCCTACGTGATCGTCGAAGCGAGCGTCCGCGACAAGGCTGCGCGCGACCGCTACAGCTCTCAAGTCGGACCAACCTTGCGCAAGTTCGATGGCGAAGTTCTTGCCGTCGGACCGTGGCAAGCGCTTTTTGGCGAGCCCGCATTCGAGAACGGCATGGTCGTTCGGTTTCCGGACAAGGCGACGGCTCTCGCTTGGTATCATTCTCCCGACTATCAAGCTCTACTCGAGCTTCGCGACGCGGCCCTTGACTGCCGTTTTAGAGTCGTCGGCTCATGACTGGCGCCGAAGCCCCGGGACCTAGTGGCCGTCACGACGATGGCGAATTCTCGTCTGTAAGCATCCTAACCGTAGCGACCTAGCCTACCTGGAGGCTGCATTGCCGATGCGCTCCTGAATGATGACGTACTGCGCCGCTGGAAAGCCCGGACGAGCGCCGGGCGCATCACTTGGACGGACGCCGCAGGGCATGATCTAGCGATCGGGCTGTCATCCCGCGGGCTGACTCAGGCACTCGATGCATTGAGCAAGGGGCCGTAAGACGAGTTCGGCCACAGTCCGCGGAGAAGGCGGAACCATGGAAGGAAAAGGCCGATCAGAACGAAGCGAGTGGGTATGACGCGTTGCGAATCTCCTGCGGCGTTTGGCCAAAAGCGCGTAGAAACGCTCGGCGCATGCGCTCCCGGTCGCCAAAGCCAGTTTCCTTCGCGATTTCCTCGACGGGGCGCCGCCCTTGTTCCAGCGCCAGCCTGAGGTTCTCAATCGCTTTCGCGGGCGATTGCCCGGTTTCGACGTGAAACACGCGACTGAACTGCCGCGGGCTGAGGCGCGCCGCCTCGGCGAGCAGTTCCACCGACAACGGCGCATGAAGATTACGCCTGGCAAAGAGGAGCGCGTCCTGCACACGATCGGATTTCGCATCGAGCTCCAACAAGGCAGAATGTTGTGATTGGCCCCCCGCGCGGCGGTGGTGAACTACAAGCGCCTTAGCGACAACGCGGGCCTGCATGAGCGTCTCGACAATGACGCGCATTGGCGCTGAACCATCGAGTTCACCCGCGACGATCTCTTCGGCCCGCAAGGCAAAGCCCCCGCTGGCTTTGCCAAACAGCACACCGAAGGTGCGCAAGAGCCCCCGGATTTCGTTCTCCAGCTTGACGCGGGTCCGAACGAGAACCTCACGAGCGGCCAACAACGATCGAACCTCGTAGCTATCTCGGGACTTGATCCGGACGTGCTTGAACCAGCCTGTGCGAACGATCTGGGCGAGCCCAGCGGCATCATTCCGGTCGGTCTTGTTCGGCCGCATCTTCAAGGCAGCATGGCCGAGCATCCATGCAGACGATTGGGATGCCTCGATCGCGCAATTCATTCCATAGCCATACAGCCAGCGGACCAGTCTCCATCCCGACACGAACCAGATCGGGCGCGTTCTTCGACAACCAGGAACTGATTGTCTCTGGGCAGGCCGCGATCTTCTTCTCGGCCGTGATCCGTCCCGTCTCATCGACGACGCAGACAGCTGTTACTTCCTGCGAGACATCAAGTGCGACATACTTCGTCATGGCAGATCCCCTTCATTTGCGGCGCAAAGACCGATCCTTCGATACGATCAGTCTGGGGAGCTACCGCTCAAACGTCGAGCGCGCCACCCGCGATTACGCTAAGTGGTCCTCCCTGAAGTATGGTTTGACAAAGATGCTCATCTCATAGACGGGTTCGGTGACCGCCATGTTGGTCAGTTCGAAAACCGTGAAGGTCGCGAGTCCATCAGTTGGAACCCCGGAAAAACGATGAAACCGATGCGTTGCATGGAAATCTCAAAAATGTCGCCGCATCCGGCCAATGGATGCGGCCGTTCGGCGTTGCCGGTGGCCTGACCGCGGTTCGTCAGGCCTATGGCCAGCCGCCTGTGAAATTGATCACCTGGCCGGTGGTGAAGGGCGACTTGCCCGTCGCGAAGAAGGCCACCAATTCTCCGATTTCTTTCGGATCTGCGAGACGGCCGAACGGCACAATGCGTGCGATCTCTTTACGCCCTTCCTCGTCGTCGATGAACCGGGCCCGCGGGTAGTACAGTTCGCTGTGCAGATAATTGGGTGCGATGACGTTCGCCTGGATTCCGAAGGGGGCGACTTCCTGCGCCAGCGCCTTTGCGAACGCTGTGGTCGCTGAACGCAACGTGGTGGGCACTGCGAAGCCGGGTTCTGGCCGGGTCTCCCGGGCGGATGTTATGAAAACGAACGATCCGCTGCGTCGCAGCTTCATTGCGCCGACGAATAATTGCGTCAGCTTGATCGGTTTGACCACTACGGCCTCGAACGTCAGCCGAAAATCGTCAATCGGAATGTTCTCGATGTCGTTCTTCGAAATCGGGTGAATGTCGTTCGAGACGATGCCGTCCGGAAGTCCCCACCTGGCGAGGACTTCCTCGTGGATTTCTTCGGGGGATTGCGACTCGAGGGCGTGCGCATTGTCGTGCTGACTCTCGAACTGCGCCCGGACGGCAACCTCGGTGAACGACGCGTCATGACAGGCGATCACGTGCCGGTCTTGAGAAAGCGACATCAGCGCGCCCGGTCCGGCATATGCGAGCACATTGGTGATGAGGATGAGCGACATGCGGCACAACCCTTGCGAATGGTTTCCTGGTGTTCGGCCCGAGGTGGGCTAGACGCCCTATGGCCTACCTTAGGTTCATTCGGCCCGCAATATTGGCTCTTCTTTATTCGGCGTGTAGAGGTCAAGCACTTTCGAGCTTTCCGCCGCATCGGCATCTGACGTCTGACGTCTTTCGCGGGCCCTCGCTTCTCTTCGGGATCGGCTGCTTGGCCCTCCCAGCATGGGATCAGTAGAATGAGGCGGCCCAATCTGACGCGCGTCCTGATCGCGTTGGCGCGATCGATACAAGAGCCCAAGCGAACTCACCTCACCCATCGTCCCGCGAAGGGCGCCTTTCCACCGGCAGGCGGAACTTTGTCGTCTCCTTCCCGGCAGTCCGTTCAGACGGCTGCGGGCATGCTTTCCTTTGTCCAGCGACCGTAATCCGTTGGCACCGTGGGGGATTTAGATCGTATTGGCGATGGAAATCGAAGCACCGCTGCGGACGACCGGCCGTGACGGTCAAAATACGCCAGCTTATCCGCCAGATGAGCGGCGCCAATCCGTTGTGGGGAGCGCCGAGGATCCATGGCGAGCTTCTCAAGCTTGGCATCGATGTCGGCCAGACCAGCGTGGCCAAATATATGGTGCGGAGGAGGGTTCCTCCCTCGCAGGGATGGAGGACGTTCCTTCGTAACCATGCTGATGGGATTGCCGCGATGGACCTGTTCGTGGTGCCGACAATCTCGTTCCGGCTGCTCTATAGCTTGCTGATCATGGGTCATGGCCGGCGGCAACTTCAGTGGGTCGGAGTTACTGCACGGCCGAATGGATCGCCAATCAGCTCACTGAGGCTTGCGGCTGGGAGCAAATCCCTCGATACCTAATCCGGGATCGCGATGGTGCATACGGAGAGATATTTATCCGCCGCGTTCGATCGATCGGCATTCGAGACCGCCCGACGTCTCCGCGTTCACCCTGGCAAAACGCATACGCAGAACGGTTGATCGGCTCGATCCGCAGGGAATGCCTCGATCATATCGTGGTGTTCGGCGAACGCTATCTGCGCCATGTGCTGCTGTCCTACATGGACTACTATAATGGCACGCGCACTCACTTATCGTTGAACAAGGACGCGCCGATATCACGTGCCGCCGAGGCAGCGGGACGCATTCTGTGCCATCCGATCCTGGGTGGACTGCATCACCAATATGCTCGGGCTTGATTTTGCGGTAGGCACAGGAGCGAAGCCGGCGCCGCTTCGAACGTCACCTGGAAGAAGCCCGCCTGCCGCCGGGAAAGACCCTCGATGCGTTCGACTTCCTACAAACCGGTGCGTCGTCACAAGTGCCAAGGGCCCGGTGCCACAACGTCCATAATCGTTCAAGAATTGCCCTAAACTCCGATTGTCCCAAAGGTCAAAAATCGGAATAGGTCACAATGGTAGTCGCCCCGGTCTTGTTACAAGATATTGACTTTAAATCTGACCCATCGATGTTGCTGCCATGGGTGTCCTTACGATCCCGGTATCGCATACTACTCATCGGCCCTGAATCGGGCGGCCCCGTGCTCAACCGGCCGCCTTCCTGTTTAGTTTCTCACACAGCTCGGTCAGATCCCCAATCAGACCGAAGCATTCTGCTGCGCACCGCTCGCGCCTGCTTGTTCGGGTGCCGGATACGGATATGGGCCGAGTCGCAGGAACAGCACGCAGGTAATTGCCAGCGCTGTCTCGTAGAGAGTGAAGATCGGTCCATAGGAATGAAAACGATCGAAGGCTTATTCGCTTGGTGCAGGGCCAAGTCCCACTCCGATGGCGAAGGAGGAAAACATCAGGCCGTAGATCTTGCCGTATGCCTTTAGCCCGAAGTAGCGGCTCAGGGCCCTGGTCGCGGCCGGCGCCACCGCTATTCGGTCCGCAGGGGTATTCAACCGCTCGACGGTTTCGGTAAAGACTCAATACGCCCTACTTCTTTAGCGGGCCCCCAACTCGGATGACCGCAATGCCTTGATGTAGCACGAAGAAATTCGTTCGGGGTGGAGTCCGGACCCAACGGTGTCAATGAGCGCCGGGGCTTTCCAACTCCTGCAAAAATTCCCTTTTGGGCGTTTGATGCAACTGTCGCAAAACGTCTTTGGACGGAAACAGAAAAACTGACCGGAGTGACACTTGTTACATAGGAGTTGGCGCTTCGAACGCCATCTGGAATAGCATCTAGTCGTGCCGGGAATGATCGCCGTCGCTCGAATAGTGCAACAAGCCCCCCCCAAATCGGGTCGGCTCGCCGTGCTCATTGCGGGGCGTTCTTTTAGATAGGGAGTTGCGGACATGAATACGGGCCACCTTCACTCTTTTCTCGATGCCATGCATCGGCTCGATATCAAGGGAGCGGCGTCCTATATCGCTGACGATATCGTGGTGCGCACTCCGATAATGCACGAGCCGATAAAGGGTAAGGTAAAACTATTGCCCATCCTGACGCACCTGCTCGCCATCGCTGAGACGTACGAGGCGGTAGAAGTCATGACCGGCAAAGATCATTTCGCTGTCATCCACCGGTTCAAGTTTGGCAGCGTGGAAGTTGAAGGCGTCGACTACGTGCACCAGAACCAAGCGGAGCTCATCGACGGCCTTGCAGTCATGTGGCGCCCCCTTCCGGCTGTCGTCGCCGTCCAGGCCCTTGTGGCGCCGATTCTGGGCGTCCCCGCGCTCAAGCTCGTGCCTGCGGCCTAAGAGCCGATCCAAGAAGATTAGATTCAGGAGCATTGGGTTGAGCGTGTGAGGCGCCTGAGCATGATGCGGATCACGGCGAGGCGGACGAAGGCTGCGACGGTCCTGGTGTAGCGCTCGAAATCGCGCATCAGGCGACGATTGCGGCTGATCCAGGCGAAAGTCCGTTCGACGATCCAGCGCTTGGGTAGGACGACGAAGCGATGGAGATCGGAACGCTTGACGATCTCGATCTTCCAACATCCCGTCGCGGCGACAGTCTTCGCCATTTTTGGTCCCTGATAGCCGCCATCGGCGAAAATCCGCTCGACGAAGGGAAAGCGCCGCCGCGCCCAAAACCTGAGGAAGCTCGCAAAGCTTCGACCGATGCCGGCCGTCCTCATCCGCTAGGCGCCCAATGCTGTTTACGAGATAGATGGCGCGTTGGAAATTCGGCGAGGGTCTTGTGATCCGTCGACTTCACGAAGCTGTTTTGCCGCCATTGACGCCTAAGATCTGGCCCGTGACGAACGACGCATTGTCGGACGCGAGATAGACGATGGCACGGGCAATCTCCTCGGGCTTGCCTGCGCGCTTGAGCGGCACGCCCGCAATCAAGCCGGCTTTTTTGTCCGCGCTGCCGGTGAACCGGTTCAGCAGCTCGGTTTCGACTGGGCCCGGCGCAACCGCGTTGACGCGGACACCGAACTCTGCCCCTTCGAGGGCTGCCGCCTTCGTCAATCCTTCGACCGCGTGCTTGCTGGCAGTATACATGGAAGCGCCGGGCGCGCCTCTCTGGCCCATGGTTGATGACAGATTGATGATGCTGCCGCTGCCCTGGGGCTGCATCACGCGCAATTCGTGCTTCATGCTCAGAAGCGTCCCCAGCACGTTGGTATCGAACGTGGCAGCGTAGCTTTCTTCGGATTGCTCCGTCACCGGGCCTGACTTACCTTCAGTGCCGGCGTTATTGACGGCGACGTCGAGGCGACCAAAACGCGCGACCGTTTGATCGATCAGATTGCGCACTTCGTCGTCGTGGCGCACGTCGACACGGACGAATTCAGCCTCCGTACCCAAATTGCGCAATTCAGCGGCCAGGGCCTGGCCCGCTTCGTGGCGCCGGCCGGAGACGACCATGCGGGCGCCTTCGCGCGCAAAGGCCAGGGCGGTCGCACGGCCGATGCCCGTCAGGGCGCCGGTGATCAGCACAACAGGGGTGCTCATGTACATTGCTCCCATAGCTATAGATCGCCGATAATATTGCGCTCCACACCTCGCAGGATCGAGTAAAGCGTTGTGAAGCGTTGTTGCGCCGGTGGCCTCTCAGAGCCTGGAACCGGCGGGTCTCCGAGGGCTCACCTACCGAACACGGCTTGCCGTCAGGCTCGGTTAGACAGCGACCGGGGGCCGGCGTAGCCTAGATCCACGATCCGACGTAAATCGGTACAGCGGCGTAAATCGGTGTAAAGGGACCAGAATGGGCGATCCGGCGGACGCCAGCACTCAGGTCCTCGCTTTCGGGCCGTTCCGGCTCCTTCCGGCGCAGCGCATGCTGCTGGAGGGCAATGCACCCGTTCGGCTCGGCAGTCGGGCACTCGACATTCTGATCGCTCTGGTTGAACGCCCCGGCGAGGTCGTCAGCAAGGAGGAACTCGTCACCCGGGCGTGGCCGAACATTTTCGTCGAGGAGACAAATCTCCGGGTGCATGTCGGTGCGCTTCGGAAGGTGCTGGGACACGGCCAGTGCGTCGGCGGGTATGTCGCGAATGTTCCTGGTCGAGGCTACAGCTTCGTCGCGCCAGTAACGCGTGAGGGCCCCCCTGCAGCCCACGGTCCGGCACGGGAGCGGCTTTACAATCTGCCGCCAATGCTGACCCGGATGATCGGCCGTGCCCGGGTGGTCAGTGAGCTGGCGGACCACATGCCGCGCGAGCGCTTTCTGACCCTAGTCGGCGCTGGCGGCATCGGTAAGACCACAGTTGCGCTGGAGTTGGCGCAAAAATTAGACGAGCGCTACAAGGATCGTGCCCATTTCGTCGATCTGGCCTCGCTCGTAAATCCTCAACTGGTCCCCACCGCAGTGGCCTCGACATTCGAATTCCAGACCCTCTCCCAGGATCCGCTTGCCGAGCTGGTTGTCCTGCTTCGGGATAAGCAGGCCCTACTCGTGCTCGACAACTGCGAGCATTTGATTGAGGCCGTCGCAGTCCTGGCGGAAAGAATCTTCGCGCAGGCACCTGGCGTTCATATCCTTGCAACCAGCCGCGAGCCCGTGCGCGCTACAGGCGAGTGGGTGCACCGCCTTTCGTCTTTGGAGATTCCTCCGGTTTCGCCCGCGCCCTCCGCCACGGAGGCGCTCTCCTTCTCCGCCATCCAGCTCTTTACTCAGCGCGCTATGGCGAGCCTGGAATCGTTCAGGCTGACCGATGCGAATGCGCCGATCGTGGCCGACATCTGTCGTCGGGTCGATGGCATTCCGCTGGCCATCGAGCTCGCCGCGGGGCTGGTTGACTCCTTCGGCATTCAGGAACTGGCTGATCGGCTCGGTGATCAGCTCTCTGTCTTGACCAAGGGCCGCCGTACGGCATTGCCGCGTCACCAGACTATGCGTGCGACATTGGACTGGAGCTATCAGCTCCTGCCGCCGGTCGAACAGGTGCTGCTCCGTCGTTTGGCGATCTTTCGGGGAACTTTTACGCTCACCTCGGCCACCGCGGCTGCTACCTGTGAAAAGCTTCGTGCGCCGGATGTGTTCGACCCCATTGCCAATCTGGTTGCCAAGTCGCTGATCACAGCCGATGTCAGCGGAGAGATAGTTCACTATCGCCTGCTCGACAACACCCGCGCCTACGCCACCGAAAAGCTCGAGCAAAGCGGCGAATACGCAGCGATGTCCAGGCGGCGTGCGGCGTATTGTTGCGCGGTTCTCGACAATGCGGAACGTGATTGGGAGAGACAATCAAAAACTGAATGGCTCAGGAACTATGCCAGGTGGATCGATGATGTACGTGCCGCACTCGACTGGGCCTTCTCGTCCGCTGGCGATGCGTCTCTAGGAATTGCCCTGACCGCCGCTTCAACACCTGTCTGGTTCGCGCTGTCGTTCGTTAGAGAGTACCGGGAGCGTGCGCAGCGGGCGCTGGAAGCTATCCCCACTGCCTCGATTGCGAAGCCAGACCTGGAGATGAAGATCAACATTGCCCTTGGGGCGGCGATCTTCAATACTCAGGGCATCGTTCCGGAGATAGCCACGGCCTATGCGAGGGCGCTCGAAATCGCCGAGCACCTCGGCGCATCAACATACGCGCTGCGCGCACTGTGGGGGCTGGCGAGAGAACGCTACGTCCAAGGAGACTATCGTGCGGCCCTCAGATTCTGTGAGAGGTTCGGCCAGTTGGCTAAGACATCGGGCGACCAAGCGGCCGATCTCGTACATGATCGAATGATGGCGCTCGCGCTCCATCTCGTGGGCAGACAGGCGGAGGCGCGTCTGTATGCCGACCGGACGCTCAACCATCCGGCCGCGGTAATCCGAACGGCACACATAAGCTTCCACGAATATGACAACCGGGTGGCAGCACGCTCCCACCTCGCGCGCATACTTTGGGTCCAGGGCTTCCCGGATCAGGCGGCTGCGATAGCCCAAGAGGGTGTCGCACACGGCCTCTCGCTCGAATACCCGCCGCCGCTTTGCTACGTGCTGGCTTATGCGGCCTGTCCGATCGCATTCTGGAACGGCGATATGGCGATGGCGACAAGTTGTGTGCAGCTGTTACTCAAGCAGTCGGCGAATCTTTCCTTCGGCTATTGGCAGTCCTGGAGATATTGCTACGAACAGGTGGCGGCTCTCGGGGACGACGATGGTACCTTCGAATTCAAACAGCGTCTGGATTCTCTGCGCGCATCCGCAATAGGCCCAATTTATTCAGATTTGCTCAGCACGTTGCGCGAGGAACTGACTGGACCGGAAACAATCGCCCGCGCCGAGGCAGGTGAAGCGGGCTGGTGCGCTGCAGAGATCCTGCGCGTCAAGGGGATGCAAATTCTGAAAAAAGGCGGCCCGAATGCCGCCGAAGCAGCGGAGGTCCCGCTTCTGCGATCGCTCGACATCGCGCGGCAGCAGGGGGCCCATTCCTGGGAACTGCGTACTGCCACGAGTCTCGCGCGATTGTGGAGAGAGAGACGCCGCATTGCGCAGGCGCGTGATCTGTTGGCGCCCGTGTACGGTCGCTTCAGCGAAGGGTTCGCGACCGCGGATTTGAGGACGGCGAAAAGCGTCATCGACGAGCTCGCATGACACTGCCGTTTGGCAGCCGAGCGGCTGAGCTGCTTCTCGCTGCAAATTTACACCGCTTTTACAACTCTTCACTCGCGTCAGGCCCGATAAGCCCGCAGGCTCAAGGCGCCCGTAACTCATGCTGGCGGAAGGCTCTGAACTACCGCCGCGTCGGCCGGCCACGCTGCCGGTTTCCGGCGGCCGAAGAAAGGATTCTAATATGAGCAATCAAGTTGTCTTGATCACTGGCGGACTAACCGGCATTGGGCGCGCCGCTGCCGTCGCTTTTGCCAAGAAGGGCGCGAAGGTCATCGTTGCCGGTCGGCGTGATGAGGCCGGCAAGGCGCTCGTTGAGGAGCTCCGCGCTTTCGGCTCGGAAGCCGAATTCATCAATGCCGACGTTCGCAAGGAGGATGACGTCCGCAATATGGTCGACAAGACCGTCGCGCGATTTGGGCGTCTCGATGTCGCGGTGAACAACGCCGCCACCGAAGGTGCGGTCGGCCCGATCACGGACCAGACCGCGGAAAGCTTCGCCGCGACGTTCGACACCAATGTTGTCGGCGTGGTCCTGAGCATGAAGCACGAGGTGCGCGCCATGCAGGCCCAGGGGAGCGGCAGCATCATTAATATTTCCTCGACCTACGGGCACAAGGGCGCGGCCTATGCCTCGATCTATGCCGGCGCCAAGCACGCGGTCGAAGGCATCACTAAGTCGGTGGCGCTCGAAGTCGCCGCGTCGGCCATTCGCGTGAATGCAGTCTCGCCTGGCCCGACGGACACAGGCATGCTGACCCGATTCACCGGCACCGCAGATAACAAGGCGGCCCTGGCGGCGCAGGTTCCGCTGGCTCGGCTCGGCCTCTCCGAGGAAGTCGCCGATGGCATCGTCTTCATCGCATCGGATGAAGCCCGGTTCATCACCGGCCATATCCTCAGCGTCGACGGCGGCCACAGCGCCGCCTGACCCCGCTCGGCTGGCGGGGATTGCGCAACTATTACGCCCACCGCCCGATCAACGCACAATGCATATCAAGTCGAAGGAGGAAGTCCGATGGCTAACGTGGTGAAGAAACACAGCATTTCTTCTGAGCTCGCACAGAAAATGGTGGATCAAGCGGTGGCGAAAGCCAGAGAACTTGGCGTTACCGAGAACGTGGCGATTCTCGATGACGGTGGCAATCTCAAGGCCTTCAGCCGGATGGATGGGGCCCCGATCCTTTCCATCGAGATTGCGCAGAATAAAGCGTACACAGCTCTGTTCGGCGTCTCCACGCAGGACTTTTTCAACTTCATCCAGGGCGACCCGTCGCTTTTGGCTGGCATTCCTACGCTTGCGCGCGTGGCGGCGTACGGAGGAGGGTTTCCCATCAAGGTGGACGGAGAAGTTGTCGGGGCGATCGGGGTGAGCGGGGCGCCCACGGTCCAGAACGACGTCGATTGCGCGAGAGCAGCCCTAGCGCTCCTACCCGATGCGGAGCCGACTGAGTAATAGGAGCGACCACAATGGTTCATACCCGTCCAGAAATGATTCACGTCCGCCCAGAAATGGTTCATACCCACCAGACCGCGCCGACGCAGTTCGTCGAGGCCAACGGCGTCCGCTTCGCCCATCGCCGTTTCGGTAAGCCGGACGGAGTACCGCTCGTCTTCAACCAGCACTTCACCGGGACGATGGACCATTGGGATCCGGCGGTGACCGATGGCCTCGCGACGACGCGGGAGGTAATCCTGTTCAACAACGCAGGCATTTCCAGCACGAGCGGGGAGGTGCCGGCCTCGGTCGAAGAAATGGCGGTCAACGCGGCGGCGTTCATCAGGGCGCTTGGCCTAGCCAAGGTCGACGTCCTGGGTTTTTCGCTTGGCGGCCTCGTCGCGCAGGCGCTGACTGTCGCCGAGCCTGATCTGGTCCGCCGCCTGGTCTTGGTGGGGACGGGGCCGCGGGGCGGCGAGGGCATGGCGAGCTTGACGCCTGAGGCTCAGGCCGTGTTCGGCTCGACGTATGCACACCCGGACGAGATGTGGCTTGGCGTTTTCTTCACACCGACCGAGGCGAGCCAAGCTGCTGGCCGGGCATTTCTAAAGCGGTTCCGCCGGCGCCAAGAGGGGCGCGACCCGGAGGTGAGCGAGAAGGTCGGGCCTGCGCAGATCACCGCGATTGCTAAATGGGGTGCTCCGCGTGCGGGCACGTTTGATTATCTCCGAGGGATTACCCACCCGACGCTGGTGATCAACGGAAGCAATGACGTGATCATCTATACCGTGAATTCGTTTATTCTTCAGCAGAACTTGCCCAACGCGCAGCTCATCCTCTATCCGGATTCCAACCACGGGTCGCAGTACCAATATCCCGCGTTGTTCGTCGCGGACGTGACGCGGTTTTTAGATGCCTTGGTACCGTTTCCAATGCAGAAGGATACAGATCATGGCTGACAAGCCGATGAAGATTCCGGGGCCCGACCACCCCATTTCGATCGATGCGAACACATCTCGCGTCGTGGTCACAGTCGGCGGAAAGGTTATCGCCGACACACGGGATGCTTTGACCCTTCGCGAGGCCTCCTATTCGGCCGTTCAGTATATTCCCCGTCGGGATGTCGATATGGCCGCGCTCACGCGTAGCGAACACACGACGTATTGCCCCTACAAGGGCGACGCTTCGTACTACAGCATTCCGGCTGGCGGTGATCGTTCTCTCAATGCGGTGTGGACCTACGAGACCCCATTTGAATCGATGACGCAGATCAAGGATTACGTCGCCTTCTACCCGGACCGTGTCGACGAGATCAGCTAACCGACGCCGGCGGCCTGGCTTCGGTGGCTCGGGCCGGGCGCATATGCCGCTGCGCTGGTGACCATCGACTTCGCGGCAAAGGCGTTTGCCATACCAACTCCGGAGGAGCGCCAAGCGCTGACACGTTGGTACGGGGGCGACCCGGCCCAGCATAGGTGCATGAGACGGATCCTGTTCGAACTGCACAAGACTAAGCGAGGCGATCGGCGCGAGGCTTTTCTCGACATGGATGATACCAGAGGAGGAGGTACATGATTCAGGACGTATTCGTTGTCGATGCATCGGCACATAGCTACAATCTTGGAGAAGATAATTATGCTGTAGGTCGGTATTCGAAAGCCGTTGTCGATGCCTTCTATGGCGCTCACTATGGCCTGTCCCCAGTGGGATATAGGCTTCCACGTGAAAAATTCACGCGCGACTGGACGCTCGCGGAAACCGCAACGATGCTGTTCGTCGAAAGCGACTATGACTTCGCATGTCATCATGTCACTCCGATAAACGCTTTCAAGGACGGTGGGTGCAGCATAGAGAAAGCCCGGGAGGCCCGCGAAAGATGGCCCAAGCGGTTTCAGGTTTATGCTGGAGTGGACCCTGTATTTCCGGAGCGGGCGCTCGACTCGCTTGAGCAACAGGTCGAGGAGTTGAAGCCGGTCGGCCTCAAGCTTTATCCGAACAGCTACTCTGCGGACGGTGTCATCGGATGGCATATGGATGATCCGGAAATCGCATTTCCGGTGTTTCAGCGGGCCCTCGATCTAGGGCTCAAGGTCGTCGCTATCCATAAGGCCATCCCCCTTGGACCTGTGCCAATGGATCACTACCGGATGGACGACATCGATGCGGCCGCTGCAGCATTTCCCGATTTGCAGTTTGAGGTCGTGCATGGTGGTTTTGCGTTCATCGAGGAGACGGCGTTTCAACTCGCGCGATTTCCGAACGTCTGGGTGAACCTCGAAACCACCTCGAACCTTGCGGCGGCCAAGCCGGCCGCCTTTGAGCGGGTCATGGCTGGCCTGATCGCCCACGCCGGCGAAGCCGCGCTGGACCGGATCGTGTGGGCCTCAGGTTGCAGTGTTCTACACGCTGAGCCGCCGCTCCGTTGGTTCTGGGAGCGTTTTCAGTTCTCGGAAGAGATACGTGAACAGGAAGGCCTCCCGGAAATCACTGAAGAGATCAAGCGGAAAATCCTCGGACTCAATTATCTTCGAATGCATGGGCTTAACGCGAAAGTCCTCGCGAAGAACATCGAAGGTGACGAATTCGCCGTTGAACGGGCGAAAGGGAAGCCGGAGCCGTACGCAACCACTCTCTCAAAGGGGTTTACAGAATGACGGCAGCTTTTACGCAAGAAGATGTGATTTCACGTCTGCATGAAGTCATTGACCCATGCAGCGCTGCCACCAACGTCCCCCTGTCAATTGTCGAGATGGGAATGGTCGAGAACGTGGAGTTCGCATCGGGGAATGTGGTGGTCGCCCTTCGCATGACATCACCGCTGTGTCACGCACTGCCGTATTTCGAGATGGAAATCGAGCGTGTGCTCGCCGGCCTCCCTGGTCTCGTTGACGTCAAATGTACGTTTGACCATGGCGGGAACTGGCAACCCGATAATATGACTGTCGGCGCTCAGCGGAAGCTTGCCGACCGACGCGAGTTCGTCCGGAGCCGGGCAGGGGTGTGATCGAAGGAGAATGAAATGACGCAGGCAATCGAAGAAAAGAATAAGGCTTTCGTGTTGGAGGCCTTCGAAACGCTTTTCAACAAGAGGGACTACGCCGCCGCGGAGCGTTTCTGGTCTCCGAATTACATTCAGCATAGCGCGCACATTCGGCCGGGGCGCGAGGGCCTCTTCGCGTTGGTCAAGGGCACACCCGACAGCCTCCACTACGAGAACGGTCTTACCGTCGCCAACGGGGACTACGTGCTGCTCCACGGCCGGTTCACGGGCATGGGCCTGCCGGCAAACTGGATCGTGGTGGATATCGTGCGCCTCGAGAACGGTCAACTTGCCGAGCACTGGGACGTCATCCAGGACGAAGCGACAAGGGAAGCATCAGTTAGCGGCCTGCCCATGTTCGGGACGACATTTCCCCCGGGATGATCTAGTGCGGCGTTCGAGCCGTGGTTTGCACCGGCAGAGGCAGTACGCAAGGGCGACGGCAAGCCACCGTTCGGGCAGCAACCTTTCCGGAGTGTGCCGTCAGTTTCGCTTGGAGAATTCGGGTCACGCCGGACTGGAGACGAGGAGATTAGAAGCTACGAAGCAGTTTCTAGCGGAAGCGAAATCCAACCTCGAAAATTGTGTCGCCGAGCTTGAGGAATTGCCACGCCGGCGGGCTAACAAAGACGGGCTCGGCTCACTTTTCGTCTCAGAGCGGCCTTCAGTCGCAGGCGCTCTGCGAATGTCTATAAGGCTTCATTCCCTCGCGGGTGGCCAAGAAGCCGAAAATCGAACTGCCGATCCGATTTTAGCGGGCAGAATCGATGCCGTCACACCGCTCGCCGGCGCCGCCGTTCGGTGACGCCGATGACCTTGACGGCTAGGAAAGCTTGCTCGTGTAGTGGGGCGCTCGCAACAATCTCCAGCCTTGGAGGTGGCGCTGTGGCGGGCGGCGCGGCGGCCGCCGGTCGTGGTAGCTCCATCGCGTGCAGTGCCTCCCGGCCAGCGGCTGTGAGCTGCCACCCGACGTTGTCGCGCAATACAAAGCGCCGGCTGAAAATATCCAGATCAGGGACGCTGGCGGCCAGGCGCTTCAAGCGTTCATTCCAGGCAGGGCCTGCGCCGGCAAGGATTGCAAGATCGGCCTTCATCGCGGCGACCGTTGCACGGCCGTCCGGATAGCTTTCCAGAACTTTTAAAATCGCAACTTGCAACGACACGCGAACGCCTCACGCTGCAGGACGATCGACCTTGACAGCTTTGTGACGCGTATCTGCGTCACCGATCGATCGTCCACAGAAAGGCGACCTTATCCACAGTGCACTAATGCTGGCAAGGCCGCGGTATTTGAGGGCGCCGCCGCGCGCCACTATGAGGAAGGCAGCCGGAGCTTGATCCCAGAAGCCTCGCACCGGTTAGGCCCGGCAGGTTGCCAAGCAATGCGCCGGGCCGTTTGCATTCCGAGGCCGCTCCCGGAGGTGGCTCCGGCTTTGATCCTTTTCATCTCCGGCCTGTTCACGGTGCCGCCGGCGGCGACGGATCCGGCGCACGTCTGAGGGGCGGCCGACACGGCCCACCGGGCGGATGTTGCGGGGCGGGCCGCCTGCCCGATGGCGGGACACAAGGATTCGCCAGCGCCGGCAAAAGCGCCGCGGGAGGACCACAATGGAGGACATCTTCGAGAAGGCAATGGAGGCCGACCTCGTGGTGCGCAGGCCCGCCGCCCCTTACGGCGGCATGCTGCCGGGGATGCGGCCTGACGTCGATGCTGTGAATAAGCACCGAATTGGCTGGAAACTGCGGAACGGTGGCTGGGCCAAAGGGCAGTGCGGTCGGGGTGGCCGCGATCCTGCCCGCTTCTCCTGCGCGCATACGTGTCGGGCTAGGTCTTGCTCATCGACGGAGCCCGCTCCGTCGCCTGAAGGCCGGCCTAGGTCTCTTCGACCTGCAGAACCACCTTGCCCAGGTGACCGCCGGATTCGATATACGCGTGAGCGGCGGCCGCGTCCGCGAGCGGAAAGACCCTGTCGAGCCGGACGCCTACGCTCCCCGAAGCGAACCATGGCCAAACGCGCTCCTCGATTTCGCCGGCAAGACGAGCCTTATCGTCAGCGGAACGCGCACGAAGCAATGAGCCGGTGAAAGTGAGCCGCTTAAACAATATCTGCTGTAGGTTCAGCGTAACTTCGGATCCTGATAGAAAGGCTATCTGAGACAGCCGACCATCGGGTTTGAGGACATCGAGATTCTTTCGAACGAACTCTCCACCGACCATGTCCAATATCACGTCAACGCCACCCTCGCCCTGAACGACCTCGACGAAGTCCTGCCGGCTCGAGTCGATCGACACGTCGGCTCCGAGCATCTTCGCTTGACGCGCTTTTTCCGCGCTGCGACTGGTGGCAAATACCCGTGCCCCCGCCGCCTTCGCCATTGAGATAGCCGTTGTGCCGATGCCGCTAGTGCCGCCGTGCACCAACAACGTCTCGCCGGACTTCAACGCTCCACGCTCGAAAACGTTGGCGTAGACAGTGAAGAACGTCTCCGGAACTGCCGCAGCCTCTAGAACGTCGACGCCGGCCGGGACCGGCAGGACATGACGAGCATCTACGGCCGCGTATTCCGCATACCCACCGCCAAGCAGCAGCGCGCACACCTGGTCGCCGACTCGAAAGCGCTGCACGTCTGCCCCGACACTCGCGACGGTCCCCGAAATCTCTAGACCCAGCGTCTCAGGTGTCCCAGGCGGCAATGGATAGCGCCCCTCCCGCTGTATGATGTCCGGATAGTTCACGCCCGCGGCGGCGACTCGGATCAGAACCTCGCTTGATTTAGGCGTTGGCGTCTCTATGGAAGACAATTTCAGCGACCGAGCCGGACCGACGCCGCCCTCAATCGCGATCGCGCGCATGCTCTTCGGTATGGCAGCCTGTTGAGACATCAAGGAAACATCCGTGGATTGTCGAGAAGAATCTTCATCGGTCATGACTCTTTACGTCGAGGTAGTCGCGGAAAACTGCAGTTACGCCCGCTATCTTCGCAGACGCTTAAGGCCGGAAAAGCAGAAACGCCTTCGTTCTCGGTCAGCGCCATTCGCTGAGCCTGCAACTCTTCGCGTTCGATCATCATACCTATTCAAGCACGTGCGATCACCTCCCGCTGAGGAGAGCCAAATGCCGACAGTTCTAGAGACCAGTGACCGCAACGGGTCCATCCAGGAAGATCCGCCCATGCGCCACAAAAAGCTCCGGAAACTGAAACAACGAACCATGCCCGGAATCCGGATAAACGATCAGTTGAGCGTTGGGAATTCTCTGGGAAAGTGTGAACGAATTGATGGTCGGAACCATGATGTCATCATTCCCGTTCACGACGAGCGTCGGTTGGGTGATGGCTTTGAGTTCCGCGAACCGCTCGCCATGAGTATGACGCCATTCGGTGATTGCCGCCCGTTGCGCTGCCATCGTTTGTGCCGATGTGGACAAGTCGACGTCTTCCTTCCGCGCGTGCCGTCGCGCCCAGAATACCTTTCCGGCCGATTGACTCTTTTCCGACGGGCGAAAGAACAGATAAAGAAATGTCTCGAGTGGGCTTTGGCCGGTCTTTGGATCGGTCAAAGCGCCGAACTCCGCGTATCGTGGATCCTGCGGTGGTTCACCCGCTCGTGGTCCGGTGCCGACCAGAATGAGACGGCGGATCAGTTCGGGATGGCTTACCGCGAGCGTCTGCGCGACATATCCCCCGATCGAGAAGCCGAGCAGATCGATCTGCGAAAGTCCGAGCGCTCCGACGAAATCGGCGGCGTGCTCCGCCATCGCATCGATCGTATCTGGCGTCTCGCCGCTCGACGAAGCGACTCCTGCATTGTTGAATAGAATGACCGGCCGGCTTTCCGCAAAAGCGTCGGTGACCGCGGGATCCCAATGATCCATTCCGCCCCGAAAATGCTGCATGAAAAGAAGCGGCGTACCGCCTTCCTGTCCGAACCGGCGGTAAGCGAAGCGAATCCCATTGGCTTCAACGAACTGCGTGGGGGCCGTGACGTGTCGGTATGTCATGTTTCGTTCGTCCCGTTCTGCGCTCGCGCGCGCCAAACCAATGCCCCGCCGGGAGCGGTACTCGGAAAACGCTGCGCCCTTCCCACGGTTTGGTGGTTTTAGCGATAGCTGCTTCGTGTTGTGAGGACGAAAACCCATCAAAAACGGACGCGCCAAATTTGGCATCGAGCATTAGGATTCGATCCTGTCTACGTGAGGGTGCCGACAAGCGATGCACGTTGCAACAACTCGATCCAGTTCCCGCCGGATCAAGTGCCATCGAGGCCGCACTCCGCTGACTGCCTTCAACCAAGACGAGTAACCTTCGAGAGTCTCTCGAAACGCGCCGCCACGGCGTAATGCCAATAGGTGCGCGCAATAATTCTTTTCCGGAATAGGTATTAGTCCGGGTCGCCGTCTAATGCGCCGATAAGGCAACGGCTACGACTGCTTCAGCTCTGTTGCTTCTGGCAACATACTCAGTTCGTTCGGGTCAACGATGCGGGGGTCTTCTGCGAGCGGCTCTGCCCCGAGCGGCTCTGCCCCGAGCTAGAGCCGCCTCAGTCAGGATATGGACAAGATTCTCAAAATGGACTTTTAACTTCGATGTTATTGCGTTTCTTTCTGGGTCAGTACATCCGGCGCGGTACGATAACTTTCACGACCGCCAAAGGCACTCGTTTCACCTGCGGCGACGGCACCGGCGAGCCGGTCGCGATCCGGTTTTTGACCGCCGCCGCCGAGCGCCGGCTTCTCCTCGACCCCGAGCTGGCGCTGGGCGAGGTCTTCATGGATGGCGCGCTGGTGATGGAGCGCGGCACGATCGCCGACCTCCTCGCCGTCGCGCTGGATCAGCCCGACATGGCGCCGCGCTGGGCCAAGCTGCAATGGTGGCTTCGCTACCTTGTCCGCCACGTCCAGCAGTTCAACCCGCGCGGACGGTCCAGGAATAACGTCGCCCACCACTATGACCTGGATGGCCGGCTGTACTCGTTGTTTCTCGATGCCGACAAACAGTACAGCTGCGCCTACTTCGAAACGCCGGAATCCACCCTGGACGATGCGCAACTCGCCAAGAAGCGCCACCTCGCGGCAAAATTGCTGATCAAGCAGGGCCAGCGCGTCCTCGACATCGGCTCCGGTTGGGGCGGTCTGGGGCTCTATCTGGCCGAAATGACCGGCGCCGACGTCACCGGGGTGACGTTGTCCACCGAGCAGCTTCAGGTCGCCAATACCCGCGCCGGCGAGAAGCAATTATCGGATTCCGCGAGATTTCTGCTGCAGGATTATCGCGACATTCCCGGCCCGTTCGACCGCATCGTCTCGGTCGGGATGTTCGAACATGTCGGGGTCGACCACTACGACACCTTCTTCAAGCGCTGCGCCGAATTGCTGACTGATGACGGCGTCATGATGCTGCATTCGATCGGACGCCCGGAGGGGCCGGGGATCACCAATCCGTGGATTGCAAAGTACATCTTCCCGGGCGGCTACATCCCTGCCCTTTCGGAAGTACTGCCGGCGATCGAGCGCGCGGGCCTGCTCGTCTCCGACATCGAAATTTTGCGGCTGCATTATGCAGAAACGCTGAAGGCGTGGCGCGAACGCTTCATGGCGCGGCGCGAGGAAGCGGTACGGCTTTACGACGAGCGCTTTGCGCGGATGTGGGAATTCTATCTGGCGTCTTCGGAGATGTCGTTCCGCAAGCAGAACGTGATGAACTTTCAGATCCAGATCACCAAGCGACAAGACGTCGTGCCGTTCACAAGGGACTATATCGAACCCGAAGAGGACCGGCTGCGCCAGGAAGAAAGCGGCACGCGGGCGACGATACAATTGGCCGGCGAATAACAATGGAAGAAAACATTATCGCGCTCGAAGCACAGCGGTCTTTCACACATGGTATCCTCCAAAGAGGGACTGCCCCTCATATAGCTGCGGTCTTGCAAAGAGTGTGGTAATGACTTGAGCGCTTGCGGCGCTCTGGCACGTCCGGTCCGGGCGCAAATCACGGGTCAATTTATTCAAATACCTCCAAGGGAATATTTGCGGTGGTCACCGACATCGAGCGGATGATATCCAGCGACCGATTGATGCGCGGTAGCTCAGATTCAAAAAAGAAACCGCAGGAAACAAGCTTTGCGCGCGCAAGACGCCCTTCGTCGACTCGGTCTTCGGTACGCAAAATCAGGCTCGTCTGATCGAGCCACAGCCAGGAAACGACGAGATGTCCAAACGCGGCAAGCATCTCGGTCGCGTTGTAGAGAGCCGTTTCCCGGTTTGCCCGCTGTAGAGATCGGGCGATCGCCGTGAATTCATCCCACTGGGCCGCAAGCGTAGCTGCATAAGGCTGCAATCGACTGTCGGTAGCGGCGATTTGACATGTTTCTTCTATCCGGGCGCTGAGCAGATCAAGCGCAGCACCACTATCACGGAGCAACTTTCGCCCGACAAAATCGACTCCCTGGATCCCGGTGGTGCCTTCATGGATCGGATTCAATCGATTGTCGCGATAGAGCTGCTCCACGTCGAAATCGCGGGTGTAACCATAGCCGCCATGAATCTGGATGGCGAGATCGCATGCCACGAGCCCCCATTCCGACGACCACGTCTTTGCCGCCGGCGTCAACAGTCCAAGCAGTTGCTCAGCCCGAGCGCGCTGCTCCGCGCTCGAGGCCGTCTCACGCTCGTCCACCAACCTCGCGCAAAAGAGAACGAGGGACAGGGCGCCTTCAGCATAACATTTCTGACTAATAAGCATTCGCTTGACATCAGGATGTTCGATAATGGCATCAGGCTGCGAATGTTTTGACTTTCTTCGGTTGCGTCCTTGGCGCCTTTGCTGAGCATACTTCACGGAAAGTATATGACTGCGTGAGGCAAGCGCCGCCGCACCTAGCCCGACCCCAATGCGCGCCTCATTCATCATACGGAACATGATAGCAAGGCCTTGTCCGCGACCGCCGACAAGATAGCCAATTGCGCCTTCACGACTTTCAGGACGGAAACGCGTCCCTTCGCCAAAATTAAGCAAACAATTGGTCGTCCCGCGATAGCCCATTTTGTGATTGAGGCCAGCGACGACGACATCATTCCGCTCTCCACGTGTCCCATCCGGCGAAATGAGCCACTTTGGCACAAGGAAAAGCGAGATGCCTGCGGTCCCATCTGGCAAAGATCCATCAACTCCAGGAATCTTCGCGAGAACCAGATGAAAGATATTGTCACTGATGTCGTGATCTCCGCCCGAAATCCACATCTTGTTGCCAAATAGCCGGAAGCGCTCGCCCCAAGGGCTTTCGCGTTCGAATAGTGCACGCGTACGGATGTCACCAAGAGAGGAACCGGCGTGCGGTTCCGAAAGACACATGGTGCCGAGTGCCTGTCCGGCGATTTGCGGGCGCGCAAAGGCATCGATCTGAGCCTTGCTACCGCAAGCGACGAGCAATCGGGCGTTCGCGATAGTCAGCATCGCATAAGCCGATGTCGCGATATTGGCGGCCATGAAATGGGAGATGCTTGCCGCCTGCACTACCTCAGGAACCTGCAGTCCCTCAAGCTCGGCATGAAATGGTGCCGAGAAAAATCCAGCATTGGCGAAGGCATTAAGGGCGGCCTTGATAGCAGGTAGAACCTCCACGCCATCTGCACCAAGTTTCGGCTCGGACTGATCGGAGGCTTTGTAGTGCGGCAGGAATTGTTCGTTCGAGAGCCGTTCCGCCAGGTCGAGCAA
The DNA here is from genome assembly GCA_036924855.1 of Nitrobacteraceae bacterium AZCC 2146. Lineage (NCBI taxonomy): Bacteria > Pseudomonadati > Pseudomonadota > Alphaproteobacteria > Hyphomicrobiales > Nitrobacteraceae > Nitrobacteraceae bacterium AZCC 2146. The sequence continues at coordinate 3,576,421 of JBAGRP010000001.1, forward strand.
CGCTGTGATGGATTCCTCGCTATGCTCCGCAAAAGCCGCCCGGCGAAGCAGTTGGCGGAGACCCAACCAATCGAAAAGCAGGAAATTCAGATTTGCGGTATCGACGTTTCGGCTATTCATCGGTCCTGACTGCCTTTCATCACGTATGAACTAGCGGCACTGCGTGCGAGAAGAACGACTGCCCAAGATTGGCGTGGCAACGCAGTTCACAGACGACACTCGGTAGAAAACTTTCAGGCAACGGTCACCGGCTTTCGTGACGTGCATCATCATTCGTTTGCTAGAATGCGCTGTATCCGCCATCAATCACGATGCAATCCCCGGTGTGATAAGATGACGCCTCGCTCATAAGATAGACGGCGATCCCGGCGAAATCTTCCGGGTTTCCCAACCGCCGCATAGGAATGCGCGGCACTGCATTAGCCATGAATTTGTCATTTGCCTGCAACTCCTCGGTCATGTCGGTGTCAACCCAACCCGGAAGAATTGCGTTCGCGGTGATGCCAAAGCGAGCGTGCTCGACGGCCAATGCCTTGGTCAGCGAATTAAGGGCGGCTTTGGAGGCCGCATAGTGCTCGTTGCGTGCAGTTCCGAACAGCGCAGCCATGCTGGATGTCCCGACCAGACGGCCAAAGCGGTCTCCGCCCGCCGCCCGTTCAAGCATATGCCTGACAATTGGCTGGAATACGTAGAAGACGCCATCGAGATTGACCGAAAACATCCGCCGCCAATCCTCATCACTCCGCTCCACAAAAGCAGTCCTCCCGCTTCCGCCAATACCCGCATTCGCAAAGCAGCCGTCGATTCGGCCAAACGCGTCCAGTGTATTCCGCGTTGCGAGTTCGGTCTGTTGACGATCTGAGACGTCGCAAAGAAACGCCTTGGCGCTGCCACCGCCTTTTTGAATGCGCGCGACGGCCGAAGCATTTTTGTCTGCATTTCGCCCCCAAATCGAAACGGCGCACCCGTGGTCCGCGAGCCCTTCGGCGATCGCAAGTCCAATTCCGGCATTACCACCCGTTACGACCGCGACGCGGTTACTGAGATCAAATCTAGACATAATCAGCAGATCTCCGGACGAGATTGTGGCATCCTGGGCGCCGAGCAAAATGAAGTGAGGGATTCACTAACGCTTGTCATACTGTTGACGCCCGAACAGCCGTTCCCACTCGGCGCCGGAAGGCTTCTCCTTTGTCGACGCATCAGCGAGCACGTTAAACCCTCGCCGGACACCCGGTCGATTCTTAACGCGTTCGTTCCACGCGGCGACATTCGGAAAATCATTGAGATCAATGTTTTGCAGTTTCCGCGGTGTAATCCATGGCCAGATCGCCATATCGACGATCGAGTAGTCGTCAACGACGAATTCGCGCCCATCGAGCCGTCGATCGAGCACGCGATAGAGCCGTTTCGCCTCATTGCTGTATCGTTCAACAGCATACGGAATTCTTTCGGGGGCATAATAGTTGAAATGATGAGCTTGACCCAACATCGGTCCGAAGCCGCCCATTTGCCACATAAGCCATTGAACGCATTCTGACCGCCTGCGCGAATCGCTCGGAAAAAATCGCCCTTCTCGCTCGGCAAGGTGAAGAAGGATCGCGCCGGATTCGAACACGACCCAAGGTTGGCCGTTACGAAAGTCGACGATGGTAGGCACTTTGTTATTCGGATTGAGAGCGAGATAACTCGGTGAAAACTGATCGCCTTTTGTCGTATCTACCGGTACCAGGTTGTATGCGACTTCGGCTTCCTCAAGAAAGATCGCAACCTTACGTCCGTTGGGAGTTGGCCAACTGAAGAAATCAAGGTCCGCCGAACCATGAGGCCCGATCATTGAGCCAATATCAGGTTTCACCATCAAGGAACTCCATTTTCTTCGTACAAGACGCGCAGCTCCGGCTTGGAGATCTTTCCGGCAGCGGTGTGAGGGATATCATCGACAAAGCGAATGTATTTGGGCAGCTTGAATCGCGCCAACGACGCTTCGCAACGCCCGACAATCTCCGCGCTCGTAATTTTTGCGCCCTCTCGTAAGGCAATGAAGGCACAGCCCACCTCGCCCCATTTGTCGTCCGGCACGCCGATCACCGCCGCTTCCGCTATGCCATTGACCGCTGAAAGTACGTTCTCGATCTCTGCCGGATAGACGTTTTCTCCTCCGGAAATGTACATGTCTTTCCATCGATCTACGATATAGTAGAAGCCGTCGTCGTCCTGACGGGCGGCATCTCCAGTCAAGAACCAGTCACGGTGGAAGGCAGCGCGCGTTGCTCCGTCCTGCCGCCAATAACCCGGCGTCACGGTCGGGCCGCGGATGGCAAGTTGGCCAACATCTCCTCGGGTCACGGGTAAAAATGTCTCGTCAAAAATAGACAACTCTCCGTGCATCACGGCTAGGCCGGCGGATCCGATCTTGTTGAAAGCTGCGTCAGCGGCCAGAACGATGCCGAGCGTCGCGGTCTCGGTCATGCCCCAACCCTGCTGTAGTCGAATGCCTCTACCAGCATAGCTTTCAAGCAAGCTTATGGGGGACGACGCGCCACCCACCATGAGACACTTCACGTGCGACAAGTCACACGCCGCGAACGCCGGCTGTTCGGACATCAGGGCGAAATTGGTGGGCACGCCGAACGCATGCGTAATGCGCAAGCTAGAGTCGGCCAGAATGCTAAGCGCCTGCGACGGATCGAAGCTCCGCATGATCATGTTGTGCCCACCGGCATGAAAGATAAAATTGGCCATCAAGAACAGGCCGCCGACGTGAAAAAGCGGCAAGAAAGTCAACCCGGTCGAGCCGCCGGTCACATCGGCCTTCATCATCCCATTCAAACCGGAAAAGATCGTCATTCGATGGGTGATGATCACTCCTTTAGGCCTGCCAGTCGTGCCGGACGTGTACATGATGGCAAAGACGTCGTCGTGGCTTACGCTTTCGGAAGACCTCAACGGCTCAGTGGAATTGATGCCTTGCTCAAAGGCAGATGGCGAGCCGTCGCGAAGGTCGATGATCTTCGGCACGCGGCCCGATTCACGAAGGTGGCGAGCGACGTCCTGAAATTCGTCGCCGTGAAACAGGACTCTTGGCGCAGCATTTTCGATGATCGCGGCTATCTCGACTTCTGCCAATCTCCAGTTGAGAGGGACGAATGCTGCCCCGATCTTGCGGCACGCAAACTGAATCTCGAAGATGTCAGTGGAATTGTGGGAAAGGACCGCAACGCGATCGCCCCTGCCGACGCCGCAAACCTCACGCAGAAATCTGCCGAGCCGGGAACACCGCGTTTCCATCTCCCGATACGTGAAGCTTCGATTCGAATGAACGTCGGTCATCGCGGGCCGATCAGGCGTACATGCCGCGTGATACGCAATCCAGTCGGGCGACAACAAGGGCATGATTAGATCGAGCCCCTAAGATGTTCCCAGCAGCCCGTTCGCTGCAGCGTCGGCTTCAGAGCCTCGCAATCGTCCGGTGCGAGTTCGGCGAACTGCTGTCTAAGAGCGTTCAGACATTTGACTTGATATTTGAAGGGCGACAACACATAGGGCAGACCCCACGCGGTCATTTCGAACCGATCGAGCCCCTTCTCATAGGCTTGCTCGTTGGCGACTAGAAACGGCAGGTACAATTCGCCCGCGATTCGAAGCAACCCTTCCGCGAAACCAGAAAGCGCCTGTTGCCGAGGGTACCAAGCGCCTTCGACACCTGACGCATCGTCGAGGCGCCGAACCCAATGGTCAGTGAAGGGCGCCAGTTCGCGCATGATGCGCATCGGCGTCGGATCGGTCGCGAGTTCGCTGAGTTGGCCGAACCACGCAAAGTCGGCGAGCGAAGGACGGGTGCCAAAGAGATATTTGGCCACCCCAACGTGCGACTCGAAGACACTGAGAATCCTCCGATAGCTCTCTTCCAGAAGCGGGTAGTTCTCCACCGTGGCACCGAGTATCGGCATGCGCGAGACTTGGCGCCGGCGGAAGTGTTCGATTTCCTCGGGACCGCCCGTCTCCGTCTCGGAGACCGCCCATTCTTCGGCCGCCCATCGCGACACGTAGGCCTGATCTTCGGGATCCCACCAGCGAAAGAGGAACAGGGGTTTGACCGCCCACTCGTCCGCGAGATCCTCAAGCAGATCGCAGACAAAGGAGACAGCTTTGTCTTCTGGAATGATTGAACGCTCGGAATAGCGACGCTCAAGATCGTGGGCAAGCGCGGTTGTTTCGGCGCGATATATCCCATCGGGATACTGGAGCACCGGAATAAGGTTGGGCTTCAGATGCTCCGTCTCCTTTCGCAACTCCTTGGTCATAATGACCCAATCGAACGGGATCCGCCGGTAACGGAGCAACGCCCGTAGCTTGATCGCGTATGGTGAGGCGGTCGATCCGATCAATCGGTAGCGTTCGCTCATACGTACCACCTTATTTGCCGACCAGAGGACATCCACCGTCCGCCAAGGGCCGAAATGCTTCGTCGCCCGGGATGGTTCGGACAATCGTGTAATAGTCCCACGGATACTTGGATTGGGATGGCTCCTTTACCTGTGCGAGATACATGTCATGGACCATACGTCCATCCGCTCGCACCTTTCCGTTCTTCGCGAACATGTCATTTACGGGCATGTCGCGCATGGCGCCGGCCACCGCTTTTCCATCGGTCGAGCCGGCCTTTTTGGTGGCACGCAGGTAGTGAAGAATCGACGAATAAACGCCAGCCTGAGCCATCGTCGGCATCGCTCCGACCTGGTCGAAGTAGCGCCTAGACCAGGCACGCGTTTCGTCATTGATGTCCCAGTAGAAGCCGGTCGTCAAAAAAACTTTCTTCGCAGCCTCAAGGCCGAGCGCATGGACATCCGAAATATAAACCAAAAGCGCCACGAGCCTCTGCTTTGAAGTGATGCCGAATTCGCCCGCCTGCTTGATGCTGTTCACAAGATCAGCACCCGAGTTCGCCAGTCCGATAACATCCGCTCCGGACGCTTGTGCCTGCAACAAATGCGACGAGAAATCCGACGTGTTCAAAGGATGCCTGATGTCACCGGCGATCTTGCCGCCCTTGGCACGGACAACGTCAGTGACGTCCTGCTGGAGGGCTCGGCCAAAAGCGTAGTCCACCGCCAGGAAAAACCAGCTTTTCGCGCCTTGGTCCATGATGGCCACACCTGTGCCGTGCGCCAACGCGTAAGTGTCGTAAGTCCAATGAAAGCCGGTTTCGGAGCACGCCTTCCCCGTCAGGTCCGAAGAGCCCGCGGCCGAAACGATTGTTATTTTGCCTTTGTCCTCAGCGAGTTTTTGGACAGCGAGAGCGACGGCCGACGTCGTGAGTTCCGAAATCATCGACACGCCGTCTGCCTCGAACCACTTACGGGCGATTCCGGTCGCGATGTCCGGCTTGTTTTGATGATCGGCGGATAGGAGCTCCACCTTCGTATCAGGTGACTCCTTCTTGAAATCCTCGATCGCCAAGCTGGCCGCTACGACAGCGCCCTTGCCCGTGATCGCTGCGTAGGGTCCTGACATGTCCGTCAGGACGCCAATCTTGAGCAGATCAGGTTCCGCCGCGCTCGCCCCGAATGAGCACATCAAGATAGCAATAGCCGCTCCCCACCTGAACATTCCACTTCTCCCTGCCAGCTTATTGGATGCTGTTGGCCCAAGGCATAGCAGAGGGGGGATATTGCGCGCAATACGAAAGTGATTAGTGGATCACTTTTCACTTTTGCATATTCATACCACATTCCGGTAGAGTTGCCGGGAAATGAAAGTGACCCGCATGCCATCCGCCCCCGTTCGCCCCGGCACAGAAGCCGAAGTATCAGCACCTGCGAAAAAGAAACCGACCCGCGCCGAGAAGGTTGCCCGCAATCGGCTGGCTTTACTCCATGCAGGCGCCGAGGTGGTTGGAGAACTCGGCTACGAGGACGCCTCAGTCGCACGGATCGCGGAACGCGCAGGGCTGGCGCACGGCACGTTCTACAAACACTTTGAATCGCGTCAGGCGATGTTCGACGAGCTTCTGCCGAATATGGGGAAGGAACTGCTTGATGAAGTCAGGGTGCAGATCAAAGGAACGCGCGACATCATCGAGATGGAAGATAAAGGGTTTCGCGGCTTCTTCGATTTTTTGACGAAAAATCCGGGTTTTTATCGGGTCTTGAACGAAGCGGAAGTCGCCGCGCCATCAGCATTCGATGAGCACATCTCAAATCTCGCGCGAAGCTACACAAATGCGCTCAAACGCAGTCTGCATCGAGGCGAGATAAAGGGATACGAAGACCGCGAACTCGAAGTTATTGCCTTCGTTTTGATGGCCGCGCGTTTTTATATCTACCTACGGTTTTCCAAGACCGGGAAACGCGCAAAGCGCATCCCTGAGTGGGTCATTTCAGCGTATATGAAATTTGTAACTCGCGGGCTGAAGGGTTCTTGATCATGACTGCGTTGCCGGCGATGTAGGCTCCATGCTGATGCACGCTCACGACGGATGTATAGACAATCTGTACCGCGCCGTCATGGGCGGCGGCAGCGCTTCCTTGCCGTATCCCAGATACTAGCCTTCCACCAGGGAACGCAGCGATTGCAGAAAGTCGTTTTGGGAGTATCACTTCCGCATCTGAGGACGCAGTTGGGTAGCCTGATAGCGTTGCATCATGCTGGATCAGCGATCGTCAGCACAATCTTACCCACGTTCAGATTCGATTCCATACGACGATGCGCATCTGATGCTTTCGACAAAGGCAGCACGCTATCGATTACCGGCATCAAACCGCCATGCCCGAAGTGCGGTAACCACTGGTCGCCGAACCGGCGCGACATCGCTTGCTTCGTCGTTTGCGTCCGCGACTTCATGACGGTTCCGATAATCTGCAAATGCCCGATGACAAGCCGCTCCATCGGAAGAGTGCCGTTCTCGAGGCCTCCCATCAGGCCAACCTGAATCAAGCGGCCGCCGTTGACGAGTGAACGGACGTTGCGCTCGAAATAGGGAGCGCCGATGAAATCGATGATTACATCGGCCCCATGGCCCTTGGTCTCCGCGGCGATCACTTTGGCAAAATCCTCCGTTTTGCGATCAATCGCCACGACCGCTCCGAGGCCGCGCAATCGATCGAGTTTCGCGCCGTCTGCGGTCACAATGACTTTTGCTCCGGCAGCACGCGCCATCTGGATTCCCGCCGTACCTACCCCGCTGGCCGCGGCGTGGATTACGACGGTTTCACCGGCCTCAAGCCGGCCTAGATGGAAAATAGCCTCATGCGCAGTGATGAAGACTTCCGGGATGGCCGCTGCTTGGATGTAGTCCAAGGCGTCAGGAATGCGCAACGCCATCCGGTGATCGATTCGCGCGACTTCAGCATAGCCGCCGCCGCCCACAATTCCCATCACGCGGTCGCCTAGCCTGAACCCCTCGGCTTCGGAGCCCATGCCAATCACCTCGCCGGCGATCTCGAGTCCCATGATCTTAGAGTCGCCGAAGTCGACCCGGCCGTAACCACCGCGCCGGTGCGTCAAATCGGCACGATTGACTCCTGTCGCATGGTTGCGGACCAAGAGATCCCCAGGACGGGTTTCTGGCTCGAGAACGTCGACAACCTTCAGAACGTCAAACCCGCCAAATTCTTTGAGATCGATAGCCTTCATGTTGTCCTCATCACAGCGCGATTGGAGATACAATGAGCCCGTACAGCCCGCCGCCGGTCGTCAAATCTATCATGCCAGTATCAGTCTGCAGCCCCGAGCTTTTGCGCGAACCAGTCAGCCGCTAACTGGCGAGCTGCATCCGGTTCGTCTGCGTGGACATGCTCTGCGCCACCTTCGGCGATCGTAAAGATTCTCAGCGTCTTGTCAGCCGAGCCTACCTTGGCGAACATCTTGTGGGCTTCTTCCGGCGGGCTAGAGATATCGTGTTCCCCATGCATGATGAGGATCGGCTGCTTGAGTTTTGGGAGGACGTCAGCCAAGGTAAAGCTCTTGACCCGCTCCAGTGCCTCTTCCATCGTATTGGTGCCCATCACCCAAGGTAGCTGGAAGAACGGCACCGAAAGATGCTTTGATGCGGACGCCCAGCGCTTTTGCCAAATGGCTCCGTAGTCGTAGATCGCGCCCCACGCGAGCACCGCTTTGATCCGCGGCTCGAAGGCAGCGCCGCGCGGCGCGTAGTAACCACCTAGACTGATGCCCATGATGCCAATACGCGACTTATCGACGTCCGGACGTGTCTCGAGATAGTCGACGACCGCCTTGGTTGGGACCTCGTAGTCCGGCCGGGAGGGGACATTTCGCAGTCGTAATGGTTCTCCCACGCCGGGCGTGTCGACGATGATAACCGAGATGCCACGCTGAACGAACTCTTCACGGATGAAGCAATAGAGCATCTCCTTGACGACATCGAAGCCGGAATAAAAGATCACCGTCGGCGCAGGCACTTTGGTCTTAGCCGGAATCAGATAGGCCGGAAGAATTCCATCAGGAGAGTTGATCTCGACCCGCTCTATAGGAAGCGGCATGTAATCTCGTGCCTTGGCAAAGGCATCCATGGCCGCGGCATAGCTTGCGGTTTTGGCCGGTCCTGGCGGCATTTGCCGCTCACCGCAAAATCGATAGACTGCAGCGCGCAGGTAACGCGAGCCCGCACTTCGATGATATCCGGCTTTCAGATCGGCAACCGCAAGATCCTCCTGCTGCTTGGCCACGCCGTTCCATGCTTTTTCCCATGCCCCTTCGCTGCGGTCTCCCTCCCGGAGACCATCGAGCCAACGGTGCATCTCGCCGAGTTGGCCGCCAGCCCAAAGGCCCATCACGAATTGCGCGGACCAAGTGTATTGATCTGGGAAGTAGTAAAACATATTGCCTCCGAGGGTCTCGGCGAAGCTTGGTGCTTCATCGCTTTTCTTCGACCATGCGTGACTTGCATAAGTCGCAAGGCCGTCGAGGCCCTCGATCTAGCACTCCTAGAAGTTGCGGGTAGCCGTCGACCGGAATAGAACCTAGTCTTGGTAGGAATAGTTTGCGGACCATTCATGGATAGACTTGACACGATTCAGACCTTTGTTCGGGTAGTCGAATGCGGAAGCTTTTCCGCTGCTGCACGTGAACTCGGCATCGGGCAATCTGCCGTCAGCAAACAGATTGCAGCGTTGGAAGCTCAGGTTGGAGCTGAACTGATATGGCGGTCGTCGCGTACACTCTCCGTCACGGAAGCCGGGAGAGAGTTTTATGAGTCTTCCATTCGCTTGCTCGAGGACTTCGATGCCGCAATCTCAGGCGTTCGACAGGGGCACGCGGCCCCGAAGGGCCTTATCCGGCTCATGGCGTCGCCCACGTTCAGTCGCCTTTATATTGCGCCACGCATGCCGGAGTTTCTTGCTCTGTATCCGGAAATCTCGCTTGAACTCGTCGTCTCCAATACGCCGACCAATCTCATTGAGGACGGTATCGATCTTTGGATACATGGTTTCGAGCTTTCGGACTCAAATCTGATCGTCAAGAAAATCGCCGAAACTTCAGTCGTGACCATTGCGACTCCGACATACCTTGAGAAGCATGGCAGTCCCAGGCACCCTAGTGAGCTCGATCGGCATCTCGGCGTGATCTTTCTGCAGCAAGGGGCACCGCGTGAATGGGTATTCGCAGATGAATTCGGGCGAACGGTCAGTCTGCCCAAAACCCGCTTTCGCACGAACGATGGCGAGCACGTGCGCATCGCAGTGCTTGCGCATCTCGGGATCGCTAACGCGCCTGCCTGGCAATTCGCGAAGGAGATCGCGTCCGGTGCTGTGAGCCGCATCCTGGTCGAATATGATCAGCCGAGATCAATTTTTGCACTCAGGCCGGGCGGGCGACGGCTGGCTACAAAAGTAAGGTGTCTTATCGAGTTTCTGGAGACAACTCTCGCCAAGGATTTGATCGTCACCGACTAGCAAGTGGCCCCTAAACGCCCGTTCTATAGCAGACCTAGCATCGCCGGAAAGCGACGAGCCGGTTATGCCGCCCCACTCATGCGAGCCCTTTCGAAAACGTTGCCCTAAGGCGCGGGGTCACGAAATCACAAAATGTCCGCAGCTTTTGCGGCATGAAGCGTCCGGCAGCATAGAGTAAATTGATCGGTACCGGCTCCCTCTCGAAATCCTCGAGGACAACTCGAAGCGCTCCGGATTTGCGCGCCGTCACGATCTGAAAGCAAAGCGCAGAAGTTACTCCGGCCCCAGCCAGCGCCGCGTCTAGCGCGGATGCCGCGGTATTCACAACAAAGCGCGATTGGATCGGCACGACGATTTCGGACCCGCCGGACCGGAAGGTCCACGCCGTGGGCGACATCCATCCCCCAAAGGTGACGCAGTCGTGGGTGCTCAAATCGCTCGGGACCTCCGGAACACCACGCTTGGCGAAATATGTAGGACTTCCACATACGACACGCCGGCTTGAGCCCATGCGGATGGCGACAAGGCTGCTATCTGGAAGATTACTGAGCCGGAACGCGACGTCGATCTTTTCTTGCACCAGATTCATCGTTCGATCGGCCAGTACAAGTTGGACGTTAATGCCTGGATAGGTTCTGAGAAATTCCGCAACGAGTGGGACCACGTGAAGGCGACCGAACTCCATTGGCGCAGTCACAACGAGATCACCCTTCGGTTCGCTATACTCTCCCGACGCACTGCGCTCGGCCTCGCGCACGTCGTCGAGAATGCGCCGGCAGGCATCGACGTAAGAGCGGCCCGCGTCCGTTAATGTGAGCTGCCGACCCGAGCGATTGATCAGCCGCACGTTCAGATGGCCTTCCAGCTCCGAAACTTTACGGCTGACTGTCGTAAGCGGCTTGCCAAGCCGGCGCGCCGCTTCGGAGAGGCTGCCTGCTTCAATCGCCGTCAAAAGGACGGACATGGCTTCTAAGCGGTCCATAGCGCAGCCTATTTGAGTGGGTTCCGAAAATCGGAAGGGTGCTTGCCAAATTTGCCAGATGGTCCCGCAGAGCGGAAGGGCCTATATCCCGCCGAGATGGTTGTGAGGCCGGTTTACGTCGCCCAAACCGAAGCTTTCGACGCCCGAGGCAACGAGGAAAGGATTGGACCCATGTTGTCCATCGAAGAACCGGTGAAGCTGTTTTGCGAGGTGCTTGGCAAGAAGATGGCCTATTCGGAACTCGGCAGCGGGCTACCGGTCGTCTTCCTACACGGCAATCCGGCTTCCTCTTATATCTGGCGCAACATCATGCCGCATGTCGCGCCGCAGGCCCGCTGCATCGCACCGGACCTCATTGGCATGGGAGACTCGGAAAAGCTGGAAGGCACTGATCCTGATCGTTACGGCTTCTTGCAGCATCGTCGTTTCGTCGACCGGTTGCTCGAAAAGCTCAACGTGACGAAGAACATCGTCTTGGTTGGCCATGACTGGGGCGGGGCGCTCGCCATGGATTGGGCCCGGCGCCATCCCGGTGCGATACGCGGCATCGTCTATTTCGAGACGCTCGTGCGCTCGCGAAGTTGGGACGAGATGGATCAATCAGCGCGCAGCCTCTTCGAGCGCTTACGTTCGCCCGAAGGCGAGGAACTGGTGCTGAAGGACAATGTCTTTATTGAGAAGCTCTTTCCAGCCCGAATCTTGCGGTCGCTTTCCGAATCCGAAATGGCCGTCTATCGGAGGCCCTATCTGCAGCCCGGTGAAGACCGACGCCCAACTCTCCAGTTTCCGCGCGAGATCCCAATCGATGGCGCACCGGCGCATACGGCTCAGATCGTCAAAGACTACGGCGACTGGATGGCGACGAACGACATACCTAAATTGTTTATCAACGGCGACCCAGGCGCCGTCCTCACCGGCAGCCTGCTCGAGTTCTGCCGCACCTGGCGCAATCAGGAACAGGTCACGGTCCGCGGCAACCATTTTCTTCAGGAAGATTCGCCGCATGAGATTGGCCAGGCGATCGCCCGATGGCTCACCCGTTTGCCCGGTAGCCGCCAGGCCGCCGCGGCCTTGTAGCTCTCCCTGGTGTCAGGGCCGCGAGTCCGATGTCGGCGCCGAAGGCCGCGACTGGTCAATCGAGGCGTAAAATTTCTTCGCAGCGCCACAAGCGACATCCATTGCTCAGCCGGATTTGAAGGCATGCAGACAAGGATTTTCGGTCGCGGCAGCACGATCAGCGGCAAGTCGTGGCGGAGAAGCGAGGCGCTCCCTTAGGGCATAGCCGTGAGGATCTTCCCAGTCAGACCGTCTATGAAACTGACGGGTTCAAGTTGATCTCCGCGAAGCCAGGTCATAAGGATCGGTCAGATCGAGGCTGCCTCGAGCCAGTTGCCGATAGCAGACATCACTCCCGAGCATCCGCCGGTCGACCGCGAGTACGGTGCAGATAGTCAACAACCAATGACCCAGGCGCAGCCTGGGTCAGGTCGGTCCGCGTTGGGACGCCTGCGGACGCCATCGATGCGACCACGCTACACCGGAACTTCGGCTGCACCCTGCTCCGCCCGCTTATCGGCGGACATTTTTTCCGTTCCGGACTCGGCCTCCACTTTCGATCCCCAAACTCCCATCACTGCAACCGCCAAGCCGGCGATCAATACTGGAACGGCCAAGGCGAGGAATATCTGTCCGAGAGATAGATTCCAGGACAGCATCAACGCTCCCAACAACCCGCTGCCAATTGCACCGACACGTCCAATAGCGTGCATCCAGCTCACGCCGGTCGCGCGGGCCGAAGTCGGAAATGATTGAGGCGACAGAGCTTGCAATCCCGTCATGCTTCCATGGAAAAAGAAACCAAGAACAAGCATAAACAGACTGAGTTCGCCGAATCCCCTGGGAGCGATTCCCACACAGGCCAAGAATATCGCCGATATCGTGAATGTAATGACAAGCAGTCTATTCGCGCTCATGCGATCCATTGCAGCACCAAGACAAACGGATCCCACCGGCCCCGCGAGGGTAAAGATCGATGTTATTACCGCACCCTCGGCGAGGCTGAAGCCGGCGTCTTTCGTAATCACTGGAAGCCAGCCCACGATTATATAGGTGACCAGTACTCCCATGAAGTAAGCAATACATAACATCGCGACGACGATTGCATAGCGTTTCGAAAGAAGCACGGCCACGGAACCCGCAGGTTGATCTACCGCGACCGGCAGCCAAAACGCCGTACCCTTCGCGAAAACCGCCGTTCGGTCGATCCGACGCAAGATCGCAGGAATGGCGCCGGCCCGTCCTTTGAGAGCTAGAAAAGCAACCGACTCCGGAAGACAGATGAATAAAGCCGCCCCGAGCGCGACGGGCAGCAACCCCGCGGTCGCGAGAGCGACTTTCCATCCGAAGGTCGGAATGAGCCAGGCAGCCAAGAAGCCGGAGATGGTCGCACCGGCAGTGAATCCGCTGAAAGCTATCGTCAGAAGCAAAGATCGCTTCCGTTGAGGCGCATATTCCGCCATGAGGGTAAGCGCGGTCGGAATTACCGCACCAAGCCCTACGCCTGTCAGTGCACGCAGTACCAGGAGGCCTGGGACGCCGGTTGCAATTGCTGAAACGGCCGTGGTCAGGCCGAACCAAATAACGCTGGCAACGATGATCGGCTTACGGCCAAAGCGGTCTCCCAGCGGCCCCGCGAGCGCAGCCCCAACCGCCATGCCGAAAAAGACCGAGCTGAGTACACTGCCCATCTCAGCTCTGGATATTCCCCAAGTCCTGATAATCTCAGGAGCAGCGAGTCCCATGATACCGACATCTATTCCATCGAAAGCGATGACGAAGACAACGAGCGCCAACACTTGGATCTGATAACTACTCAGGGGTCTTTCGTCGATAAACGCGCGTACGTTGACGTTCTGATCGTCTTGCATTTCCTCACCTTTGTTTAGAGTACCTTTTCTTCTTACGCAGCCGAGTGCGTGCGGCTGCGTAAGCCGCCTTTCCTGATGGCGTCGCTACCGCTAAACGACTCCGATCCACACGGCCGTTTGGAAACCTTGGCACGTCGCTCCGAGATGCCTCGCATCATCGCCTACCGGTGCTCGGCTGCCCGTCAGCGAGATTTGCGTGGCTGTGAACGGCAGCTTTTCCTCGCTTCAGAAATGTGAAATGGCAAGGAGCGTCATGACTATACGATCCCTCGGTGATATCATGTCGATCCTAATCGGCGTAAAAAGCGTCGACATTTTTCATTTCGTACTACTCGGCGGGATACTACACACTCGTAACAGCAGCAGAAGATATCCACCTCGGCCGATAGCAATTCGATACCGACTCGATTTGAAAAACGCGATATTCAATACCGCAAGATCGTCATAACTATCGGTTCGCACCTCTGAATCTAGGTCGCCTAAAAGAAATTCAAATTATCGAACGACCACCATCAATAAGGATCGTCTGCCCGGAAATGTACGCGCCCGCCGGAGAAGCGAGGAGTATGGCTGCGCCCACGATGTCCTCAGGCTCCGCAATTCGATTTGCCGGTGACTTCGCGGCAAAGATCTTCTCTCGATCGGGATCTCCCACCAATGGCTTGGAGAAGTTGGTCCGCACGATGGAAGGCGCCAAGGCATTTGCACGAATGTTGAAAGCACCCCATTCGGCAGCAATGCTGCGGACGACCCCGTTCATCGCCGCTTTGGCCGCACCATATGCGCCAATGTGCTGATTGGCTCTCTGTGAGGCGATGCTCGACATCATGATGATACTACCATCCCGCCTCTCTGCCATTTCAGGGAGAAATTGGCGGACGAGTAGGAGATTGTTGCTAACTGTCGTGATTAAGAGCCTCTCGAAAAGAGGTATGTCCACTTCCGCAATCGGGCCGACGGGAACAGGTCCAGCCGCTAGGCAGATGACTATGTCGACGCGGCCAAACGCGCTCTTCGATACGCCGGCAAATCTTTCGATATCGCTTGCGCTGGTTATGTCGCAGCAGGCCCCTTTAACCTCATACCCCTCGTTGACCAAGAGCCTAGCGGCGTCTTCGGTCTCCGACTGGACATTGTTCGACACCACGATCCGGGCGTCGCACTGTGCCAAGCCGCGAGCGATTGCCAATCCCATCCCGGATGTTGAGCCGGTCAGAACAGCCACTTTTCCGGCTAGGTCGAACCCTTTAAAGCTCATTGTCGTCTCCTATCCATCGTGGTGCTCGTAAATAAATTTCGGCGGAGATGATCTGGCCAGTATGTCCTGAGGCGGGAGATCGGGCACTCTTTGAAAGCAGATTCCACCCCGCAGCGCCCCGGACATACTCACTGGGCAAGCATGCCTCCATCGACGGCGAGGATATGCCCGGTGACCATTCCCGCAGCTGGACTGGCGAGAAATAAGACAGGACCTGTCATATCCTCTGGTTCGCCGAGTCTACCAAGTGGCGTTAAACTTTCGAACTGAGCGACCAAACTCGGTTGACTGATAAGAGCCTCGGCGAACGGAGTACGAATGATGCTGGGCGCAATTGCGTTCACGCGAATTCGAAGCGGTGCCCATTCGATGGCCCAGGAACGCGTCATGTTGACCACGGCGCCCTTGGTCGCCTGGTAGGCAATGTTCGGATAATATCCCCCAGACAAACCGAGGACGGAAGCAGTGTTTACGATGCTCCCTCCGCGCTCTGGATTCATTCGGCTGGCTGCGGCCCGGGCGCACAAGAGCATGCCCGTCATATTGACCGCGATCACCGCATTCCAGTCCTCCAATGGCACTGCAAAGGAAGTTCTGCGCCGGTTGATCCCCGCGTTGTTGAACAGCACGTCGATCCGTCCGAACCGTTTCAGGATGTCCGTGAATACACTTTCCACCGCGATTTCATTTGTCACGTCGACAGCGGCCCCCTCTGCAGCGGAGCCAATCCCATCCGCCGTGGCCTTGGATGCCTCCCCGTTCACGTCAAGGATGACAACGCGCGCGCCAGCGGCGGCGAAAGCGATTGCCACTGCACGCCCAATGCCGCTGCCGCCGCCGGTGACGACGGCAACTTGGCCGTCGAGTCGAAAGTCGGGAGAAATCATCGTCATCGCAATCCTGCCTTCTTGTGTGGCAACGAAACTGGAAGCTACAATTTTCTCAGCCATTGGAGCCGCTTGAGCGCTAAGCTTGGCGCCCCGCGACCTCCTCGCCGTTACTGGTCGAGAATCCGAACGTGGGAATAATCCAGGGCAAAGGACGTCGGGCCGGCCATTCGCGGTCCTTCGGGCGTTCGCCTCACGACACGTCGGAAGGTGGGAATTGTGAGTCCGTCAAACTTCTTGGGGTCGTAGACGTAGTGCGCGGCCACTCCACCGAGCACGTCTGTAACGTAGTCGAGGCGCTTGAGCATTCCCTCTTCATCGAAATAGAAGCGCTGCACGGCGCAATGAGCGGGGATATGGTCGGGATACGTTACTTCCATCACTCTCCAGACTTCGCCGCTCTCGGAATGCGATTCCATCTCCTTGATTTCAAACCCGTGATGCGTGAGTAGAAAAGGAACCGTTAGATAATTCCACAATGCGTACCCCAAGAAGTAGGTAAGATGGAGCCGGTCCCACGGCGTAGACCGCTCATGCCCCTTGAATGAATCTCTTGGATGAAATCGTTCTTCGACGAGAGACCCGTCGGGCCGTTCAATCCATACGCGATCGGGAGTGAAGATCCATCGTTGATCGTCCCCCGCCATATGTTCCAGCACAGTGCGTGGCTGTCGCGCGTCGATGAAGGCCGTTGGACGTCGATGGCCCGGATATCCTTTAAGATCGAGCAACGCACCCGAAAAGTTAAAGGTGACCTCGATCGCTCTAACGGCGTTCCAACGATCCATTCCTCCATGCGCCTTTACGGCCAGATCGAGAAGTTCCGACATTTCAATTCTCCCTGAGTGCGCAGACCTGGGACACTTCGGTCGAAGCGCAGAGCCCGGCGGACGGTTCGGCTACCGGCACCGGCCGGCGTGACCGGACAGGCCTCGTTTCAGAGCCAGACTAGACGGGCGGGAGCGATTGGGTACGCCATTTCCGCCACCTTTTAGGACTAACTTTGGAATGTCTTGGCGGTGATCGCGGGATTAGTACCGCGCCCACGATTCGGCGACCAATCCTTCGGAGCCGACCACTGTAGTCGGAGGTCGGCTTGATGCCGAATGGAGCGGCGAAGATTTTCGCTGCGTCCAATCTCGCTGATGGCACCGTGATCGAAGGATTGCGCACAGACAGCTCAGCGCGCCAGGCGCATACTCGGGGTCTCAGCGGTAAGAATTAATCTCGATACCACAGCCTTCTGGCGATGCCAGCCGACCGCGCGGGCTCGTCACCACCCGCGCCGGGCGCGTCAGTCGCTTAGCCATCCCGATAGAATTGTAAAGCGCAATACCTATCACGCCTCCTACCCGCGTGAGATGGGGATGATCTACAGAAAGTCTCTCAATCGCGACAGCTCTCCTATGTGCTCCGGTGAAAGAACGGCGGTCACTAGGGTGGTCTGCGGGCGCGTGTGGATTTCGTACAAGTGCTGTTGAGATGTGGGCTTAGCCTTAAATCGCTGGATACATTCGTCCAATGTGCCCGTCGAGACTAAATACGGGTGCGCATCCTCCCCCGCCCGGATGCACTTTGTTGCTGCGCGATGGCCATTTGGTCAGGGTCGCTGGGGCATTGAAATCGATTTGGGTTTTAGGGTCGGACATCTCACTCCTCCCCGGTTATCGACGACAAAGCTGCAGTCTCGATTGCCCCCACGGTTTCGAGCTTCTCTTCGAACATGCGCCACCAAGCATAGATGTCTGTCACGCGCTTCTCGTTGTGATTAAGCGACGCCTTGACGAAGTCGGTCGGCATCCGTGCCGACTGCACGGGCGCGCCCGATTTGCATCCTTCGCGGCCTGCTGCACCACCTGTACGCCGCTCGCACCCGTACCGATGACGGCAACGCGCTTCCCCGCGAAGCTCAGACCCTCCTGGGGCCACAATGCGGTATGGTGTTTCGGTCCGCCAAAACTAGCGGCCCCTTCGATTTCCGGGATGTAGGGGGAAGAACTCGATCCCGTGGCAAGGATGGCAAACCGCGCTGTCACCGTGGAGCGATTGTTGACCGTCAACGTCCACTTATTCTGGCTTTCATCGAACTTGGCAGACGTTACCCGGCTGTTGAACTGAATGTCTCTTCTGAGATCCCATTTTTTATCGACATAATCGAAGTAGCGCCTGAGCTCTTCCCAACCCGGAAATCGCTGGGTCCAGTTCCAGTCTTGCCACAGGTCTTCGTCCGAAAACTCGTAGATGGGAACAGGTGTGTCCACTACGGCGCCTGGATAGGAATTCCAATACCAGATTCCGCCAAGATCTTCACCAGCCTCAAGCAGGCAAACCGAAAACCCCAGCTTTCGGAGCTTGTGGAGCTGATAAACCCCAGAGAAGCCGGCGCCAACGATGGCGACGTCGAACTCCGGTGTGTCGGCGGAAACGCTTGTTGTCACCGACTCGTTCTCCATTAATTCCATTGAACTCAACTTTCTATGAGCGTTACTGTTAGAAGCTCATGGGCTGGCCCGTGGGCCGTGATGAGCATGTTGAATGCAGATAGCGCGTTGCTGCAGGGTTCGGGGATGACTCGCGGCGGACCAACGGCTGCCGGCCAGCGCAGACTTATCCAGTGGTATGACCGCCGTCGACAAAGAGTCTGGCAGCTTCCCGCGCAGGTGCGAACGTCGTTGCGCGGCCGATACCGGTCAAGGCGACGGTAATGAGAGCCGTGGCCTTGCGCTCATGCATCGTGTTCACGATCGGAATCTCCCAGGATCGTACCGTCGCGCTGACGACCTTCGTCAGCGTCGCTTGATTGCGATCATCGACGGGTAGTTAGCGGCAGCATCATCGCCGCATTAGACGGGAGAGGGGACTAATAGATATTCCGGCGAAGAATGAAGGGAGGCCCGCGCGCGTTCTGCCTTACGCGGTCAGAGGCTTGTTCAGTGTCTCGCTCTGCGCGGTCGGGATACATGTTTCGACAAATGAGGCGAACTCCCTCGCCTTGGCGCTCGCCATTCGCCCAGTCGGATAAACTGCCCAGAGGTCCAAGCTGGGCAGCTCCCAGTCATTCAGAACTGCTTTGACCATGCCCGACGCAAGTTCGGGAGCGAAGTTCCACTCTGATGTAATGGCAATGCCGAGGTGGGCAAACACGGCCTCGCGCATTCCCTCCGCCGCGGTGACTTTTAGTCTCCCGCTCACCGCCACCGAAGTCTCAGCCGAGCCTTGGCGGAACGTCCACGACACGCCGCCGCCATCCGGCGTGTAAATGACGGTCTGATGCGCGATCAGCTCTGCCGGAGTTTTGGGCTCTCCGTGTTTCGCAAAATAATTTGGGGTGGCCATGACCAGCCGACGGGCCTGTCCAAGCTTCCTTGCCACCAAAGTCGAGTCCGCCAGCGAGCCACTTCGGAGAGCGACATCGATGCCTTCCTCAACCAGGTTGATAGGCCGATCGTCCAGCACCATATCAATCTCGAGTTCGGGGTGCTTCTCCAGAAAACGACCAAGTTGACGCATGATGTGAAGGCGCCCGAAGCAAACCGATGCGGAGATGCGCAGCTTGCCGTTCAGTGCGGCTGCTGCGCCACGCGCCGCCAAAACGGCCTCTTCAGCCTCCTCGATAGAGCGTTTTGCCCTGACATAAAAATTTCTCCCCGCTTCGGTCGGGGTCAGGCTGCGTGTGGATCGCAGGAGAAGACGAACACCGAGCCAATCCTCGAGCTGGGAAATCGCTTTGGACACCGCTGGCTGTCCCACTCTCATTTGGCCCGCCGCGGCGGAGAACGAACCCGTGTCAACAACGCGAACGAAAGTCTCCATCGCAACGTGCCGGTCCATATCCATTCTCCTTTGGAATGAGCATTATCACCCTGAGAAGGGTGTTGTCAGAGCGAAAGATCACCCATGATGAGGCGTGTTGACCTCCCGGAGGATACATAGTGACGAGATTGATATGGTCAAACGACGGGTCGGATCCACCTGACATACCCACCGAGCGCTCTAGCTCCCCCGATGATTTCAATACGCTGGGTCTTGGCTGGCGCGTCCTGCGAGCGGGCAAAAAGGCCCCTGACTTCCGCCTTCCCGATCAACATGGCCACCACGTGAGGCTGAGAGAGCTGCTGCTGGGCGGCGCAGTTGTCCTTCGATTCTGCCGTAATGAGAATACGGCAACCTGTGTTCGCGAATTCAACTCCTTGTCGGGACTCCACATCGATGTCAAGCGATTGGGGGCTACGTTGGTAGTTGTCGCTGTCGAACCGTTCGATCACCGCCCCTTAGGCAAAGACGCTTCGTCGTTTCCCTTTCCGATCCTGCCTGACAAAAAAGGGGATGTGGCCCAATCCTACGGATTGACCTACCAAGTGTCGGCCCGAAATCACCCGGAAACCAACGATGGCGATGGTAACCGGAAACGGAGCCCAGCGACCATGTCCGCGCCTGCGACCTACGTCATCGATCAAACGGGACTGGTAGCCCTTGCCTTCGTCGATGTGGAGTGTCGCAGTTTGATGGATCATGGCCAGATTCTGATGGCACTCGAATGCCTCGGTGGGCGGAAGTAATCATGAGCGGTTTTCCGTCCAGTGAGACCCTACCGAAAGCCACTGTCTCCGCGCGAAAGGAAGATTTCCAGTAAGGCTGTGCATCGTTTCAATTCGTGCGGACTTTCTTTGCCTTCTCTACTTTCGGGCGAGCACCAGATCTCTCATGGGTCCGATCGAAAACCGGTGCGACACGCAATCCGCGTAGAATATGCGAAAGCGTGTTGGCGACAGGAAGCGCGGCTACCGTGCTGCCGGCATGTCGTATGGCGGCCTTCATGCCCCACATCGTAACGAAGACAAACTCGGCCCATGCATGGCAATCGATGGATCGGTCCGCGATCTCGCCTTTTGCACAGGCCGCTCTCAGCACTGTTTCGATTTTGTCGATGGCGTAGGTTCGGAATCCCTCGATCATCCGGTGGGATTCTGAACTGACGCCTTCATTTGCCATGATGGTGTTTAGCATCAAGCAACCCCAAGGAGCAGCTTTGCCAAGCTTTTCCGAACTGGCATACGCCACCACCAGTCTTTCGAGGCTCTCAAGATCGTTGTTTTCAAGGTATTTTTCGAAAAGTTTCTTTGTCGATTCGATGTATCGTTGAAGCGCCGCGGAAAACAGGCCCTCTTTGTTTCCAAACACGTTGTACAAGCTCATGCGGGCGACGCCCGTTGCTTCCTCAATATCGGTCAACGACGCACTTTCGTATCCCTTGAACCAGAATACAAAAAGCGCCTTGCGCACAACGTGGTCAATTTCGAAGTCTCGAGGCCTGGCTATCTTGCGCTCCTAGAATACGTCGATATTCGCTTCAGTTTCCGCGCGTAGAAAGGGCCATTGTGCCACGCAGAATCGCCCCGCGTTGATATTAGCACCCACGTCCCGAAGATATCCATCGTCTCCAGTCACATCCCAAGAAGGGCTCGTTCCTAATCGCGATCGACCAATGTCGTTGTGTCGATTCGTTTCGAAGAGCCGAAGGCATACGCCCGTCGCCAAGCCTGGGAGCGCGCGTTCGGCAGGACTTGGTAGCAACACTCTGCCACGCAGAGCAGCACCATCCTTAATCCCATCAGTACTGAAATGCACGCACGCGAGGGCGTTCGGAAATCATCGTTTGGGCACAGCCAAAAAAAACACTATACGTTCTTGACTGACTGGTAAATAATAATAATGGGAGGGGTGCACCGCTTTCAGAAGCGGGCTTTCTGACCCCCTTCCTGTGACGTCAAAATCAGAAAACGAAAGCCGCATGCGCGGCGGGGGTGGAAATGAAAATCAACTGGCTGCTGACCGCCGTTGCGGCGATTGCGATGTCCACATCGCCAAGTTACTCGGAAGAAAATCCGCCGATCAAGATAGCGGTAATAAACGATCAAAGCGGTCTCTATGCGGACGCCGGCGGACTTGGATCGGTCGTTGGCGCCCGCCTTGCCGTTGAGGAATTTGGCGGCGAAGTGCTAGGCCGTAAGATTGAAGTCTTAGCCTTTGACCACCAGAACAAACCAGACGTAGCCGCCGCACTCACCAGAAAGTTGATCGCCGTCGACCATATCGATCTCGTCACGGACGGCGCCTCCTCAGCCGCAGCACTTGCTATCAATGAGATCGCGAAGTCGTCAAAAACGATTTTTGCGGTAACCGGAGCGGCAACGACTGATTTCACCGGCAAGGCATGTGCTCCCACGACCTTCCAATTTACTTACGACACCTATGCCTTGGCGAACGGAACGGCGAAGGCGGTGGTTAAGCAGGGCGGGGATACGTGGTTCTTCCTGACGGCAGACTACGCATTCGGCCACAGCATGCAGCGCGATGTGACAAGGTTTGTGGAGGAAGCAGGCGGCAAAGTCCTCGGATCCGTCAAACATCCATTGAGCAGCTCTGATTTCAGCTCGTACCTCCTGCAGGCACAGGCCTCAAAGGCCAAAGTCATTGGACTCGCTAACGCGGGACCGGACGCGATCAATGCTCTCAAGCAGGGATCGGAATTCGGAATTGTCCAAGGCGGCCAGACGTTCGCTGGCCTTCTCGTGTTTATCAGCGAGGTGCACACAGCCGGCCTCCAGGTCGCGCAAGGGCTTTTCCTGACAACGTCGTTCTATTGGGACCTCGACGATCAGACCCGGGAGATCAGCCGAAAATTTGCCAGCCAGATGAAAGGCCGCGTACCGACGATGGTGCAGATGGGCACCTATAGCGGCGTCCATCATTTTCTTAGCGCCGTCAAAGCCGCGGGTTCCACCGACTCCGAGGTCGTCGCAATGAAAATGCGAGAGCTTCGCGTCAACGATGCCTACAACAAGGATGTCGAGATTCGCCAGGATGGTCGCGTTCTTCACGATATGTATCTGGTGAAGGTGAAGGCGCCTGCCGAGTCCAAAAAGCCATATGACTACTATCAGGTATTGGCGAAGATTCCCGGCAAGGATGCATTCCGCCCTCTCTCACAAAGCGAGTGCCCGCTGGTGAAGAAAGACTACTAGACAGATCAGAAGAAATACGGCCACGCCTCCAATCTCTCCCCGGGCATTACGGCCGCATTGTAATTTAGCCGGCGACAAAGCAGCCAGCCGCGTGCCACGCCAGACCCAACGTTCAGCAGCTTTAGTCATTCACATCCAGCCTGAGTGACGTAATTTTCGTCGCAACGAACTTAATCAATTGCTCGCCAACGGAGCCCTTCCAATGCCTTTCGTCGTCGATTTGTTCTTCTCGTTTCGCAGTCCATATAGCTACCTCGCGTTGACGAAGACGCGGGAAATGGTGAATACGTATGATGTCGCCGTCAGGTTGCGGCCGGTCTACCCAATCGCAGTACGCATACCGAATTTCTTCAAACACGCGAGCCCTAATTTCGCGAAGTACGTTTTTCTCGACAGCGCAAGAGTTGCTCTCCATGACGGCATACCATTCCGCCTTCCACGCCCTGATCCTATCGTACAGGATATGACGACCCTCGAGATAGCGACCGAACAGCCCTATATTCATCGACTGACCAGGCTGGGCGCGGCCGCGCAGATAGACGGGCGTTCTCTGGAGTTCGCCGAGGCCATCGCTCCGGTTCTCTGGGACGGAAGCACCGTCGGATGGAATGAAGGCGACCATCTTGCGCGCGCAGCATCGCGGGCCGGCTTCGAGCTCCGCACCCTTGACGCCGCGATCGCGGCGGACCCGGAGCGATACGAAGATATCATAGCGACCAACGAGAAGGACCATGCCGCATCGGGACATTGGGGTGTCCCGACGTTTACGTTCGAGGGGGAGCCATTCTTTGGCCAGGATCGAATTGATCACTTAATCTGGCGGCTGCAAGGCAAAGGAATGACAAGAAGAGCCTGACTAAGATCTGCAACGTCCTCCCTTCCGGGCACCGCTCGCGGATGCGGCTTTGCAGCGTCCGCGATGGTGGGAAGCGTTCTCGGTGTGTGCTATCTGCACCCGGCGGTTGCAGATATGTTTGTCGCGAGAGACCGCGTGCTAAAGCCGGGCCAGCAGCTTGGCTACACAACGGCCGCACTAAGCGATCAGAAATCCCAGGACCGGCCGCCTACGACAGGAGAAGCGCTTTTTGATGTCGGTCGGCTGAAATCTCAGCGCCACTGCCGAGCTCGCATTGCTCTCTTCATATCCGCGACGCCCTCCCGTCCCGTACTGATCTCGTACCTCAATGGTGCGAAGAGCGCCAGAAGCCCCGGAAGCGAATCTGGACATGGCGTGAGAGACTGCATCGAACGTACGGACTAGCTATCAGCCGATGAGCCGGACGCGGCAGGCGAGACCCCCATCTCGCAGTCCCAGGATAGCCTGGTAAGCCGGCGAATGGTACCACGCTCAAGCAGCATTCCTATTCTGAAAATGAAGAATAGTACCATTGTCGAACGCCGGCTTTCCAAAGAGTGTTTGTAGTGATCCGAACACCAACTTTTCGCCACCTGCCCCCCCCCGCAAAGATCGGTCCAGCCTGGGCAGCGTAGCGGTCCCGCGAATCTTCGTCGAGAACGCTCGCTTCGATAATCACGTACGCACTCATCCCAATTTCCTTCCTGGAAGTTTGAGAAACGAGTGCATTTGCACCCCATGCCTTCGCAAAAAATTATGTATGCCCATCCTTGTCATTCGCCAAAAGCGCCTCGTTGAGGCCACTCGCTTTAACGAAGGTGAGATAACCACATCTGCTGCGTTCGCGACGCGCGAACGAGAAACGTGGATTCGCTACGATGGACATCACATCGAGGAACTTGGACATTTCGATACGACATCACATCATACCACCGATTCAATGAACCTCGCCCAACGGGCCTGAAGTTTAATAGAGTCTCGTCGTATCCGACGACAAGTCAGATTTCCTTGTGTCGAAGACCAGCGACCGACGGGCGGTATTGGATCCGATCCGTCGGTCGCTGCACATCGGCAGAATGACGATGGCGGCGTTACTTTACGCTTCCGCTGTCGCCAGTTCGCTATACCGCGGAAAATCGGTGTAGCTCAGCTCTGTCCCACCCCAAAATGCGGATCGGTCATAAGGCGTCAACGGCAACTTCAACCTGATCCGCTCCGGTAGGTCGGGATTGGAGGTGAAGGGGCGACCGATCGCTACCAGGTCGGCGTCACCCTTTCGCACGATGGCCTCCGCGGTTTCGCCGTTGAAACCACCCGCCGCGATGATCGGCCCCTTGAATATCTTGCGAAGATGCTGGGAAGCGATCGGCTCCTGGCCTTCATGGCCGGCCTTGTCATCGTCGCCCTTGATGCGAGGTTCAATAAGATGGAGATACGCAAGTCCATACTGGTTCAGCAACTCCGCCACGCGGCCAAAGGTGGCCTCCGGATTGCTATCGACCATATCGTTCCATTCACCGCTCGGCGACAACCGCACACCGACACGGTCGGCACCACGGACGGACGACACGGCTTCCACGACCTCTAGCAAGAGCCGCGCCCGATTGTCGACTGACCCGCCATAGTCGTCCGTTCGCTTGTTGCTGCCATCATAGAGGAAGCTGTCGAGCAAATAGCCATTTGCGCTGTGGATCTCGACACCGTCAACGCCGGCTTCGAACGCACGACGGGCGGCATCACGGTGGTCCTGTATCGTCTGACGAATATCCTCTTGGTCCATCTCCTTGTGGGGCGAGACCGGCTGCCAACCGGTCGGCGTGAGCGCCATGGTAGTAAAGGGTATCACGGACGGTCCGATTGGCGCGCGGCCGCCTGTGATGTCGACGTGTGATGTACGCCCGCAATGCACGATCTGGGCGACAACGCTCCCGCCCTTCGCGTGGACGGCATCGGCAATCTTGCGGTAGCCCTCGATATGGCTATCAAGATAAAGACCGGGGGCACCAAAATAACCACGCGCGTGGATCGAGACGTTCGCCGACTCGATAATGATAAGGCCGCCGTCCGAGGCGCGCTGCGCGTAATGCTCAACCATCATGTCGCTTACGCCGTCGTCGGGATTAGAACGCAATCTGGTCAGCGGCGGCATTACCACGCGATGCTTCAGTGACATTGCGCCGACCGTAGTCGGCGAGAATAGTTTCAATTCGGTAGACTGACTCATAGTAAGCTCCATTTCGAATAAGATTGATCATTTTCCGGAGTGGTCGAGGCCGTCAAATGCGAAGCATACGGTTGACATTATGACGTCATCGAGCATTCGCTCGCAGGACCGCGTAACCGTTCTGTTGAGAAGATCGAAGTCACGAAAGTAACGGCTGCAGTCGGTTCAAGTGAAGCTATTGCTAGTCCTCAGGGCGTTCTCTGATCGCGTCGACTCTATCGGAGTAAAACGCGACATGGTCCTTGATGGGATTCACGGAGGCGTAAGGGTTCTCATAGGTCCAAACGGCGTTGACCGAGCCGCTGCCGCCAAGAGGGATGCTGAAGTAGGAACAGTCGCCCTTGTAGGGACAGTAGGTGCTATGATCCGTCCTATCGAGGAGCGACATATCAACATCCTTGCGCGGGATATATTGGACCGGCGGATAGTTCGACTCGCGAAGCGTCGACGCGTCGCGCGTGTCGGCAACTATGCGGCCCGCTACCGAAATCAGAACCCGGTTGGCATCGCGCTCGATCGTGATCGGATGTTCGGGTCCCGGCACCTTGATCGACTTCAGCTTCGGTGTGATTTGCGATTCCATGACTTCACCTCCTTCGATTGGAACCGGCAGTCCGGCCGCTCAGTCTTGTTCGGAGAGAAAAAGAGACACGTGGCGGACGAAAAGTTCGGGATACTGATATTGCGAACCGTGATTCGAATCCGGGTAGAGGATCAACTGGGCGTCGGGGATGTTCTGCTGCAGGATGAAGGAGTTCACTGAGTAGACGAGCACATCGTTGCTTCCGTTCACCACAAGCGTCGGCCGGCTAATTCGTTTCAGATATTCATAGGGATTTTGGCGTGGAGCGCCCCACCTGTTCAGGGCCTCAAGCTGCGCTGGTGCAACCTTTTCGTTCACCTCGGGATCGCGACCTTCGGTGCGCGAACGAAACCGCTTCAGGTATTCATGGCCCGCCGCCTGGCTCTTCTTCGAGGGCGTAAAGAATGCACCAAGCCACACGTGGTCCGGATTCTCGTACGTGCCGCCAAAGACCGCTTGCGCCTCAGGGGTCAGCGTTGCCATGCTTTCGCCTCCGCGCGGCCCGGTACCAACCAACACCAAACGGCGGACCAGCTTAGGCTCTGTCACTGCAATCTGCTGCGCGATAAGGCCGCCGAGCGAAAAGCCCAGCACGTCGACTTGAGAGAGGCCCAGCGCCTTGATGAAGGCAACGGCATTTACGGCCATCTCCTCCACCGACGTAGGCACCTCGCCCGAAGAGCTCGATACGCCAGCGTTATTGAACAGGATAACTTCGCGGTCTTCGGCGAAGCCATCGGTTACCGCCGGGTCCCAATGATCCATTGTGCCAGTGAAGTGCATATTGAAAATTAGCGGATGACCGCCAGCCTTGCCGAAGCGTCGATAGGCAAAGCGAATGCCGTTGGCCTCTGCAAATTGTGTCGGCACCGTTTGATGGGTGTAGGTCTTCACTTTGTTGCCCCTTATCGGATATTTCGGATACGGCGGCGCACTGCCACCAAGCCATTGCGATCGGTGAGTGAAGATTAGCCATTGCCTTCCAGCCGCATTAGACGGGAGCCCGGACTAATACTTATTCCAGAAGAGAATGAAGTTTGTTGATTGCGCGTCTACGGAAGGCCAAGGGCTGGACGCAAGACGACCTCGCGGCCGCACCGGAAGTCGAGCAGGGAGTTGTCTCGCTGATCGAGAATGCTCGTTCGAAACCAACCATCCGATGTTGGATGCGATCGCAAAGGCGCTCGAGGCGCAGATGGTCGAGCTCTTCGAGGCGAAGGCGCGCCCGTCAAAAAAAGCTGATACCGGCAAGAACAGCCCCCGAAAGAGCCGGACCAAAGATTAGGCGCCGGGGGCGTCGATCGAAGCGCCGTTCTTGAGGGCGACAGCACTTATCGCCTCAACCCGCTCGTCGGGAAGCGACTTGAATAATTACGTGATGAAATCTGAAGAAAAGGCTGACCATCGTTGTCGTGCGAATGAGGAGCCGCGCACCAACGCGTGTCCCGGCGCCTGGATGCGCGACATGCTCGGCGTCGCCCAGCGTGTCGGACCTAGGCTAGGATTACCTCGCCGCCCGCGATATTAAGCGGTTTACTCATCGCTCAAATTCAACAGCCTTTTCATGTCTTCGCGGAGTTGGAATTTTCGAACTTTGCCCGTTACCGTCATGGGATATCCCTCGACGACTTTGACGTACTTTGGGATCTTGTAGTGCGCGATGTTGCCTTTGCAGAAATCGCGAACGTCGTTTTCGCTAAGCTCATTGCCCGGGCTTATGACAATGCATGCACACAGTTCTTCGCCATATCTGCTATCCGGCACGCCAACCACCTGAGCGCTGCGAATGAGAGGGTGTCGGCACAGGAATTCTTCGATTTCAAACGGGGAAATGTTTTCCCCCCCGCGTATGACGAGGTCCTTTATTCTTCCCACAACATTAACGTACGCGTCGGCGCTTATGGTGCCAAGGTCCCCTGTGTGCATCCAGCCGTCTTTGTCGATCGCTTCGTGCGTTTTCACTTCATCGTCCCAATAACCCCGCATCACGGCGTAGCCACGCGTGCAAATCTCTCCCGAGACACCGGCCAGCACCGTCTCACCTGTTACAGCATCGACAATCTTCACCTCCAGATGGTCGTGAACCGTGCCGACGGTCGAAACTCGCTTGTCCAATGGTGTATCAATTGTGCTTTGGCAACTCGCGGGGCTGGTCTCGGTCATTCCATAGCCTATCGTGATCTCGCGCAGGTGCATCTTCTCCACCACGCGCTTCATCAACGCTACCGGGCACGGCGCTCCTGCCATCACGCCTGTCCGGAGCGTAGAGAGGTCAAATTCGTCAAATCGGGGGTGGTCGAGCTCCGCCGCGAACATGGTCGGCACACCGTGTAGCGCCGTGCACCTCTCTTCCTGAACTGTCTCAAGAACAGTCAAGGCGTCGAAGCCATCATTTGGATAGACGATTGTTGACCCATGTGTCAGGCAAGCCAAGTTGCCCATCACCATGCCGAAGCAATGATAGAGAGGCACTGGAATACAAAGTCTATCCTCATGGGTGAGTTTCATTCGTTCGCCTACGAAGAAGCCATTGTTCACGATATTTCGGTGCGTGAGTGTGGCCCCCTTGGGAAGCCCGGTTGTGCCGCTTGTGAATTGAATATTGATTGGATCGACTGCCTGAATTGATCTGGAGAGATGTACCAGTCGTTCGTCCTCCGCGTGTCCGGTCGCCAACAGCCGCGAAAATCGTTGCACCCCTGTACATCCGTCAAGCGGATTGTCGGCTTCCTGCGCGCTCGAATCGATCCAAATGACATGGCGGAAATCGGGGAGCCTTGCTGGCGTCGAAGCCGATCCGAATCTACCCTTCAGTTCGGGCGTGATCTGAAGCAACATGTCGAGATGGTCGCTGCTCTTGTACCGACGCATGGTAACAAGGGCCTTGCAGCCCGATTTGTTGAGCGCGTATTCGAGCTCGGAGACGCGGTAGGCGGGATTTATATTAACGAGAATAATGCCGGCCTTTGCTGTCGCGAGTTGCATCAACAACCATGCAACATTATTGTGCGACCAGATGCCTATGCGATCCCCGGCTAATAGGCCAAGGTTCAGAAGAGCGCTCGCAAGCCGGTTCACTTCGACTTGCAGCGCGCGATAGCTGTAGCGTTTTCCCTCATGTCGGCTAACTACCGCTTCGCGGTCTGGCCATTTTTCAACTGCCGCGTCAAACACGTTGCCGATTGTCTCTTCAATCAACGGCGTCAGCGTGGAGCCTTGTGCCAAACTGTAAGCCAGCATCGATCTCTCCATTAATACGAGCGGCCCGAAAGCGCGTTTCCGCGCAACGAGGGTTGAATCGAACGGCCAACGGGCCCCGACCTTCTCGCCGGAGCGACTAATCAGATTTTGCTGAAGTCCCCGTGGCGACCCAATCCACTTGCAAAACGACCAGCACCGGCCGCCCCTTCTTTGAAGTGAGCTTCAACGCCATTGACCCATTCTCGCCGCAACGCCTCCCTCACGGGCAGGCCGTAGGTCTCAAGCACTGAGCGGCGGTCAGCTCGCACCGCTTCCTGAGGGAAGCGTGCAATTTCATGCGCCATCTGCTCTGCAGCGGCTCGCGCTTCGCCGGGGGCAACTACCTTTTCGCACATGCCTATACGCAACGCTTCGCCGGCTGGAACTTTGCGACCCGTTAGGATAATTTCCATCGCTCGCCCTTGACCTACAAGGCGCGCAAGCCGAACGCTTCCGCCGTCAAGCAATGGGATTCCCCAGCGTCGGCAGTAGACGCCGAAATAGGCGCTTTCGGCCATGACACGGATATCGCACCACAACGCGAGTTCCATGCCTCCGGCCACGGCGGGCCCCTCTACCGCGGCGATAACGGGCTTCGACAGTTCGAGGCGGGTGGGGCCCAACGGACCACGAGGCGCTGCGTTGGCACCCGTGGGAAATGCCAACCCATCCACGACGTCGCGCTGAAAGAGGTCGCGGTCGGAAAGTGCGCTGGCGAACTTAAGATCCCAGCCCGCGCAAAATGCGCCACCTTCGCCCCACAGCACAGCAACACCGGCCGAGTTATCCGAATCAAACGATTTCAGGGCGTCCACAAGCGCGTCGGCACTCGCTGGATCCATCGCGTTCCGCGCCTCGTCGAACCTGCTGTGGATCACGGTCCATACCGAGCCCGCTTTTTCAACACGTATCATTACGCTTTCTCCCGATTTCAATTTTTTGATTTAGGATGCGCAAGCTTCGCCTTGGACCGGTTCGTACTACGGCCCGAGTCCTCGACGGGCGCCAATGGAAGCGTCCACAACTGCCCTAGCAGCATCCGCAACAATGAAACCGGATCTAATTGCAGCTGATCGAGGCGCCCGGCGATCTGCAAAACGAGGGTCCCGATCATTTGGCTGAAGAGCAAAATAACGATCGGCTGAACGCGCGCTACGGAAACTCCGCGAGCCTCAGCTAACGGATCTGCGATCCGTTGCAGGACTTTCCAAAGTGCCTGATTGAGCCTGCGATCGGCACTCTTCCCGACGCCTTGGCGTTTTATGCCTCGAAAGGCGTAGAGGCCCAAATTCACTTCAAACCGGTTCAAGAGATAATAATCCAGGAAGGCCTGGCAAGCCGCATCTACCTGAACGCTCGGCTCACGAACGGCCGACACGGCCGCGGCAACGTGAGCATCGAGCCGGAATAGTGATTGCTCCAGCAAAGCCGCGTAAATGGCCTCTTTGCTTTCAAACAAAGGATAGATGGCGCCGGTCGTGCAGCCGGCCCTAAGGGCAATGCTGCGCATCGTGGTCCCCTCCAGACCTTTGTCTACGAATTCGTCACGCGCCGCGCTTAGGAGCATATCCCGCTTGGCGTCCCTGACGGCGCCGGACCAATGCGACGGCGGCAACATTTGCTCGTTTTTCATTCGTAACATTGTTATCAACAACGCAAAACGAAGTCAAGGTGCGATCAAGCCACATCTTCGCTATGCAAGAGGAAGTGAAGAAGCTTTTCTCCCAAGTTCCCGCGGATGCGCCGCTAAGTCGCTCAGTTTCTCTTGGCGCCTTGCGAGCGATCACCGTTCCGCGGCGCTCTTCGAATAAAAAACTGATCGGTTCATTATTTGGTTGCTAGTGCGCGGCCTCACCTCTATTACGAACCGAACGGTTGAAAACGGAGGTGTCGAATGTTGGGAAGCGTGCGTTTTCGATCGGCTTTTCTCAAGCCTATCTTCTTATTGACGTTAGGTTCTGTCTCGTTCGCATCTCTTATCGCGGCTGCAGCTCCTCCCGAGCCGAAGCTAGATAAGATGCAGGCGGGCTACTACAGGCTCAAATTAGGCAAGGTAGATGTTATCGCACTTTCCGACGGGACCCTTGGATTCGACGCGATCAAAGAACTTTCTAAGCCTGCCGAGGCGAAGAAGCTGCTCGCTAAGGCGTACTTGATCCCCCCCATTGACGCTTCGGTTAACGCGTTCCTGGTGCAATTGGATAAGAGGCTCATTCTTGTCGACACGGGTACTGGCGAACTCTTTGGTCCCTCGCTAAACAAGCTGACGGCGAGTTTGAATGTTGTCGGTGTTCAACCCGAGCAGATCACCGATATTTTGGTCACGCATATTCATCCGGATCACACTGGAGGTTTAACGGTCGGAGGCCGCAAAATTTTTCCGAATGCGATGTTGCACGTCAACAAGAAGGAGCTGGATTTCTGGACTGACAAGACAGTCGGTGAAAAGGCCCCGGAGCCTACAAAGTCTTTCTTCAAAGGGGTAAGTATCACCGTTGGGCCGTACTTGGCATCCGGTCAGGTGAAGACATTCGAAGGAGAGGCGCAACTCTTCCCCGGCATTCGGACATTGCCTGCCTACGGCCACACGCCTGGCCAGTCCTATTATGTTCTTGAGGATGGAGGAGAGAAGCTCGAGTTTTGGGGTGACACTGTGCATGTTCAGGATGTGCAGTTCGATGCCCCGTCTGTGACAA
Organism: Nitrobacteraceae bacterium AZCC 2146; assembly: GCA_036924855.1. Lineage (NCBI taxonomy): Bacteria > Pseudomonadati > Pseudomonadota > Alphaproteobacteria > Hyphomicrobiales > Nitrobacteraceae > Nitrobacteraceae bacterium AZCC 2146. The sequence goes on from JBAGRP010000001.1 coordinate 3,609,016, forward strand.
TCAAATTCGATGTTGACCAGAAGCAGGCCGGCACTCAGCGGAAGAAGGCTTTTGCTGACGCCGCACGGAACGGATATCTCGTCGCAATGCCGCATATGAATTTTCCAGGCATCGGGCATGTACGGCAGGAAGGCGATCACTACAGATGGATACCGGTACCCTACGTGAACGACGCTCTGAAAAAATAGACCTTGCCGAATTCCGTCTGCGAGGTTCTCAGGGCGTGGGCCTGATCGTTCTGGCGGCCTGGGATTCGAATGCTGGCAACAAGCAACGACGTCGTGCTGCGGCCTCGCACCCGTCGCACCGATGTAGAAACTTAAGCGTTGCCGTCGGTCTGCACCGTTTCACTTGAGCGGAAAGGGCGTTCTCTTTCCATCACTTCAATCCACTCCAGAAGCTTCGGCTTACGCGCGTAGAGCGTCTTGCCGATCTTGAAGGCCGGAAGATCGTGGAATTCGGCGAGATGATAGACCGCCGCGTACTCGCCAAAGGCGCCGAGGGGAAAGCCTGAGATTTGGTCACCGCCGCCCACTAGGTCCACTTTTCGCTCGCTCGGTAGCCGCGTCCTCCCCCCGATCAAAAGGTCCTCCTGTGAATGAGCACCGAAGGGGGGGCTCTGACACAACTTCGATGACGGTTTGCCGCAACTAGGTGGCGCCTATCAGCCGGGCTTGCAGAAGGTCGATCTTCGCCCTTCCATACATCTGGCGTTTCACGAGCTTTAGTTTCGTGATCTGCCCTTCTGTCTGGCCATTGGACCAAGGCTCGGTGATGGCGGCACGGACGGCGGCTTTGTCTTTGATGATGCCACTCGCAAAAGAGGCGATCAGGCTCATGCTGGCGGTGGCGATCCATGGATCGAGATCTGCGACGAGCTTCTTGCGCACCATGGCCTGAAAGCTTTCGACGAGCATGCGGGCTTCGACGAGCGCGGGAACGCGCGCCTCGACGGCGGCGAACCGGCTGACAGTCGCTTCGCCGGTAGAATGTCGCCCCGACCTTCTCGGGATCCATCGGCATTCTGCTGTTGCTCGGAGCGTTTGCGGCGACCTGGCTGCGCGCGAGCCGGTAGGCCGCTGGCCGAGGCAAGCGTGGCGATAATCACACAGCGCGCCAGTTTCTGCGCGCGCGGGCGTATCGGCTGCCAGGGCCGGTTGACACCCCGCATCCATCCCTGAGATGTTATATTATAACATCAGGAACGGCTGAGAGGTCTCCGCCCTGCCGATGGGGACCCCGGTCGTCATGAAGTGGTTTCGCAGACACATCAAACACGGGTCGCGGCTTGCGCTGTTCGCGCTGGCGATGCAGCTGGTGCCGTCATTCGGGCACTTTCATCCGATCGAGGCGCAGGCGACCGGACTGCGGGCTGATGTCGCCTCTCCCGCGACGCCGGCGGTCGCTTCAAAGGCGGCTGTAAGCTCCCCGCAGCAGCGGCTACCTTCCCACCCCGGCTCGGATCCCAACGACTACTGCGAGATCTGCGCCGACCTGGCGCTGGCCGGCACCGCATTGTTCTCCACGCCGCCGGTGCTCGAACTGCCGCAGGCCATTGCACTTTTGTACGAGGCGACCGACGCTGAATTCGTCCATCTCAATTCCGCCCGCGTCGTGTTCCAGCCCCGCGCGCCCCCGATCTCCTGACATCGATCTTTGCTGATCCTGCGTTTGCGGCCGTCTTCGCGGCCCAACGCGGATTTCCGAAATATCGATCTGCCTCCGCGCAGGTCCCGGCGAGCGTTCCGCACCAAGCGACGCCGCCGGCACAGTCAGGACCATACCATGTCATTCCGTTTCAAACGCGCGCTCCTGCTCGGCGGCTCAGCCGTTGTCGGCCTGGGCTGCCTCAGCAGCGCCGCGCTGTCGCAAAGCGCGGCACCTGCCAAGGGCCCGACCGTGCTGCCGGGCATCGAGGTCGACGCGCCGCGACGCGTGCAGCCGACGGTGCGGCGTCCGCGGCCCCGCGTGACCAGTTCCTCCGCATCGCGCGGCACCAGACCCGCGACGCCGTCACAGGCGCCTGCAGAGACCGCGGCGCAGGCCGTCGCAGCACAGAACAACAGTCTTGACGGCGCGCGCAACAACATCACCGCGCCGACCGGCGCCAGCGTCTCAAGGCTTGGCCGCGAGCAAATCCAGGCGCTGCCGCAGGGCACCGACGCGCCGCTGGACAAGGTGCTGCTGCAGTTTCCCGGCGTGTCGCAGGACGCCGCCGCCGCCGGCGAACTGCATGTGCGCAACGAGCACGCGAATGTGCAGTACCGCATCAACGGCATCATGATTCCCGATGGCGTCGGCGCGTTCGGACAGATCCTCGACACCGGCATCGTCGGCAACATGTCGCTGCTTACCGGCGCCCTGCCCGCGCAATACGGCCTGCACACCGCCGGCGTGCTCGACATCCAGACCCGCGCCGATGCCTTCGACAACTCGGGCACCATCAGCATGTATGGCGGCGCTCACGGCACGGTGACGCCGAGCTTCGAATATGGCGGCGCCGCGGGAAAGACCCAATACTACATATCGGGCCGTTATTTCGGCAGCGACCAGGGCATCGAAAATCCAACATCGAGCCGGACCGCGATCCACGATCACACCGATCAGGCGAAGGGATTCGCGTACGTCTCGACCGCCATCGACGACAATTCGCGGCTGGTGTTCATGGGAGGCACGTCGACCAGCACCTACCAGATCCCGAACAATCCCGGCCAGCCGGCGTTTGGCAACCTGACGGCGCCGTTCGACTCGGCAAATCTCAACGAACATCAAACCGAGAACAATCAATTCGGTATATTGGCCTATCAGAGATCGTTCGACGGTCTCGACACGCAGCTGTCGGCCTTCACGCGATACAGTTCGCTGCATTTCACGCCGGATGTTGCCGGCGATCTCGCCTTCAACGGCGTCGCGTCTGACGTCTATCGCCGCAGCCAGACCACGGGCATCGCGTCCGACAATGCCTATCGCTGGTCCGATGCCCACACCTTGCGCTTCGGCTTCCAGGTCAGCGGCGAACAAACGCGCGTCGGCAATACATCGACCGTCTTTCCGGTCGACGCGAATGGCGACACACCTGATGGCAGTTCGCCACTCACCTTGAGCGACACGAGCGCAAAGCTCGGCTGGCTGCTCAGCACCTACGCGTCCGACGAGTGGAAGATCACCAACCAGGTCACGCTGACCACCGGGCTGCGCTTCGACCAGATGTATTCCTACACCGACGCCAACCAGTTCAGCCCGCGCGTCAGTGTGACTTATCAACCCTTCCAGGGCACCACGTTCCACGCCGGCTATGCGCGCAATTTCACCCCGCCGTCGCAGGTGCTCGCGGCGCCGACCAACATCGCCATTACGCAGGGCACGACCCAGCAGCCGGCGGTGACCGCCAACGATCCCGTACAGCCCGAACGATCGAACGTGTTCGACGTCGGCGTCGACCAGGTCGTTCTGCCCGGATTTACCGTTGGCATCGATGCCTATTACAAGACGGCGCGCGACCTGCTGGACGACGGGCAATTCGGCGCCGCCTATGTGCTCACCGCGTTCAACTACGAGTCGGCGGAGAATATCGGTGTCGAACTGAAGTCGTCCTACACCAACGGCAATTTCCGGGTTTACGGCAACGTCGCCTGGGCGAAGCAGACCGCCCGAAACGTGGTCTCGAACCAGTATCTGTTCGGTGCTGATAAACTTGCTTTTATCGCTTCAAACTCGATCTTCACCGACCACGCCCAGCTGTGGACCGCCTCGGCCGGCGCTTCCTACAAGTGGCGGGACACCAAGTTCACCGCGTCGATGATCTATGGCAGCGGGCTCCGCTCGGGATTCGCCAACACCGATTCGCTGCCGTCCTACACCCAAGTGAATCTTGGCGTTTCGCATGATTTCTTTGTGGTGGCGCCGAACAAGCCGACCACGTTGCGCCTGGACCTCATCAATGCGTTCGACACGGTCTACCAGATTAGGGACGGCTCGGGCATCGGCGTGTTCGCGCCGCAATATGGGCCACGACGCGGCCTCTATGCAGGAATCTCGCAGAAGTTCTGATCGGATGTCGGCAAAAAGGGATGAGGCCGTTTGATCGGTTTAAACAGAAGCCACATCGGTGGCGCACTCCCTCCCCCCCCGCGGCAGCTATGCACCACGGAATTCGTCAGGAACATATCGCGGGTCGGCTTTTTACAGACTCTGGTCGCGATCAGGACTTCGTCGTCATGCGCGAAGACGGAAAAGGGACGAAAGTCGCTGAACCGGCCGTCCAAGCAATAATTGAACAGATGATTGCAAACGAAATAGATGTGCTGATCATTGATCCGTTCGTTTCAACGCATGAGGTCGATGAGAACGCCAATTCCAAGATTCAGCAAGTTGCAGCGCAGTTCGTCAGGATCGCAAATGCCACTAATGCTGCCGTCGAACTCGTACACCACGTTAACAAGAGTGTGGGAGACGGCAAAGGCGAGGTAACCGCTGACTCGGGGCGTGGTGCGAGCGCCCTTAAGGATAAGGCAAGGTCTGTCAGAACTATCAACGGCATGTCTTCCGACGAGGCTGATAAGGCCGGGATACCGCAAGAAGAACGGTTCGACTACTTCAAGCTCGGCATCGGAAAGGCCAATCTTGCGAGGCGATCCGGCTACTCCGACTGGCGGAAAACCGAATCTGTATATCTTAAAAACTCGCCACATTGGACCGTACCCGGAGATTACGTGGGCGTTGTTACGAAGTGGGAATGGCCTTCGGAAGAAGACATCGTCGAACAAGTCGCCGACGGTGCGCTGGCCACGATCAAGGAGCGCATTCGCGCCGGAGACTTCAAAGAGAACCAGCAGGCACTTGATTGGGCTGGCTACGTCTTCGCTGAAGTTCTGGCCATGGACGCTGACGATAAGGCCATAAGGAAGAAGATCACGGCCATGATGGCCGCACTCGTAAGGGCCAAAGAGTTCAAGATTGTCAAACGAATCGATGGAAAACGACGAGAAGAGAAAAAGTTCTTTGAAGTCGCTTAGTGCCCAACCTTGATTTAGGTGGGGCGGGGCAAGGTTGTGCAGTATCACCTGCTACTCCTACCACCCCCCTTATACTTATAAGGGGGGTGGTAGTGGTGGTGCAGATAGAGAGAGTATAGTTGAGTAGTGCAAAGCGAGACCGTGCAAGCGATTTGATAAAAGTGTTCAACCTCTTGCTTTTTGAACTAACATTTGATATTCTGAGTGTGCATTTTTTGATCGGCGAAATTTCGTCGCCGCGCCCGTCGATCCGAGCCAAAGATACGGCCTCCGGCTTCAAAATCTGCACAATCTGATCCGTCAATTTCGACCGACAGATACCTAAGCGCCGCATTATGCGGCGCACATTTCTCAAGGAATACCATGACTATCAAATATCCCTCTATTTCCGACGTATCCCCCCTCTTTCATGAACTTCATGTCCGACGTTCCGCGCTTGCGGATCGACGAGCCGCTATTGAGGCCGAAGCTCGCGGCCTCGCTTCAATTCAGCGAACGGGCGAAGACCCTTATCGCCAACAGCGCGTGGATGCCCTCGTCAAAGGTGAGGTAATTGCCCAGCCTGCTAACACCGACATGCGGCTCCAGGCCGTGCTGTCCGAACTGGCCGACACAATCGAAGCAGATCGCGTGCTTGAACGTCAAATTCAGGACGCGAGGTCCAAAGGCGCTAGGGCGATCTGCGAGACAATCAAGCCCGATCATGATCGCATCATGAAGACCCTCACCAAGAGCCTTAGCGAGGCTCACAGGGCGTCTGTTGAACTGCATGATCTCCGCCGTTCGATGGTTGACGACGGCATTGCTACTGGCCCGCTGTTCAACGTGATGCCAGACTTCTTGGGGTACCCCCGCGACAAAACCAGCGATTGCGCCGAGTTCTTTCGGGACGCAGCGAAGAGCGGCTATTGCAGCCTGGCGAAGGAACTCGCCTGATGGGTCGCGATTACGAAATTGCGTCCCAGCGAGGTTATGAAATCGGTGGATCGCCCGGCTTCATCACGTCGGTTGACAGGCGGCACGTAGCCCATTCCAAAGCTATCAGCGAAGACGAGTTCGTCGATGATGGCAGGATTCTCACTGGTTACGCGTGCCTGTACAACAAATGTGTGATGGACCACGGCGTTATCAAAGCTATCTCGTCTGGTGCATTCAACCAGTGGATTTCCGACCGCAAGGAAGCGGTAGGGTTCTGGCTGGACCACGATTCCACAAAACAAGTCGGGTCAACGGACAACGGCTTAGAACTTTATTCCGATGCGGTCGGCTTGGCATTTCGGTTCAAGTTTCCGAATACCGGGCTTGGACGCGAAGCCAGACAGCTTGCCCAGACCAAAGCATATCTGAGCATGTCGGTCGGCTTCACTTACAAGGACATAAACATTCGCACGATTGCGGGTGAGCAGGTTTCGATTGTGAAGGACGCTCGGCTTCAAGAGATTTCCTTTGTGCCAAGCGGTGCGATCAAGGACGCCTTTGGCATCTTGAGCAAGCCGACCCGATCACTTCGCGAAGATTGCGAAACACGAGGAATGCTGTCCGACGGGGCATTCGTCGGAATGGTCCGCGCTCTCCAAGACCTTAAGAACTCGCTGCACTAGTCGGCCCACGTGGGCCGCTACCGGCACAACCGGTAGCGGCTTGGCGACGAGGAATTGCGATACGGTCGGGCTATTCTAACCATGTCAACCGTGAAAAAAAGCGCTGCCCAACTGACGGAACTTCGGGCTGCGGCGGCCGCGCAGAACCCCACCGGGTCCGGGAGGGACCTGCTATTCTGCGGCCAAGGAATAGACGGGGCTGGGTGACTTCTGCGTTCGCGGATCGTTTTTGTTAAACCGATAACCAAGGCAAACGGCTTAAGAATCTAGAGGTAGGTATGCAACTCGGTTCTAAAGACGTGACCAAACGTTTCTGAGTATCGGGGCGTACCAGATCGAATGCGTTTTTATGGTACGACCAGTTGAAGAAGGACTTTTCTTCCCCGTCGAGTACCACGAGGACGGCGTGGAAGGTGTAGTGCGGAAAGACGTCTCCGCTTGGAGAACGTAACGAGGGCCATGCAAGTTGCATCATACTCCGCAGGGGTGAATACGACGGCTGAGCCCCGTTGTGAGTTACCTGAATGCAGTATGGATGGTTGCCCGCTTTTACTTCGGCATCGTTGACGAGGTTTCTTGCGGCATATGCGGACCAACCGGCCAACGTGCCGACGGCAAGGAACGACAACGCAGCGAGGTCTTTTCCGGCTGGAGAGAGTTTCATTAGGTTCTCTAAGCGGTCCCAAAAGTCCGGAGATAAACGTTGCGGACCTGTCTAAATCGAGTTGTTAACGAGGCGCACGGCTAGGAGGACCCCCGGGGGGCAGTGAATCTTTGGCGATTTAGGGGCTTACGCCGGACTCTAGTCGGACATCGCGCGAGGTCCGAAAAGTGCCCAATAGGCGACATTCTGCGGTCGAATTTACCATTTGCTGGTACACGAGGTCTTAGACTACAGCGACCAAGGATTCCCTATTGAAAAACTTCGTTGCTGCAACGTTGATTATCCTCTGGACGACCGGATCGTTGCGCGCCGATCAGGATGATCCGTGCGTCAACTACGGTCGAGCGCTGGCCTATTCGCGCACTTCTGACGCAGCAATCGCTACGTTGGCGCTGCGTGAGCCAAAAACAGGCGCCGAGATCGAGATAAAATTGCCTCGCAACTTCACCGGTGTTTACGGCAATCTGACCGATGGTCATCAATGCCAGCTTGCTTTCGAGTTGATGTGGCCGCAGATGACCGCTGGGGGTCTGGTGCAAGATTACCAGAAGCGGGTGCGCGATCGGATGATGGGCGACGCACCGGTTTGGCGATCCCTGACAATCGACGTCACCGTCGGGCGCAACTCGTGGGCGCATTGGTTTGTCCCAAGCGAGTATTGTCATCGGCGTGAGAGGGGCCGGGAGCTTACGGATCGTCCGTATGGATTGCGGGCGCTCGACGATGGCTTCCCGTGGGGATCGCACCGCCAGAGCGACGGCAGTTATCGCAACATGAAAGAGCTTCTGCCTTACCCACTAAACGAGGCAAACCAGTTCTATCTACTTGCAGAGGACGCAAGCGAGATGATCAGCATCTCCTGTTCAAAGGGAGCGCCGCGCTGCGAGTTGCACGACCATTTCGCAGGTTTTCTGACAACCACGTTCTTCAACGCCGAGGAAATCGCGAATTGGAAAACGTATCGCGACACTGTACGGCAATTTCTGGCTGCGCACACGGTGCGCATCACACCGCCCAAAACGCCGGTCGAGCCCGGGTTGCACAGCGATAGGCAGGCGCCGTTCGGCGCTTGTATGCGAGAGTTCGAGCCCACCATCGGGGCCGACACGCTGCGCCGAATGGGCTTGGATTGATAGCAGCGATAACCGCAAGTCCGACGAATATGGACACCACTGGAGCTTCGGATCATGCGGTACGAACTGAGCGACCATGACCGGGATGTCATCAACCCGATGCTTCCTAACAAGTCGCGTGGCTGAGACGCTGGCGCGGACGCGCCCCCACCCTAGGGGGGCATCGCGTCTTTACACATTTAGGGGCTTACGCCGGCAGGTAGCCGATCTTTCACGCCCGCCTCCCCGGTTCAATTCAAATTCCTGGACATCATATGAAATCGAAAACTGCGGCATTGCAGCCGCCCAAACACCTACGCGCCGATACGGAGGGTTGGTTTGCGTCGGTGGTCGAAGAATTTGACCTCGACAGCCACCATCTTCGCCTGTTGGCGAAGGCTTGTGAAGCTTGGGACCGCTCTGAACAGGCGCGCGAAGCCATCGCCAAGCACGGCTTGACCTATCTAGACCGCTTCGACGCGCCCCGCGCACGGCCTGAATGCGCCATAGAGCGCGACAGCCGGTTGGCCTTCGCCCGGCTTGTCCGTGAAATCGGCTTGGACGTGTCGGCACCGGTCGAAAGCCGCCCCACGACGTTGAGGGGTAACCGATAATGCCGGTTCGGCGACGAAGCGATAAGCGACGGGCTGAGATTGACGAAGATGGCGCGGCTTGGTTGCGCGGTGAACCGAACGGATTTTTTGAGTTCAAGCCAACGTTGGAACTCGAAGACTTCTGGCGTCGCTACGGAAATACAAACCTTTTCTTCTGGGAATGCGGAATGACCCGGCCAATCGTTGTCAACAGTCTTCCGAAGCCTTGACTTTGTTACAATGTTCTGCTTTTGTTCTTTTCTGTGGCGCCGATGGTGCGGCCGTGCCCGCAATTTCAGCAACTTCTGAGATTCCGATTGAGGGTGTCGGCCGTGGCAATAAGACGTTAACAAGCCGGGCGCTCTTCTAGAGTGCTGTTTACAATCTAGGATTCGCTGTTATTGAGTCACCTCAATCGCAATCTAACCAATTTGCTTCCCAATGGGGTCAGCACGTCAGGCATTTGCGGAAATCCAATGTTAATTTACCGGCGCACAAGCCTTCTTGAATCCACAGCGCAGACGCTCGTCAACACCGTCAACTGCGTTGGGGTAATGGGCAAAGGCATTGCGCTTGCGTTCAAGGAACGTGAGCCGCAGATGTTCGCAGCTTACAAAAAGATATGTGACCAGAAGCTTCTGGAGCCAGGAAAGCTCTGGCTTTGGCGCGGGAATGACCACCTCACGCTGAACTTCCCTACAAAGATCCATTGGCGCAATCCGTCAAAGCTGGAATGGATCGAGGCTGGGCTGCGGAAGTTCGTCGAAACCTATAAGTCGCTGGGGCTTACAGAGGTTTCTTTTCCACGTCTGGGATGCGGTAACGGCAATCTGGATTGGAATGATGTGCGCCCGCTGATGGAGCGCTATCTTTCCCCACTCCCCATTCAGATTTACATTCATGACTACACTGTCGATATCGGATTGCCCGAGCATATGGAGTCGGTGGCCAATCAGTTGCGAACAGAAATGCCCGCCGACGCGGATTTTGACAACTTTTTAAGGTCGCTGTATCGCGCGGCTGATCTGGTCGGAACACAGTTGTTAGATATCAACAGTCGCGTGCCCATCGAGGCATCCGTTGTCGATGGACAATTGAAGATCGGGTACGAGCAACGCGAGTGGAGCTTCGACCGTGAAGATTTATGGGGCGTATGGATTGGTCTCCAAAAAGGTCTACTGACAAAAGAGAAGGCCGGTTGGTCAACGACTGATGGTGGCAAGCCGCTGCTATCCCTGATCAGTCTGTTGCCACAGGTGCGCCCGATCCAGATTCAAAAAGCTCAGAGCGAAGCTGAGCTGGCTGTGGAATTGAGACCGAATCTTGGATCAGACGAGGCTGTGCCGGATTCAAAAAAACAAATTGAGATGGTATGGCACTAAGCCCGGCGTTTATTGAGACCCATATCTCCAAATGGGAAAATGAGCTGACCAAACCTTGGTATCCGTACAGAAATAAATGGCCCAGCCGGCTTTTCCACCACGCCCCAATTGAGAACGCCGTCGAACTTTTGAAAGACGGAAATTTACGGTCGCGGGCGGACCCGGCCAACGCTCGACAGAGAGATGTTGCCGCAAGCGCCGTCATCGCCGCGCGCGATCACGCCCACAACTTCGCGAGACTGTATTTCCGACCTCGAACGCCAACACAATGGCACATCGAAGGTATTCGCAAGCAAGGCGATTTTTCTTTCGGCGCAAATTCTCACGCTCCGGTACTCACGATGTTCGTGTTCGACGCGAGAAAGGTCCTGATCAGTGATGGGGTCAAGTTCTGTGATCGAAATATGCAATTGGGCAGCGCAGATCCAAATGACTCTGAAACGTATTTCTCAACTATACCGTTCGAAAAGGTGTTTCACGTAGGTAACATCGGCGGCGACAGGACAATCATAGAGCATCGATGCGCGGAGGTGTTGGCAGAGTCTCCTCTGCCGCTATCGAAGACGCTGCAATGGATTTACTGTCGAACAGCCGCTGAACGCGATACGCTCTGTGACATGCTCGGTGATCAGGCGGCAACTTGGTCCAAGAAGATCATAATTTCAGACGACTTGCTGGTCTTTGAGCGAAAGTACGTCTTCGTTGAGTATGTCGGCATAACCGATGCCGGCCTTATCTTCGAATTAAATCCGCGCGAAGACTCGAAACCAGTCTCGGTCAAGATTACTGCCACAGACGACAATGGGAACGAGGTTATCAATTTCACCAATAAAGAAATGGCCGCTCACCCATCACCGACTAGCAAGCGGTGGCGCATATCGGCCGTATTGCCACACGGTAATTACCGGGTGCAAATCGAGTTAGAAGGGCATTTAGCATTTAGGGCCAATGTCAGGCGCGGCGACCAGTTGGTCTAGGGAACGGATGATGGCTGTTGAAGACGACCCGGCATGGCCTGAATGGAATGACGCGTATGATCGTCTTTCGACGTACTACGATGCTTATCGGAAGCTCCAGAGCCTGCCGCCTGATCATCCCGACAGAAGCGCAGCTTGGGCCAAAGTCTCAGAAGCTCAACGCGACCTTTCGGCGGCAGCCGACAAGATCGAACCAGCTTTAAGGCGCAACTAGACTGTAGAGCAGGTCATCACCGACTGGCGTTCCGCAAATGCATGTGACGCGATGGCCGTTACTTGCACTTTGGACAGGGTTTTTCCCAACTAAACGTTCCGTCCTTAGTCTCAACGATCTTGGGATACCCCTGCCGTTCTCTTTCCGCATTGCACTTTGGCCACCTCTTTGCCGCCCAACTGCCGACACTCCATTTAGCCGGCAACATTCCAAAGAGTCGGTTCACGCCGCCTTCGTCTTCAACGTCTTTAACATAAAGATAGAACAACCCTCCCATTGGGATTTCCGAGAACGAATTTGGGCAGGAGTCGCGTAAGCGATCAAATTCTTCGCCGGTTTCTTGGCCTGAGAAGATCAATCCGCTCCCGAATAACGCGCGGCGCGCAACCGGTTCACATTGTTTCCACTGCCCGGCCTCGTAAGGCGTGCTGGGCACAGCAGTATTGAAGCCCCGTGAGTTCGTCTTTAGTTTCCAGCAGGTTTCGTAATAGGACTTCCCTGATAGATTACCTGATGCTTCATAGTCCGTGTAGAGCCAATACCCAGCGGCTAACGCCAGAAGTGTGAAAACCCACATAGTCCCCCCAAGCCTTTGTCTTGCTTGCTATCGCGCCTCCGACGGCGCCGTGCCACCAGACGCCAAAGCCACGCTGATGGCTCAACCGTCAGGCGATGTATCAAGGGTTTAGCAGCGGTGACAGTCGCGTCTATACAGGCGCTCAGGTGATCCACCTATTCTTTCACCGTCTAGGCGCCGCGTCACAGATCCCTTGCGAGCGCACCCCATCGGTGCAGTGGCTTATCCTCTAAGATCGCTGCCGCTCAGATCATTCGACACGTCGCCAAACGCCTTGACCACGACAGCATAGCTCAGTCGCCCCGCGCCGGAATCGCCAGTGCGACAGCAGCCGTCGTCGCGTGTCAGGTTCGCGCCAAGAATTGCAGTGACAGATTAAGCGTCGTCAGAAATTCCGTCGCATTGGTGGGAAATGTTCGGTACCCGACGGCCCGAATGGCCGCGAACGCGAACTCTTCGTACTTGTCCGCGCCAACGGCGGCGTAAAGCTCTTCCGTTGTCTTGAGGATTGAAGCGGGAATCGCAGGGATGGTTTCAGCCAGCCTCTTAAAAAGGCTGATGCACCTCACCTCTTCATCGGTCAGATCGCGCACCGTGTGGTCGTCGATCATGCCGTCTGGCTCGTATTCCCAAGCGGACATGTAAAACAGCGCAGCACTGCCGAAGCGCCCTTTCAGATCGCCTGCAACATCAAACATGGCACACCTCACACGCCGCTCAGATCGCTCGGCACATCGCCAAAAGCCCGGATGATGACCGCGTCGCTGAACTCGCCCGCGCCGGGGTCACCGGTGCGCCTGAACGCGCGACGGCACCAACATGGCCTTCTTTGCGGGCCAGCGCGTCAGCGCTCCTTACAGCGGCCCCTGGATTGAAGCATCCGACCGCTCAAATCCTGCGGATGAGCCGGATCAAGTCGATATAGGAATTTTGCTCGCGGTGCCGGTTTAGGTTGTCGCAAAGCGCTTGAACCTTATCCGGCTCATAGTCGGGTTCGGCCTGATCCAACTGCAAACGAGTCTCGACAACGAGAGTGGTCTTTTGCCCTGTCGCATCCAACAGGTATTCCACGTAGACAGTTTTAGCGTTGAAATCCGTGATCATGCATCCCCAGCCTTTCGCTTCGACGTGCCCTTCCGCGCGTAACCCATCGATGCCGCCGCCTGCGCCTTTAATAAATCGGCCTCCAAGAACTCATTGGCGTACAGCAGCGCCTTGACCGCGCCACGCGCGTCACCGCCGCATTGGGCGATGGCCTGATCACAGGCGGCTTCGTAAGGATCGATTTGGGCGGACAAGGCGGCTTCGGCCATGGGAAATTCCGTAGCAATGAGGTCAAACCAGCTTGACCTCATGGGTCGGATGTTCTCATTCTGTTCTCATGGTGTCAACTGCCCCCAAAAAACGATTTCCGCCCCCTTGGAGAGTCGAAAGGGACGGCGAAGATTGCTTTAGGGTCGTGGATGCCAATGGCGTTGGGCTGGCGTCGGTGTATTGCCGGGACGACTTGCAGAAATGGTCGTTCAGCCACAGCCATCTGTCATCCGACGAAGCCCGCCGCATCGCAAACGCGATAGCTCGCCTGCCTGAGTTTCTGTTGCCTCGACACGGGTTCTACACACGCGGCGACGGTCACGCTGGCTGGAAGGCCGAACGTCCATATCATGTGGCATTAGAAGACAGCTACCTTCGTGCGCACTGGGACGAAATCGACGCGCTCTGCAAACACAACGGCATCCCTTTCCATGCGACCGGTGAGCAGATTCAGGACGGCGGTCTATGGCGTGTTTACGAGTTCAGATGGCAAATGGACGCCATCCAGTTCTGGGATAGGTTTGAAGGGCGTTGGTTGCTTGGCAGCGAATTTCATTATCCTGAGCGGCCAAAGGACTTGCCGCCAATGAAGCCACTCAAGGGTTGGCCGAAGTTTGATCCGAAGAAAGCGCGCGGATAGCGGTTTCCATCGTCAAGCACCAAGAAATGATTTCAGAGTTAGGCTCGGACACTGTTTGTATTCAATCATGTGCCTATATTTTCCGGCCCGAAGATTGAAGCGGGGTTGAAGCAGATAGATCAAGACGGTTTCAATATCTCCGACTACAGCGCTGGCATCCATATGAATCTTCGGTGTCGCAATCAGTGACCCGGTGGCGCGCACTGGCCTGATACCAAACCAAGAAAATGTATCCCATTTGTCACTCTTATTATTGAGGGTGTGGCAATAGAGGCGTTTTGTAATTCCTGGGTTCTCACCTATGCCACTCTTGCCCACGTAAATTATTTTTCCGGATTTTTCGAGAGTGTAGATTCCAATCTGGTCTCCAAGATTTACAGGGTCTTCTCCACGACGTTTCCCCCATAGGCCATCCGCCTCTGCCTGCTTCCTGTCCCATCGTAGTCCGAAATTTTTGATTGGCATTCGCTCCCCCATTTAGACCGCTTGATGCGCCGTCGCTACAGTAACAATCAAATCGGATATTTGCGATGTGCAATCTCTACAGCATTACCAAGAACCAAGCCGCGATCCGAAATCTGTTCAAGGCAACGCGAGACACGGCGGGCAACCTGCCGCCCCTGCCCGCAATCTTCCCCGACAACGTCGCGCCCGTTGTTCGCGTCCAAGAAGGCGAGCGCGAACTGACCATGATGCGTTGGGGGATGCCTAACCCGCCGCAGTTCGGCGGCTACAGCACCAACATACGCAACACGAAGTCGCCGCACTGGCGGCGCTGGCTAAAGCCTCAATCCCGATGCTTGGTACCGGCCACCAGCTTTTCCGAATACAACAACGTTGCCAACCCCAAGTCGCTTATGAACGACGACGGCACGCCGCACGCCATGGCTGGCAAGAAAGACGTTGTCTGGTTCGCCCTCTCGCCAGAACGGCCCTTGTTCGCCTTTGCAGGCATGTGGATGCCATGGAACGGCCCGCGCGGCACCAAGGCCAACCCGATTGAAGGCGACCACCTTGCCTATGCCTTCTTGACCACCGACGCGAACAGCGTGGTTAAGCCCGTTCACGACAAGGCCATGCCGGTTCTGCTGACGACCGAAGAGGAATGCGACGTGTGGATGCGCGCGCCATGGAATGAGGCTGCTGTGTTACAGCGACCATTGCCGGATGCGGATTTGGTGGTTGTGGCGCGGGGCGCGTCGAAGACCGACATCGCGCCCGCTAATGAAAACGATGAAATGTGAATAGGCCACTATTCTCGAAACGGAATTGAAGACAGCCGAATGGCGACATCCGTGAAGCCAGCCTTCTCAAGAAGAATTTCGAGGGCCATTTGCTGGCTGCTCTGATGCGGGTGCGGTCCAATGATTATAGATTTGATTGGCAGCTTGGTCTTAAGCTCTTCGTACAGGGCAACATACGGCACCAACTGGCCTGAAGCTTTCGTTCTGAATCTGATGGGCTTTGCGCTCCTGTGATCAGATTCATCTTTGATGTTTGGCCTGTTGCAAAGCGCGACGATTCGATATTCATTTTCTTCCTCGAAGCTCGGATCCTTTAGGAATGGCGCAATCGACAGAAATGGACGTGCGAAGTCGTCTGTCGTTTTTGGTCCAAGGATCGCATCGAGTTGGTCTGACAACTTCGGAAACAGATTTTTCAGCAGCGCACCGGCAAAACCTGAAAAATATTCATTCTTAACTCTGTCGTCATGATTTTGATACGTTACTTGGTCTGTTATGATGCCTTGATACCGGCGAGATTCGTTTTCCTCGACGTTGAGCCGATCTAAGGTGTGTTCATCAAATTCGATTGCAAATCCACCCCTGCCGTAGCCACGCCATTGGCTCAACAAGCCTTGAGTATATGCCGAAGTATCAGGTTCGTGGATGCAGAATGAACTAATAAAATATGGAGCGGTGTGATTGCCCGCCGATGGCAATGCTTGAAGCATGTTCTCAGCTTCTTGCCTGTAAATCTCATCACCATTGTCTGTCAAAATGGAAGGATGAAAAAGCCTGCGCTCAACGAGCAGTGGCACAACTTCGCGGAGTTCTGCTTCGACGCGAGGCAGCAAGACGGCTAAGATGGATTTGCATTCGCTTGAGTCGTTTAAGAACTCCGAATGGGTTGCGAACAAGCTTTGATTTTCAAGGATTCCGACCAGTCCATCTGCCGTCGTGTAGTGGAACAGCGATCTACTTGGGCGTTCCGGTTTCGCGGATACTTTAGAAACCCCTTCTCCGCTGCCGGTCATGGTCGGCATACGCCGGTTTTTGAAAGATTGCCGCCTTGTAATTCGGTTCATGCATCCACCGGTATCTGCTGCAAGCAAGTGCTACAACCTGAAACCGCAGAGTGGCTATTTCGTTTTTTTGCATTTGCGCGATCCCTGTCGGCACATAAGGCCGCAATGGCCATGTTCGCGCCTCGACGCCCTGTGAGGTGAAATCGATCCCAGCCGCCTTGAGTTCGGTCATCAGGACGAAAAGCGTTGCCTCATGCGGCTCGCTCTTTCCAGCTTCTATGTTTGCGAGCGTTGTTCGGCTTATGCCGGTCCCTTGGGCAAGATAGGCTTGGGACCAATCAAGTAACGCTCTGGCCGCTCTGATTTGCGCAGCCAACAAGGAAAAACCCCGCATTATCAATGCCCTAAAATTAAAGTAATCGAGAACTGGTCATTTTGTACCGTTTTGGTTACAAGGCTGTCCATGGATTTCATGAAGCCGTTGGAGGGTTAGAATGGGATCGGCGTTAAAAGGAATCGAACCGGTCCTCACTCCGCGCGGTCTGCGCCGAGAATCTGCCGCAGCATATATCGGCATTTCGCCATCAAAGTTCGATCTGGCCAGAAAGCAGGGGCTGATTCCGTCACCGACGGTGCTTTTTGGCGTCACGTTGTATGACCGTTTCTCTCTAGACTTCTCTCTAGCAGTTTGCTGAAAAACCCACTGGCGACGGCGATGGCTTGATGATTCACTTCAGTCATCTCGAATCGATGGGGCGAACATGCGAGGCGGATTTTTGGATCAGGGCGGGTTGTTCTCGTACATCTCGCCGGAGGCACGAGTACCTCCGCACCATCCGCTGAGGAAGATCCGGGAGCTTGTCCGCGATGTGCTGAGCGAGCTGAACCGCAGCCTTGGGAGGCTCTATGCCAGCGAAGGGCGTCCTTCGATCCCTCCGGAGCAGTTGCTGAGCGCGTTGCTGCTACAGGTGTTCTACGGCATTCGGTCGGAACGCCAGTTGATGGAGCAACTGGACTACAATCTTTTGTACCGCTGGTTCGTGGGGCTTTCGCCGGACGATCGGGTCTGGGACCCTACCACCTTCACCAAGAACCGAGACCGGCTGCAGAACGGCGAGGTGTTTACGAAGTTCATGACCAGGCTGCTGAACCATCCACAGGTCAAGCCGCTGTTGTCGGACGAGCATTTTTCGGTAGACGGAACGCTGATCGAAGCCTGGGCATCACAGAAGAGCTTTCGCCCAAAGGATGGCAGCGGTGATGGCGACGGCGGCGCGAACTTCCATGGCCAGAAGCGCAAGAACGACACGCATGCGAGTGCGACCGATCCCGACAGCCGGCTCTACCGCAAGGCCGCCGGGCGGGAGGCGAAGCTTTGCTATATGGGCCACGCCACCATGGAGAACCGGCATGGGCTGGCGGTGGCCGGCATGGTCACGCACGCCAATGGCACCGCCGAGCGCCGCGCCGCGGAGATCATGCTGAAGGCCAGGAGCAAAGCCGCTGGCCACCGCATCACCGCCGGTGAGGACAAGGCCTATGACACCGCCGATCATGTGACCACTCTTCGTGCCATGAAGGTCACACCGCATGTGACGCAGAACAACGGCATCACCAAAACCGGAACAGCCCGCAAGAGTGCGATCGATGAGCGCACCACGCGGCACCAAGGTTATGGCATGTCGCAATCACGCCGTGCGATGATCGAGTGCATGTTCGGTTGGGGCAAGCAACACGGGACTATGCGCAAGACCAAACATCGCGGCATCGGTCGCGTCGCCGCAAATTTCATGCTCAATCTGATCGCCTATAACCTGATCCGCATTCCCAAACTGGTTGCTGCGTAGCCAAGCCGGTATCCAAACCACCAAAGCACCTCAACCAGCGAACACTCCGCCCCAGAAAAAGGACCCGCGACACAATAATCGCCGCTTTCTTAAGTTTTTCCGCAGACTGCTAGACGCCCTATTCGAGAATCCGATTTCTCCGGTCGGTTCAAACGACAACAACCCGTGGGATTCGGTCCATGTATCGACGTAATCCACTGCCTACCGGGTGTAGTTATTTTACTGACTCTCGCGGCAAACTTCGCGTTCGCTTTCGCAAATCGGGGAGCAAGACAATCTACCCAGAAAGGCAAACCTGGCTCGCCTGAGTTCAATATGACGCGTTCGCCCGAGGGACAGTTGCAGCGGCTGCGGCGAGTGGACGCAAATCCGGTCCCGGTTCGATAGCGGCGTTAGTGGTTCGTTTCTATTCATCGGCCGAATGGCATGGCCTTCAACCGTCAACTCAGACAACCTACAAAGGCATAATCGAACGCATTCGCCAAGAACATGGTGATAAACCGGTTGCGTTGCTTCGTCGGGACGATGTGAAGGCGCTGCGTGACAAGAAAATTCAGACACCTGCGGCGGCGAACAACTGGCTTCGGATGATGCGCACTCTCATGCAGTACGCCATCGAAATCGGCTTTCGCGTCGATGACCCCACTGTAGGCGTCAAACCGTTGAGGATTAAATCAGATGGATTTGCGATCTGGCCTGATCATCACATCGAGAAATTCCGCGCGCATCATGCACTCGGAACCCGCGCTCGCCTCGCACTAGAACTGCTTTACAATACGATGCAGCGACGGGGTGATGTTGTGCGCATGGGGCGTCAGCATATCAGAGGCGACTTCCTTTCCATCGTTCAGCAAAAGACACGCACGCTTGTGGAGGTGCCGGTAATGCAAGAGTTGCAGACCGCCATTGACGCAACGCCAAACGAACACCTGACCTTCATAATAACTCAATCCGGTAAGGCGTTCTCATCTGCGGGGTTCGGCAACTGGTTTCGGGATGTCTGTAACGAAGCGGGGATTCCTGAGGGTTTTTCATCGCACGGCCTGCGCAAATCTGGTGCCACTAGGTTAGCGGACCACGGCGCGACCGATCACGAGATTATGGCTTGGGGCGGTTGGACAACGCTTAAAGAGGTGCAGCGTTATACCAAGGCGGCCAACCGCCGACGCAATGCCATCGCAGGCGGTCTAAAGCTCAAAGCCGGAACATCCCTTGGCTAACATACCGAAGCTGTTAGCCAATTCCCTGCCTATCACTTTGAAATTGCAGCGCTAAAATAAAGGATGGCGGAAGGGGTGGGATGGGCCACCATTTTTTCGCGCAAGCCATTGATTTTACCGCGGAATACGCGATTCTCATTCTCAGTTCTGGTACAGTTGGATGTCCCATTTACAAGGTGGTCATGTCAACTATTAGGGAGGAATTCATACGAGTCGGTGTCCGCCAGCGGTACCCAAACTCTCCCATGGTTGGACATCGCTCTTGGGCAGAATGGCGCGCCCCCATCTCGACAACGATCAATGCTTCCCATTCCATTACCGCGGTTGTGATGTTAGCGTTCCACCCGCTCGGATAGGGGGGGACAATAATGAAGACGTTTTTCGTTACGGCCGCGCTGCTTGCCAAGTTGAGCAGTCCCGCGCTCTGCCAACAAGCTAATCCGGGCGGGTATCCGACAGGCGCACCGCCGAGCGCCATGGACTACGCGGCCGGTTATCAGCGCCTAGAAATGCAGCATCAGCAGATCTTATTGCAAAGGCAACAGATGCAACTTCAGCAGTTGCAGATCGAGCGTCAGCGCTTGGACCTAGAACGGCAAACCCCTGATATGCATAGGCAACTGAAATTCGAGCGCCAGCAGGCCGAGGCGTATCAATTGCGGCAGATTGAGCGCGCCCGCGCGAAATCGGCGCCCAAGCCAAGCCAAGTCGATCAGAGCGGCCACGCTCGCTGAAGCCATAGCTTTTGCTCTAAAGGCGCTGAACCCCGCCTCGCAAAGAAAGCAGACAAGTTTGGCGGCTAGAGTGGTGCCGCCTCCCTTTTCCTGTCCTCTAGCATGCGGATGACTATGTCGTGCGCATGATTGCCGAAGCGGACCTTGTAGGGGGCGATCACGGCCGCAGCAGTCGACGTCGGAAGGTCGTCGATCTTCGCTCTCAATTCTAGGCTCGGCGTCGAGTGCAGGTCGTCGCAAATGCCAATAATATCCATTCTTCCAATCCTTCAAAATCCACCAGACAAAGTTGCAATGTAATGGAGCTTATCGTGAAGACAACGATGTCAGCGCTGATTGCTTTGTTTATCTTCTCGAACACAGCTCTTGCGCAGTGCGTTGGTTACACCGGCCCCGGCGGAGCCTGCTACACGGGCCCGGGCGGCGGGTTGTACACGGGCCCTGGCGGCGGAGCCTATACCGGACCAGGAGGCGGCCTTTACGGCGGGCCTGGCGGTGGCCTCTATACTGGCCCTGGCGGTGGAATGTACACGGGTCCTGGAGGTGGGCTTTATACCGGCCCGGGGGGCGGAATGTACTCTGGACCGGGTGGCGCTCGATATATCGGACCGCCAGTCGAGGGAGGCTACAGAGGCCCTTGGCCTCCTTGCATCACTGGCGCTGCTGGACCCGATTGGACGCGGCAAAACTGTCCTCGCGCGGATTCGTTTTAAACAAACGTCTGCGGCATTGAACGAAGAGGATCATTATCGTGGATCACGTCATCCCTCGGGAGTGGATCGATGAGTCCCGGATGGGAGGATTCTGTCCATTGACCAGCGCATGGTCCTGCGTGAAACCCCACGAATTGATCCCCGTTGAGATCATCCAGCCACCGATGCGAGATGTCGGCGTGATGCTCGATCAAAATGGCTTCAGGAAAAACGGCATAATTTACACTCTTGAACGAATACGCCGTGCCGATCCCATCGAGCCAATCAGGTTATGGGCGTCTCCGATCGATACTTTCGACTATCAAGTGAGGGATGGATTCCATCGGTACTATATCGCGAAGACTTTCGGATATACGCACATCCCAGCCGATATTGAACACTGGTCATAAGCGTCGTCGCTCTTGAGCAAAAATGACGCGCGCCCGAACCACGCTTAACTGTGGGCAATGCGCCGTGAGGCGGCGCGGTGGTGCTTTCCTTGAGCGAGCGAGCCCCCCCCTTTCTTTTCCCGAACATGGTGCCGCCGGCGGCGGCAAGATTCCGCTCCGTTCGGTGATCTTTCCCGTCGCGTCGCTCGCCCCTGCGACCGTAAGGCATGCCGTCGCGACGGCGCAAGGGGGACTAGCATTACAGTTGTCTTTTTTTGAAGTGAGCGCGTTGAGCGGCAGCCTGGTGAGCTCTGCGCCAGAAAGACCATGCGATGATGTGCGCGGGTTGAATGCGCTTTTGAGCGAGTCTGGTGGTGATGCGGCGGATTTCCTGGATTGACCAACGGATCAGTAGCGGCGTGGTTATGCTTTGGCTTTTGCCGGGGGGCGGCGTTTGGTTTTTTTGGGCGGTGGCGGATTAGCGCGATGTCGGATCGCGGCCATCATGGCGAAGGCGAGCATCACCAGGGACACGTGACGGTGCCAGCCATGCCAGGACCTGCTCTCGTTGTGATCGAGCCCGAACTCGTTTTTCGCGGTTTCAAAGCTGTCCTCGATCGCCCATCGATGGCCTTCGACCGCGACCAGCGTTTCAATAGATGTTCCCGCCGGGCACCAGGTGGTGAAGAAGGCGAGGTCATCATCGGCGATGCGACGACGGATCAGTAGACCGCGCGTCCACAAACCATCATTAGCACTGTTGAATTGCTCGGCCTCGAGATCGGCCAATTCGAGATAACACCAATCGTGCAGTCGTGGTCCTTTGGTTCCGGCTCCCGCCGACAGGCGCTTCCAGTCGGATGAGCGCCGCGTCCGGGCGATCTCTGCGGCCGTACCGGCGACCGGCGGTCGCTTGCCCCAGGATCGAAACACATGAGCGCTGCTGACGCCGAGCACATAGCCTTTGCCTGCCCGACGTAGTTGCTGTTCGATGTCGCCAACACCGTAGACGGTATCACCGGCAACCCATTTGAACGGTACAGACGCGGCTATCGCGCGTGCGATCATTCTCGTTGCAAGCTTTGGTTTGGTCGCAAAGCCGGCATCGGGGGGCACGTATGCGGCTTCCAGACGATCTGGATCGTCGGTCCATTCCTTCGGAAGATACAGCGTACGATCGATGAACGCATGACCGTGGCGCGAAACGTAGGTAGCGAAGACGCCGATCTGGCAGTTCGTAATCTTCCCTGCCGAACCAGTGTATTGCCGCGCCACTCCGCATGACGCTTTGCCCTGTTTGAGAAAGCCGGTCTCGTCTATCACCAGCACCGCATCGTCATCCGCCAAATGCTCGATGACATAGTCGCGTACGATATCGCGCAGGGCATCAGCATCCCAATCCCCACGACCCAGGATCGCCTGCTGCCGCCATGGGCCAGGATCGCCAGCCGCCTCCGCGCGCATCCAACCGGTTTTGCGCCGCTCATCTCCGAGCAGATCGTCAGGAAATACATTTGCAGAGCGATGTCGTCGGCGACGTCAGTGCGATGACCAAGAACCGCGCACCACGGCCGTCCTTCCTGTCGGATGCGGCGATGGTGTTCGTGCCGCCGCGCGGCGGGCTCATCGGCAAGAATCCACGCGCCGATATCCAGCGACAAGAAAGCCCATTCGGCGTGTGGCATCCGCCCGGCCGCGCGGTCGATAACGTATCGTCGGAGGACGTGTGGAGCGACGGTCATTGCGGTACGTGCGCGTCGTCAGCATCACGCTTCGCCTTGTCGTTCTCTGGCTCGACGAAAGCGACCTTCTGGCCAGTGGGTGTCTCGTAAGATTCGAGTTCGGCTGCGCCCAGCGCCCGGAAACGCTCAAGATGAGGAACGATCTCCGCGATCGGCTGCGCAGCGAGTTCGCGCCGCTGGTCGTCGTCAAGGAAGACCCCGATGAAGGCTTGCAGGTTGCCCGGAAGCTTCTTCGCGGCTTCGATGTCGCCCTGCGCGGCGTCCAGGAGACGCTGCGCTTCGATGATCTCCGTCCGGACGGCGGAAATCGTTTTCGTCTTTGCGGCTGCGGCTTCCTGCTCGTGCTCCCAAGCTTTCTGAATTGACGCAGAGGGTCGGCAATTGCCGACTTCGATGCCTTGCCGCTGGGCGGCGATCCAGAGCCGATCTTGCTCCGATTCCGTCCAGTGTCCATCGAGAAACAGACCGCCGCCCCACGCATCTTTCGCTTTCGTGAGCATGGCGGCGACCGCTTTGTCAGTTAGGCCACCGTGAACCTCAAGGCGATTGCCCGTGTCGAGGATGCGCGCCCGGCCTGCGGTGACCCAGCAGCCATCCGGGCCGGTCGACGCCGAGTAACCGCGCATTGCCCACCAGATGACGAGCGATTTGATCGCGTCTTCGGAGGACTTGCTGACATTGAGCGCGGCGGCGTTGGCACCGACAGATGCCGTTTTCGCGAGATGTTCGACTTCGACGCCGATGGCGCTGGCGAGTGCCTGCGCAAGGACTGGGGCCCTTCCAGAAGGGCCCCAAGTCTGCACTGTCCTTCCGGAAGGATCGTATTCGATCCACCCACCGTCAGTCGTCATGATGCGCGCCGTTGACGTCGGCTTGAATACGCGCAACCCACGTCGTCATACGGCGATAACGCAACGGCTACCGGAAGCCTTTCTTGAGGGGGTCCATGGGGGAGGATTCCTCCCCCGGCCAGCGGGCTTACTCAAGACTCCTTCAACCGGCGGAATAGGACAAGTCGATATGAAAGAGCGGCCACGATTTTTTGGCCTCTCGCGCTCGGCGAATCCGCCCGGGGATTGGACGACGGAAGATCGCGAAGGCGACGAGAACCGCAACGCCGTGTCAACAATTGGGGCTATTCGCTGACAATTCGGGCTAGGCAGCGGTCCGTTTTAAGCATCTTTATGATAAGTATCGCGTTTGCTGGCTGGCAAAACTTGGAGTTGGGCGACCCAATGCTTCCTGTAGCTTCCGCTTTTCGCGCTTTCGTGTGGTTCTTATGGCAGAGCTCCATCGTGGGCGGTTTGGGATCGCTCTTCTTCTGGGTTCCGTTCCTGTTGCTCGTCGCGGGTCTTTTTGGCGCTTGGAAAATCTCAGAAATCGAAAGAAAGCAGCTCTGGATTTTGCTCACTCTTCCGGCGATTTGGATCCTGGTAGGATTGCTGGGCGGATATTATTGGGTTGATTGGCAGCATGTGCCGATGCAGCGTTCCCCCCCGTGGGTCCAATTCATCGTAGGCTACGGCATCTTCGCCTTCCTGGTCGTCGGCCTGGCCACAATCATTTATCTAAAGGGTGCGCGCTGGTTTGCGTCCGTGTACTTCGTGATCAACCTCTATTTTATGCTTACTATGACGTTTCTGGCCAGCATGGCAGTTACGGGCAATTGGCTCTAAGGCAGGCCATCAAATTCAGGAGGTGCACCGCTCATGTGGATCGCCGATCCCATTCAGACCGCACATTAGCTAATGCCCCGAATGGCGCCTTTGCACATCGCGTCGTAGCTACGACGCAGAATATAGTGCCCGATCATCGCTCAACGGCGGCAACGGCGGCGTCCGGGGTGTGCATAGGACGGCGAGGCGGTGACGGCGGCACCGGTGGAAGGGATGCCGCGTCCGGGAGGGCTTTGATGATCGAGTCGCGACCGACGTCTGGGCCGATGCGGCCGCGGCAGTGAGTGCTGCGGATGTCGCGGGATCGAGACGGACGGACAGGATTGAAGGCATGCGACCCACTCAGTGAAACGACCTCACTGAGGATGAGTCCGCCGGCGCGAATTGAACAAGCCATGCTGTCCACCGCTACGTGTGAGCGAGACAAGCCATGGTGTGTGACGTGGGCTTGAACAACGCGCAACCCATGTCGTCATACGGTGACAACGTAAACGGCTGCGGGAAGCCGTTCTAGAGGGGGTCCATGGGGGAGGATTCCTCCCCCGGCCAGCTTGGGGTCAGGCGCGAAGCGTATGACACTATGGCTGGCTCTCTATCGATTTCGCGAAATCGTCGGGAAACTGCACGGCAAGCGATCACGAAGGGGCTGAGAATCGATACGCCGTGTCAACAATTGGGGCTTCACGCTGCCAATCTAGATCAGGCGTCGCAACGCTGCGCGAGATGGCGCAACTGATCTTTGACATTCAAAATGGCATTGTCGCCGTCGAGTTTGCATGATCCTGCATGCTTCAGGTTGTCGATGATCGTCTCCAAATCGCGGAGGTACCTCGCGGCTTTGGAATGAAGTTTTTGTTGCTTGGTCATCGTCCTTTTCCCTTCGCTCGCCTGTTCCAGTCATAGGTGTCGGCGGAGTACTTCGCCGACACCTTCAGTCATGCGGTCGTTATTCAATGAAGGGTCGTGCCTGTTGGCACCGCGTTCCTACCTATCGATTTCTAGCAATACGCGCCTTCAACTGCTGAAACTCGATACGCTTCGAACTTCTCATCACCGAACTCTGCACTTGCAGCACCGACGGCAGCATCGAGCGAGAAAGCATTTCTAAACTCGAAATTCCTGCCGACGAATTTTAATAGGTAGATCGGCTCGGACGCGTTGAGCTTTGGAATGAAGGCATCCCCCACGAAGAACGATTGAAGCGCCCTCTCGCTATCGCAGGCCTCTCCACATAAATTCGTCCGAAGCGCAATTCCCCCGACCCAATAGCGATTATCGTCCGCCCAGATATGCCAATTTTGATACATGTCGAATACTCCTCTTGGTTACACTAACGGCTTGCGCTCTTCGCCATCTTCGTTTTCTTCGCTTCCGGCTCTTCAGAACCATCCAAAATGCTGGCGATCCGACCAATCAATTATCGAGCACCCGATCGGCTTGTGAACGAAAGTCGTGAAACGTCCGTTATTTTCATCCTCGTAATCTTCGAAGTATACGGAGACTTCGGCGAGTTCCTCTTTCTTCACACGGAAGAAAATGATCTCGTTCGAGAAACCGCGGGGGCACACTTTCAAATACGAGTCTTCCGCTTCCGACGATTTTGTCAGCTCGGCCGCCTTGTCGATGACCGGCAATCGCTGTTTATCGGCTCTGCTTTCTGACATTGCGGTTTCATAGGCATCAAAAGCGGTGGAAGCTTTAGCAATCGCCTTCCTGGCGTCATCGGTCCGCCTTCGCGCGTCTGTGCCATCCAATTTACGAAAATGCCAAAGTGCTTCGAAGTATCCTCCGATTTCGACCAAGTCCTGTCCCGAACTTGCTAATGCGGATATCAAGTACACGATTGGCTCATGCTTTTGCTTCATCGCATCCATCGCGAGGACTGCCCCGTTGTTCGTAGCATTAGTCGGCATGGCTAATTCCGCTTGATTTGTGTTGGTCATGCCGCAGCCTTTTCGATTGGTAAAACCACCGTGACGCGGATCTGGCGACGCATCGTTTCAACCGACTTTTCGGCCTGATCAGGCGAGATTTGAATGTCGATCTTCTCGGCATCGCGCGGGTACACATAACAGCGACCGTAACTCGCAAGACGCCATCCATCTTTCGTGCGGCACAAACGGACCTTGGAGCCGTTAACTTTGTACTTGTACGCTCCAGCCGATGGCCCAGACGAGCGGGCGGTCGCCATTGCGCCACGGCGATGAGTTGGCGCGAGAGACAGCTTCGACAAGCGGGCCTCGGCCTCTTCGGCGATGCGCGCGACATCGGCTGCGCTGTAAGTCCACGAAGTTGCGGTCCCGCGAATCTTGTCGATGTATTCCTTCATCGCAGGGATGTCGGTCACCGCGATTCCGCCGATACGTTTAGCCATCCAAACCTCCTTCTATTACTCGTCACTCATGACCGCATTGGCGCGGTCACACATAGGCTGAAGCATTTTATGAGTGACGCAAGAGCCTCCGCACAAGCGCAAAGGAAGTGACAGCCAAAATGCCAGTTTTTGTCTCGGAAATGTTCGTCGAAAGAATTTTTCGAGACGTAGGTTAGCGGCAGCTTTTTGGCCGCCGCCGGTCGTCACGAAGCGATAAGGGTCTCGGCCGCTGCCATCGCGGCGAGGAGCGACGACGACTCTTGCGTCGGTGTCATCGGCCGATACATCTGCCGTGCCTGCGGCTTTCGATGACGCACAGGAATGTACCCGCGCCAACGAAAAAGCCCGTCGCCGCCACGAGAAATATTGGCGAACCTCCCGTCGATCCGCGCCTCCCACATTTCGATTTCGCGGCCGGTCGATGAGATCGTAATCGTCAGCTTCCGCCAGCGGCAGGGGAATTGAGTAATTGTAGCTGTCATCTGCGAGGTCTTTTTGTTAGTTGCGACGGCGGCGACTGAAATGGAAAATATCGACACTGTCCAGCCCCCTCAAAAATGCGCAGAACGCTGCGAAATATGAGGCATAAGGATTCGCGTAGTAGCTGTAAGGATTCGACTTCGCAGGCGGAAGGACTCGTTGAAGGACCGCGAGGAGTCAAACGGCGACGACAAGGATTCGCCGATCGATGATATTTTTTCACGAACATCGATCACGATATCTCGATCGCGGGTCATGCTGCTGATGCACTGCGCATGAAGGAGGGCTTCCGCGGCGGAGGTGGGAGATGCGCAGCACGTGGCGGCGGCACATACTGCGGCCGTGGTGGTCGAACTATCGGCGGCGATGGCGTCCAAAGCCGCTCACGCACCGACGGAGCCAGCGGCACGTCCGGGCGCGGGCCGTATTTGATCAAAGGCGGGGCGAACGGAATGATCTCGTCGTACTCGTCGTACTCCTCGTACTCGTCGTACTGAGAAAGCTTATCCGTGCGCAATTTCTCGCGTGCGGCCTTGAGCTCGGCCTTTAACGTGGCCTGCAACGTGACCTGCGCGTCGTACAACAGACTGATGTTGGCTACGTCCCTGGACCATGCGTGACGACGGGTCGGCAAAAGCGTTTGCATACGGATTCGGAGCGCTTGTTCGAAGAACGCGAGTGGAGAGCCATCGGGAAGGTGAAGGCGCTCAAAGAGGCGCTTACGGCGTTTCTCTGTGAGCTTGGGAAGCTCAAGGAACAAGGTAGCGGGAATTATCGTAAGATTGTTAAAGATAGAGGAAGGGCTGCTGGCACGCTCGATGACATCGCGTGCAACGCCTTTCGCGGCGAGCTTGTTGAGGTAGTGCACGCGCCGACGCTCCAACGCCTCCAGACCGCCGATTCCGTTAGCCGTGGACGGCTGTGGGGTGTAATTCCTGACGACGACGTAGGCTTCAGCCAACAGGCTCGACCGCGCCTGAGGCAGGGTCGTACAAAGGATTTGATTTTCGACGATTTCGGATTTCTGCTTCTCGCCGTCCTCGATCTTGCCAGCGGCGCAAGCCTCATCGCGCTCCTGCTTCTCGATCTCGGCCTTGATCTTTTCCTCGCGGGTCGCCCGCTGCACCCGCACGATTGCCTTAGCTTCCCGGTCGTATCGAGCCTTGTGGCCGGAATCCCGGAACGCCTTGCGCCAATCGGCAAATGGGCCGACCGGCCGGACAAGTTGTTTCTTATGCAAGGTGGTCGCGAGGAAGGCGGTCTGTTTGCTCGTTAAAGACAGGATTTCGCCGGGCTTGCAGACATACTTGATCAGCTCGGCAGGCTCTTCTAATCGGCCTTCGTCGTGGAAAAAGGAGGTTTCGAGTTGCGCGCGGCCGAACTCCAGCCAACCGTTCCACCTCTCGGTTCCGAAAGCCGCTTTCGGCTGGTAAACCACGTTGGCATGCAAATTGACGGTGCTTTCGGCGTCGAATGTCATCTCGATCGTTATCAGATGGATATCGACCGGAAACGTTTTGGGAGCGAGTTCAAGGAAGCGGCCAATCCTGGCATTGAACTCGTCGTAACGTTCCGGAAGCTCTTCAAGCGGAAAGCGAGCGCCTGAAGAGATGACGGCGTAGCGTGAGTATTTTCGAGCTTCCTTATTCTCTTGAAGAAACAGCCGAAATTCGGAGAGCTTGTCAGCTCGGTTCCGGCAAGCGACGGACGGGATGATGTTGCAGTTCCGGAAATTGCTCCCGGCGTCACGAACGGAGCCGGTGACGGTGCCAATCAGAACGACTTGGCTTTCCGATTTCAAATACGGATTCCAACCGGCCTCTGCGAGCTTGCGCGCAATGATGAGGCTCTGCTGCTCGATTTCTTGATCGGCAAGCAGCCGTTCAACGAAGTCGATCGCGTTCGTGACAAAGCCTGCATTTCCGGAAATCAACGCGTCGTGCGACTTCGCATTTTCGTTAGCAGGGCGGGCTTTCGGCTTCGGTCGCTCCTGAACGTCGTCGGCGAAAATGTCGAACTTCGCGTCGGCAGGAAGCTTGATCCCGAGCGGTCGCAGATGCCGATCATATGCGATGTCGTCGCGTCGGCGGGCGTTGACAGATTCAGGATTAGTAGCGACCATTAAAACACCTCTGAGAGAACCCCCGAGAGCGGTTGCGAGCCGCGATGACCGGGGGTTTATCTTTTAATGCTCAGAGGAATTCTCGCGCGGGTCAAACGTGTGACTCGCAGCCGACACCGACGACGCGCAGAAACACCAGCAATTCATTGGGAAATAAAGATTTCGGATGGATCGTCGGCGGGATGACGGTCGCCGACATTAAATGACTCTCATCATTTTATGCAGCAGCGTCTTCCGGAATTCATGAAAGCCAGTGTTTGTATGGGTTTTCGATGCTACGGCAGGATCGAACACGGTTTCCCTCGCCTTCCCGCCGACGATTCTCGCTCGGCACGGGGACGGGCCACGGGTCCCGCCCCCTGGCGCCTGCCGGCGCCACCTCGCTTCCGAATAGTCGGCGGGTCCCTGCGGCTCGGTGACTGGTCGTTCGGGCCGATCGCCCCGCGCAAGCGCGCGCCCAAGAGGGCGCTGCCGTAGAGCCCCTTGGGGCTCGACGCAGGGACAATTCTAGACGGCCCTCGCGACCGTCAACCGTGTTCTCGCCGGTTAAATGCGCTTTCGCGGGAGATATGGCGAGATATCTACGCCGGGGAAACGAATTCTCCGGATCGCGCGGGTTTCCGCGGGCTTTAACGCCGACAAACCATAGACACCTTGGGCACCCTCGATCAGATGACCCATGTAGCGGTCTTTGATGCGGTCAGGAATCTTTCCATCGACACAAGCATCGGCAAACGAATGGCGAAGGCTGTAGAACGAAGTCTTGCTGGCCTTTGCACCAGCTCGCTCGATGTCATTGTTCAGCCTTCGGCCAACATTGTTTGAGTAGTAACCGTGTTTGTCGGCCTTCAAGCGCGGAAAAAGACGCGATGATTCCTCTTGAACTTTCCGCCTCTCATTCACGAATTCGATGAATCCGGCCGCAACGAGATCATCGTGGACAGGAATCTGCCGTCTCGCGGAAGCCGTTTTCAGCTTCAATAGTGTCGCAGTGTTTTCCGAAATCTTCTGCTCCTTTAAGGCCTGCTCGATCTCGTCTTCATCAAAAATCGTTAGCAGATCGACGTGCCACCGGCCGTTATGCATGATGATGCGGCGAATCTCGATCTGGCACAATTCGTTGAGCCTTGCGCCGGTATACAAGGCCAGAATCGGAAGCCAATAGTCTGGGGTAGCGCGCGATCGCTTCTTGGCGACATAACGAAAATAGGCGTTGATCTGGTCAAGCGAAAAGGGACTCCGCGCCTCGTCTGCACGCTTGTTCCGGCGGCTGTCTCTCGTCCGGGCAGAAACGACTCCAATCGCCGGATGCGACGGAATCCAGTTATGGCGGAGACAATAGGTGAAGAGGGTTTTCACCGGAGTAAGATAGTCGTCGTTGACGGTTTTCTCGCTGATGATAGCGAACGGTTTCAGGCGTTTTGAATTTAACTTGATCGCGACTCTGAAATCGTCGGTTTTGAAACGATCCAGCGCTTTGACGGGCACCTGATCGAGAACGTCGCGATACTCTTCAAAATCCGCGCGGGTGTAGTCGCGCAGCGGTTTATCTCCGACCGTTGCGACGAAAATGTCCAGGCGCGGTTTCAAAGTCGTCGCGTGCTTCGACTTGTCACCAAGCTCCTTGATCTTCGCTGCAATGTAGCCGTCGATTTTCGACGACATAGGGTCGGCCGACCATTGGTTTTTGTGCGCGTTCTGGACATCATCCCGCACCTTTGCGATCTCGTTCATGAGGTCGGCGCGCAGGTCGGCGATGGCGCTGGTGGAAGCCTTCGCGGTTGTCGCTTTGAGGGACGCAACGCGGTCATTGATCGCGCCGAGCCGTGCGCCGATATCCGGAAGCCGGTTCCGCAGATCAGATGTTATTTTATACTCGCGCACGGCAGCCTGCAGGGCGTCGGCCTGCCGCCGTGTTGCGGCGATCGAACGCTCGCTCTCGACGAGCGCCATTGCGTCGTCAAGCATCCGTCGCAAGAGCGCACGGTCAGGCTGTTCCGGATCCTCTGCTTGCGCCCTCCGAACCGCTTCCGACCAGTCGTCCATAGCAATTGCCAGTCTCATTGCGCGTTTCCGAGCCTGCCGTCGATTGCTCGTTCGCAGACTCAATGAGATGTCATCTGACCCAGCGACCGCCTTTGAATCCAGCGAAAACGCGCGGCGAAACCACCACACAGAACCACGCCGCCGCAGATACATTTTGGAGCCTCATTCTGTGTACCAGTTTGCTGTACCAGAATCAGGAATCAGAAACACATCTTACGTTAGCAAAATCAATGACTTAGGTGTGGCGGAAGGGGTGGGATTCGAACCCGCTGGATATATCGCTGCACTGCCACGCCATTGAGCGACTGGATGTCGAATCTAGTATCCAATCGCCGTCTCCATCGGTGATTGGGCGATCGTTGAGGCCGCTTCACCATGTCGCTTATTCGTCCGGCGGCCCCGCACTGGGCGGCCCTCGGAGGTTCCGCACCCCACTGGTGCCATGCAAATAGGGGTGCGGCCGCAGTCGCTAGCTGCAATCCCTACCGCTCCGTTAACCACTGGCCCACGAGATCATTGGAGGGGACTAGCGCAAACGGAAATTGCAAGCCATCTTCCAGGTTACCAACGCGATTGTACGCGAAGGCGGCCGCCGCCCGGTGCTGAAACACCGAACGACGGCCTAACCACAACCGACTTCTGAGGAGTCCGTCATGGCTAAGCGCCAGTATATCTGCGATTCGTCGCCCCCCTTCTATCCCTTGTTGTCTGTGAACGAGGCTGCCGCCCGGGCATCCCGGACTGGGCCCTGCGCCGACGCAAGCGCGTTCGCGCCTGCCTGCACCTCGCCCCTCACCGCGAACATCCGCATCTGACGATCGGTCCGGTCTGACGCTCCATGGCTTTGCCGTGGGCGGGTCCGATGACGCGACAGTTCCGAGTCCCGCACGCCCGAATTCGCGCGCGACGGCCGGGAACCCGTGCGCCTCGCGACGTCAGAGCGACCGATTCCACCCAAGGGATCATCTCAATGTCTTCCAATATCCATTCGTCGGTTCTGCCGACTCTGGCTTCCACCAGCATCATCCACCGGACCTGCGGCGGCATCGCCGGCCTGCGCGAGGTGTTCGATGAGGCGTCCAACCTGTCGGTGCTTGCCTTCCCGATGATGGCACTCGACCAGGTCGCCCGTGTTCGTCCGCTCACCTACCCCGCCTGTTACATGCTCACGGATGGCGCGAGCGTCTATGTCGGCGAAAGCGGCCAGGTTGGCGTCCGGCTCGCCCAGCATATGACCGATGCGAGCAAAAACTTTGCCACCGAGGTTTTTGTGATCCGCGGCGCCAACGAGTTCTGCCTGGACAAAGCCGCGGCAGTATCACTTCAGCACTACTTCACGAATGCGATTGAGGCAGCCTCTTTGGTGAGCCTTCTCAAGAATCGCAATCCGCACTTGATCGAGCTGCCGGAGTGGCGCCGCACCTCCCTTGACCAACTCGCCCACAGCGCCCGGCGGCTGTTGTTCGACGCGGGGTGCCGCGCGCTGGATTCCTGCAATCCACCGGTGCTGCTGTCAGGGCTTCCCGAGTTCTCGAATACGCCGGCTTTGGTGCCCGATGACCCGGACGAACATGGCGAGATGACCATCGACGTTCCGATCTCTCTTGATGAATGCAGAGAGTATCAGCTCGACTACGCCAATATCTGGGCTCGCGGCTACGACCTGTCTGGAGATTTCATCGTCTGTGCCGGCTCTGAGGTTCGCCTCCGTATCAATGAGAGTGCCCAGGCGATCGTGCACAAGCGGCGGCGGGATCTCGCCGAGGCCGGCGCGCTCGAGGTCATCCGCGGTATCGACGATCGGCAGCGCCTCAAGGTCTCCGTCGCGTTCCCCTCCATGGCCATTGCAGCAAAAGTCGTCACCGGTGCGCATGCCAACGCCAATGCCTGGCAGAAGCGGCATCCGTGGCAACTGATGACCCTGGCGAACTGAGGAGGCACATATGACAAAGTTTGCTCCTCAATCCAGCATCAGCACGCGGAATCTCATCGAGCAGCCGCCGTCGTACGACGGCGACGCCATCGGGATTTCCTCTCCGTCTATCGATGGCAAGGCTACGTTGTCCTGGTGGCGTCTGCGTTCCGCATACACATTCACTGACGCATGTCCGGCTCGGCTGCGACAGGCGCTTGCGGGTATGTCCCTGATCGCAGAGCCCCGCTGGGAAGCCGCAGTTGACGGTGATGCAGCCTCCGCGATCGGGATCGCCCTCCCCGCGATCGGCGATGACAGCTATGACGGTGCATATCTGGATCTCGCCATGAGCGCGGTCTTGCTGTGCGCACTGAACGGCAGCGCGGCTTCGGCCCTGGTGCTTTCACATGCCCTGCGCCGATCCACATCGGGTCGAATCACCTGGCAAGCGCCGGCTGCCGCCTGGCTCGTTCGCGCCGCCTTCGGCCGCGAGGACCTTTCTATCAAAAGTCCTCCGCAAACGAATCAGCACAAAGGGCATTCGCTGACATCGCCGGTGCTGCACGCAACCTCTCAAGCTGGGAGGCGCGCATGAGGATTCAGATCTTTTCGGACCTGCATCTTGATGCGGCCGTAGGTAAAGCGATCACGCTAGCGGACGCCATCGACGCGGTCGTCGTCGCCGGCGACACCTGTCAGGGCTCCGTCCAGGCCTTCGCGGCCTTGCGGCGGATCGTGCCGTGTGAAGTGCCCATCATCATGGTGATGGGCAACCACGAGTTTTACCGCAGAGCCATTCACGACGAGGTTGCGCTCGCCATGGCGAAGGCGCGCGACTTCAACATCACGTTGCTGGAAGAAGGCACCGCCGTCATCGGCGGCGTGCGCTTCGTCGGCGCCACATTGTGGACCGACTATCTGCTGTTCGGTCACAGCGCGATGGATATCGCAATCCATGCGGCACGGCTCGGCATGAACGACCATCGCCTCATCGCATTGCGGGAGGAGACGATGCAACGCTTTGACCCCGAACACGCGCAGGCGATGCATCACCGGTCCCGGGCGTATCTCGGGCTTGTGCTCGCCACCCCGTTCGATGGGCCGAGCGTCGTGGTCACCCACCATGCCCCTCACCCGGGCTCAGTGCATCCGCGCTATCAGTCCGATCTGTTGAGCGCCGCATTTGTGTCCGACCTGTCCGAGTTGATCAGGCGTTACTCACCCGATCTGTGGATCCACGGCCACGTCCATAACTCGTTCGACTATCGGGTCGGGCGGACCCGGATTATCTGCAATCCGCACGGCTATGGCCGGGAGAACCCCGCCTTCGATCCATCACTGGTCGTGGAGGTCGCGTCATGAGTAACCGTGATGACGGCACCGTCCTGCTCGATGACGACCGCATCCTGACCGGAGCCGCGGCCGACAGCGCTGAGGCGCGAGAGGAATGGCAACGCCTGCCGCGGCTGCTTCGCTACGCTATGCTCGGCACGCAGCATTCTCCGCTGCACCTTGAAAGGCTAGCCGCCGAGCTTGCAGAGGCTGCACCCGGGATCGACACCAGTGAGTGGCTGCTCGACCCAGGCATCGCGACCGGTGCGCCACTGGCGGATGAGCTCGACACCCGAGCCGTCCGGGACGATCGGCCGGGCTTGCGGGGGTTTGCCGATTGCGTCCGGCTGATCTCGCTGCCGATGCCGAAGGATCCCCATCATCGGGCGCATTATCACCGGGTGGCGAAGGCGCTTCTCCTGGCCTACCGGCATCTTCCGGCCGTTCTCTCCAACGAAATCCGGGCCAAAGTCGAAGAGCTGGTGTACGGCTGGGCGGCTCTCCCCCTTGCGGCATCTGTGCTGCCCGGCTTTGAGCACCACGAAAACGCGGCCACAGCCGCCTGGCAACTTGGCCAGTCGATGGCTGTGTACCGGAAGAGAGTGGCGCGCGAGGAGATCGCAGAAGAGATTGCGGAGAGAGACGCCCTGAAATCCGGGGCGCCTGCCCCCGACACCGTTGCATCTCCAGATGCGCCGTTGCCTGCTGACCACATCATGGTGTGCCGACTTGCAACCGGAGCAGACGCAAAGCTGCGGGAGCTGATCAAACCCTTCAAGGCTGCGATCAATGTGCCGCTGCCGCTGGTTCCAGTGCCCTCGTTGCAGGAGATCCGTCGCACGTTGGTGTTCGAGTTCCCTTATGCGGCGTCCGTCATCGATTTTGCGCTGACCGATCTCGTCGGCCGAAGCACGGTCAAACTGCGGCCGTTGCTGCTGGTGGGTGAACCCGGCGGCGGAAAGTCGCGGTTCGCCCGGCGCCTTGGCGAAGTGCTCGGAGTGCACACCTGGCGGACCGATGCCAGTCGCAGCGACGGATCGGTGTTCGCCGGCACCGACAAACGCTGGCATTCCACTGAAGCGTGTCATCCGTTCCTGGCGATCGCCCAGGCCAAACACGCTAATCCCATCGTCCTGATCGACGAGCTCGAGAAGGCCGGCACGCGTTCAGACTACGGCCGGCTGTGGGACTGCCTGCTCGGGTTTCTGGAGCCGGAGACCGCCGCGCGCTATCCGGATCCGGCCCTGCAGACCAACCTCGATCTCTCCGAAGTCAGTTACGTGGCAACAGCCAACAGTGTCGAACTGATCCCAGCCCCGCTGGGCGATCGCTTCCGGATCGTCGCATTCCCGAAGCCTGGCGCGGCGGACCTCGAGGCTCTGTTGCCGGCGGTGCTTGCAGACATCGCTCGCGAGCGTCGTCTTAACACGCACTGGTTCACGCCATTCAGTGGAGAAGAGCGTGACGCGGTCGCGCGTCACTGGAACGGGGGGTCAGTGCGGAAATTGCGACGTATCGTGGAAGCCGTTCTTCGGGCACGCGAAATGTCCGCGTTCCGTAACTAAGCTTGCTTCAACGACTGTATGCCCGCGACCTTCGTCGCCCTGAAGCCGCAGATCCAAATCGAGGAAGCCGCTGTTACAGGCATCCAAAATCGAACGCACGCTGTCTAGCGCTCTGGACGCGCGTGCCAACTTTAACCGTTTCGCCATCGGTCACCACCGTCGCATTCATTAGAGAAGGCGTTGAGTGCCCGCGCCTAGAGGATATTTTCGCCCCGCTCCTCATCGCTTGAGCACCCGCTGCACTTTCAAATTTGGCGGGGCGTCGCACGATCAATCCACGCCACCAAAGTCGGCGAGCCCAGCGGCGAAAGCCGGCTCGCCCGTCGGCGCGACAAGTTCTGCTTGCCTGCGTCCGCTGCAACGATGTCGACCGCGTTGACAGCAATACGCTCATTCCCAGCGATAAGAGGTGACAGACTTCACAACGTCAATCAGCAAGGGAAAATGAGGCGTGATCCTCGATCGACCAGGAAATATCGACCAATCTTGGTCTCACACGCAGCAGGCGCGCCTCGATCGCTCGCCCCACTTTACCACGTAAGTTGTTGAAGTTGCTTTGTGTGGCCGTAGAGCTCAAATCCCACTATGCCAAGGTGATGGAACTAGGACTACAGAATAATAGTCCTGGTAACGCAGAGAGCGATAATCAGGTTACCAGACATTTTCAACGACAACACGTCAGATGCAAAAAGACCCCGTTCTTGGAAAGAACGGGGTCTTTTAGTTTGCCGTGATAGACTTATCAAGTCTGGACGCCAAAACCTGACTGCAGTGTCGCCATTAGGGTCTTCTCGCGGTCCCTCGGAACATAACGTGCATAGTTCGATCGGACCATGTCGATGCTATCGTGAATAGCGTCCGCAGCCTCCTGCTCAGGCTGCCTGCTCTTCGACAGCTTGAGGATGCCCGTTGCCAGGATATGCCGGAAGGCATGGGGCGGAAACTGCTTGATGCCTTCGAGCCCGCGGCCCGTCTTGGGCTTGTAACCGACGTATCGACCAGTGAGCTGTTTAGTAAGCTTTTGAACAGAGCTAGATTGAAAGCGGCCTTGCTCGCCCTCGTAATTCACGCTGCCAGGTTTTCGCGCTCGACGCTTGCCACAGATCAGCAAGGCCTGAGTGTCCGTGCCAGCGAGAATCAAGGTGCGTCCCCAGCACAGATACTGATTCAACGCCTCGTAAAGACCGAATTGGTCTATCAGATCACGCTCGTAGAACGGGCGGACTTCCCGATTCGGCGATACAAAGTATGGACCGTCTTGGTTTTTGAAGATTTCGCGGGGTACCCGCAGGGCCCAGATATTGCGCTCCGCATCGTAAGAGAGATGTTCTAGGTCGAGTAGCCTTAACGTATTGCGTCGAAATGCGCACTGCGTCAGCAAGCCAGCTAAAACTTGATCGCGAAGCTGAATGGCATGGGCATAGGATCTCAACTCAAACCTATCGTTCTGCAAGCCCGTGCACAGCGTCTGAAACGCGACCAGCGGATTGGACAGTTTCAGGATTGGCATGATATCCTTGTGCGTATCGCGTCTGCGTTGACCGGATTGCTTGTGCGATTTCTTAAGGCGGCCGTATTCCTCCCACGCTTGCCGGCAAGCTCTTGGCCAGTCCGCGCAAGCGTGATCGATCTCTGCCTGAGAAATAATAATTTTCCCGTCTTTGCCGATGATTGGCTTGAGACGCTGCGCCAGATGAGGAGATTGAGTGATCCATCCCGTTTCCGAGTGCAGCATGGCGCGAAGAGGGATCAATCGCTGTATATCAAAGTTTGGGAGATATGCTCCCGCACCGAGTTCTTTTGACCAGCCCAGAGCCACCTGCAGGCGAAGATGCACCAAACGAGGAAACACGAGATAGCCGAGTGCAACATCTCCGGTGTCCATCTTGAACACGGGGTTGTTTGTCGCACTCCAGGTTCCAAACAGCGAGCAAAAATAGTCGTAGAACATTTTAGATGTGTCGGGTTTCCAGCCAGCCTTCCTCTGCTTCCGATTCATTCCGAACGGAACAAGAGCATCGTTTTGAAACGCTAGAAACGTTTCCCATTCATATTTGGTCTCACTGCACCAATCGGCTTCTTTCCACCGATATGGTTGCTTCGAAAGCTTCGCCACATTACATCCATACTCGGAAGGATTTGAGCGAATGTTCTCAAGGCACTTGCGGATGTTCGCATGCCTCTGTTCGTCATCTGCAACGAAGTCTTCCGGAGTGAGGTGTTTCAGCACGAGAAACCTGGAGTTATTCTTTTTGCCCTGGAACTCTTCCGGAAAAAGATATGTAGGAACGGCCCCCAGTCCACGCTGGCGCTGACGTGCTCTGGAGAGGATCGTATCTCGGGGAAGATTGAGATATTCCTCGAGTGCATTGACCATGGCGTAAGCATATGGAGAGGGGGCGTTCTTCCCCGTTCGCCATGCCCAAATGACTTCTCGCCGGATTCCCAGGGCACGAACAACATCGGCATCCATCACGCCCTTGCGATCCATGCAATGCTGGATGAGGTCCGCCACCTCGGTTGGCAGATCCTTGTTTGCATTGAGCTCATCCATATAAGCGATAAACCGACGTAGTTCCTGTCGGAGTTTCGGTCCACCCTTGGCCGCATCCGCAGCTGCATTGACCAGAAGATCGTTGGTGCTCACTCGCGCTTCTGCCTCGCCGGAATAGGTCTCTTTGAGTTTTTTGAGAGCCCAGCGCGTATTTGAGAGTTCGGCGCCGACCTGCTCCTTGCTCTTGGCCCCGCTCCACATCGCTTGATTGAGCTCACGTTGGCGTTTGGCCGCTGCGAGCTTAATAAACTCGTTCAAAGACAATGGTCCGAGTTTCTGGACCGTTCGAACGACGTGGATGCCGTAATCTTCCGACCATTCGTTGATTCGCGCACGTACAGTTGACGACCTCAGCTTTTCTCGACCGACACCGATGTAACGTGCGAGCTCGTTTAACCAGACGGTGTTGGGCCGGAGCTTATGTGCGGGAATGAACTCGCACCGCGATTGCAGGCGAGCTTCGAAGGCATCGCACTTTTTCAGAACCGCGTCAGTATCATCACTTTCGTAAAGGTCTGGGGCGACCGCTAGACTAGGAGATTGATGATAAGGCAACGCTTCCAAGGCTAGATTGGCAGCGCTTGATAACCAGAAAGACGATCCGTCGCTCAACTCTTCATTTGAGTTAGTCGAATTGGAGTTACCGTCGATGAACTGGGCGGACAGCGCGCGCCGCGGCGCCACTTGGCCGGACCCAGATTCGGTCGACCGCGCAACCCTATCGCTATTTGTTTCGACAAGTTTGAGTGTACCGATCACTTGGGATGCGGGCACCGATTGCTGGTCGATGTTAGTGACCGACGGCGCCTCGGGCAGATTGGCTGATGGGGAAGTTTTCAAGATTAGACGGTCCATGGCTTATTCCTTTCTGATGCCATGGCGTAGCTCCAACAAAAGAAATTAGCTACGGAATAATATCATTTAGACGGAGAGACGAGGTTCTATAGTAAATCTCGTGCCACTAGTTTCGTTAGAAATTTATCGTTCTCGCAACTGTGCAAGCAACGAGAAGCGCTAGATCGCAGACCGAAGCCATTGCTGCAGCTCTTGTCCCCGGCTCCTATGAGAGATTTATCGCCTTCCCTTACCAGCGACTTGACGAGTTCGCGTCGTGGTCACGCGCTCCCCCAAGGAGGAAATAGCCTTGGCAAATACGGACCCACTCAACCGTACGCCGGATAGAAAGCTGCTCTCTACCTCGAAGGAATCGATGCTCGGCTCAAATGGCTTCAGCATTGCTTCTCTCTTTAGATTCCAGCTGCTGTAGTACTTTGTGATGGTGATATCGGATGTAATATAAGCCTTGATCATTGCTAGGCCCCCAACCTTCATAGGATCCATCCAAAGTTCAAAGTTCAATTTTCCGTAGGGATACAGAGCGTGGACTGGCGTGGGGCCGTCATCTTCATAGTGAGAAATTGGCGAGTTCTCGTCCAGCAATACAGTGAGAGCATCAATGAAAATTGAACTATCGCTGAGCCTAAAGAGCCTGCTACCAAGCGCCTCCAGCTGATCTAGGCCCGTTAAATCGCGAGAAACAAATGATGCGACGTGGCGCATACGCAGCAGACGGTTCGTAACATCTGCGATCTGAGAGGTAACAGCGCCACTACAGATAGCGGTTAGGACAACTGCTGCATCCGTCGATGTCATGGCCGCCGCACTAGTGCCCCGGCCTTTCATCGTGATCATGTTATCATTTCGGAGAGCTCTCATGACGGTCGCGATGGAAGCCTCCGGCAAGCCAAGCACCAATGCAAGGGCACGAGCCAAATCGCCTGATGACGCCAACTTCTTACTCCTTGGTTACCTTTAATTAACTACGTCGTGGCAGACCAATAGAAAAATCCCATTTAGACTTGACCATCGACATTTTTTCCGTACGTAATACCTCTAAGTAACTTCTAAGCGGGAAGCAAGGACTTTGACGCGGTTCAAAATGGCATACAGGCCTGTATTGGATGGAGGACTTCAAAATTTGAATCGGCGTGATCGTCGGCCGCTTGATCGTACTCCCTTCTGCGCGTCGGATGCTGAGTTCGCAGAACTCTTGCTAGGTCGGCAACAGACATACATCTGGCCGCGCGAACTTGAGAGTTGGAGCGCGGGTTGCCGCACCGCAGTCGTGATGCACAGATCAAAGGAAGTGGGATTGTCGAGCACACACTCGGCGGAGAGATAACTGCAAGTCGCGGTTGAGGCGACAAACGCCGCCGTGAGAATTTCCCTTTGTGAGATCACCCAATGCCTCAAGATGATCCGATAAAGCCATCAACAGCCGCTACAGAATCTCTCGACGTCCTCTACGGCGCTGAACAGATCGCTCAGTTCATGTTTGGCTCAGTGGCACTCAGACGGAAGGTCTATCACTTACACTACGAACACGGCCTCCCCGCCTTCAAACTGGGAGCATCCCTTTGTGCTCGCAAAACCAAGATACTTCAATGGATCACTGATCAAGAACTCAGTTCCGATCAGTCTCCCAAGCTACCACATATGTAACTTTTAATGTAGCCGCGGCGCTGGCTGCTCTTTGCGCACGAAAAATTGCGCATTATTCGGGATTCAGACAGTGAGTATTCGAAAGAGGTGCACGAAAAAGACTGCTCGCGTTGCCTGGCAAGTCGATTACCGAGATCAAAATGGAGACCGACGGCACAAGCAGTTTTCCACCAAACGAGAGGCGGAAGCCTGGTATGTTTCAGTAAGACATGACGTTGCTGACGGCACGCACGTTCCCGCTGGACAGTCGAGAAGCGTCAGACACGCATCAGATGCTTGGTTGAGAAGCTGCGAGAGAAATGGCCTTGAGCGTTCAACGATCGATTCCTACCGCCAGCACATCGACCTCCATATCTGCCCCTTTATCGGCGAACGGCTGGCGTCAGAACTAGACTCCTCGGATGTCACACAATTTTATAATACGTTGCTAGATAACGGACGATCAAGGGACATGGTCCGCCGCGTAAAGATTGACCTTGGTGCGATCTTTGATTGCGCGAAATTGAACAAGTGGATCGCTAAGAATGTGATCAAGGAGACACCGTTTCGTCTGTCGAAACGAGACAATAACCGACCAGAAATGCCCACTGTAGAGGACGTATCCGCGATGGTCGCAAAGACTAAAGAGCAATGGAGCGATTGGCTGGCGTTCCTCTACGTCGCCGTGTTCTGTGGTTTGAGGTCATCAGAGATTCGCGGTTTGACTTGGGCAAATGTCGATCTTCGAACCGGACTGGTCACCGTAGGCAAGAGAGCCGATAGATGGGGCAAGATGGGACCTCCCAAGTCAAAGGCCGGCACGAGAGACATCCCGCTCCCGCCCATTGCTGTCCAATCTCTAAAAGAACGGAAACTGCGATCGTCCTCCGGCTTGAACGATCTCGTTTTCTCAACTGAAAAAGGTACACCTATCAACCACTCTAATATCATGACGCGGTACTTTAAACCGCTTCAGATTGAGGCTGGCATTTTTGAAATCCGCTTGGTGCAGTCTCAAAGGTTATCCAGACGGAAACCTGCAAAATGTGCCAAGTTTGGACTCCACGCTCTCCGTCACTTCTGCGCCTCCATTTGGATCGAGGGAGACTATAGCGCGAAGAAAGTTCAACGTTTGATGGGTCATGCGAGCATTCAGCAGACATTCGACACTTATGGATATTTGTTTGAGCGTCGCGATCACGATCGCGAAACTCTGCTCGAGATTCAAAACAGAGTTCTTTTAGCTTGATAGTAATTCGCTGGCGCGGAACATCGCGCCCCGTGATCCGCGTGAAGATCCAGACTGAAATTCGGCGCGTAAAGTACAAAATCTTCGGCGTCTCGCTCCTTAGATTGACGAGCAACGTGTCAATCGGCCCTTTAATTGCGAATTTTTGTCAAGCACCCTTAGGACCACTCCCAGCAAAGCGGTAGCGCTCGCCTCGTCGGAACTGGTCGGGGTTGTGGAGACCGGGCGAACGCGGCTGGCACATGCAGCTCGGTATTGGATCGGTCAGCCTTCGCCGAAAAATCTCGGCACGGTGATGCCATCGCTGGGGTCATGGTCCTTTCCGAGGTCGCCAAGCGCCTCATGATGATGTCGGGGGTCGGGTGCCTCACCGACGACTAGGCGCGCCGCGATGGGCGGTGGCTCTGCGTGTCCGTACATACCAGCGGCGAGGACTTCTGAAGTCG
This sequence comes from Nitrobacteraceae bacterium AZCC 2146, assembly GCA_036924855.1. Lineage (NCBI taxonomy): Bacteria > Pseudomonadati > Pseudomonadota > Alphaproteobacteria > Hyphomicrobiales > Nitrobacteraceae > Nitrobacteraceae bacterium AZCC 2146. The sequence continues at coordinate 3,652,217 of JBAGRP010000001.1, forward strand.
CGACCACCTTTCACTCAATTGGGCGTTCGCCGGCGAACCTCGACGAAGGTCGCGAGCGCGGCGCGCATCAATCCGACGAACAGCGCTTCCAGCTCGAACTGGTCGTCTTCCGGCAGGATCGCGTGCACGCCTCCGCGTATCCTGTGCGCCATGACGAGATCGGCGGCCGCCCCACCGCCCGGCTCCAAGCGCAACGCGTCGATCCTCGCCCTCAGCGCCGGCCAGTCCGCCGCCAACCGCTTCTGCCGTGCCAGAGGACCTACGTCCGACCGTCGCAGGAGACGCGCGACCTCCGCATCGCACCAGAGCTGCTTGAACTTCTCGAACAGCTGCTCCTCGGTGGCTCCGAGGGCTGCAGCGGCGTGTTCGACCACGACTGCCATTCCCTGCACGTCGCTCTTCATGGCTTCGATGGCGAACGCGTTCCCGCGAAACGCATGTTCCTCAAACGACCTCAATCGCCAGAAGAACGCTTCCAGGCCTCCGCTCGACAGAAAATCGACGAACGCGACGAGATCCGCCTGCCCGATCGCCGCGTTCCGGTCGACCGCGGACCGCAGCGCGAGCACGGTCCGTTCCTTCTCGTCCGCAGTCCAGTCCGGCCAGATCACGTCGAGCGCGGGCTTGAACCAGCCCCCGACCTGACCGACGCGATCACGCAGCTCGCCAAAGCCGATGCCGCCGGTCCGTCGCGCGAGCGTCACGCACTGTCCTAGAAACTCCTTGTAGGCGTCGGCAACCAATGGCCGGCCGTCCCTGTTCCATTCGGACCACCGTTCCGCGAAGTACTTAAGGAGAGCGACCAAATCGTCCGCATCCACGCCGAAACGTACGGACGCCTCACATGCCGCGGCGCGAGTCGCCTCCTCGTATCGTTCGTTCTGCGCCGGACTCAGGCGAAACCTTCCGCCCTGCGCTCCGAGAATGTCGTTGAGTGCGCGCATCCGTTCCTCGGCGAAACACACGACCGCATCGAGCGCCCGCTCGTGGAGGCGTATGCGTGGGTCGCATGCGCCGGCACCAGATCGAGCGCGAAATCAGCCCCCGGTGGAAGACGCCCACCGGCGAGCGCGTCGCGGGCCGCCAACAGCACGCCCTCGTTGCCGAGATCCAGCCTGATCCGGATGCCGGATTCCGCCAGCTCGGCGGCGAGCAGGACCTGCCACGTGGTGAAGCGGTCGTCGCAATTCGAATCGTCGGACAATCCGTCTTCGAGATCGCTTCCGACATCGAGGCGGCGATCGCTTCTTGGAACGAACTCCCGTTCCGACGGCCTCTCCAGGAATTGCGCGAATCTCGGCTCGGGCTCGTCCAGCGGGTGCGCGGAGCGACCGTACACGATCCTGTTCTGCCACCGATACAGGGCGTTGTTCAGATCGACCGCAGCGTCCCACCGCCGACCATCGGGCTCGAGCGGGCGGTGCATTGTCCGCGGTGGCTCGTGGCCGCGCTGCTCCAGCCAGAGCCGTCGTGCGACCTCGTCCGGATAGCGGATGCGGATGCGCGGGTGCAGGAGGCGGGACGCCTCCAGAGACTCCATCAGTCCCCCGCCCACGTGCTCGTGACGAAAGATGCGGAGTGCGTCGATCTCCCTCGCGAAATCCTGCGCCGTCATAAAACGTCTGAACTGCATACGGGCTAGCCGTTCCTATGTTGCCGGGTAGCGCAGCGCGAAGAAGGCATCATCGGCGATTTCCGGCGGATAGCATGCGTGTGATTCGGGCAGCCAGTCGTCCGTCGGCCCCAGATACGTCGCATGGGCATACGGCTGGAAGCACGACAGCGCACGAAACCACGCGGTTCTGATGTCCGTTCCCGAGGCGTGCCACGAGTCTTCGATCATGGCGAGCCTCGAGGTCATCGCGGCCAGCATCTCGGCCTTTCCGGCGTCGTCGAGGCATTCGACGGCGAAGCCGACGACCGCGTAGTCGATCTCGGATCGGCTGATCCCGAGAAGATGCGCATCCTCGTTCGCAGCGTCGAATGCCCATTCCGACCAGCGGTCGTGAGCCCGAGCCCATAGGAGCCGGCGCTGCTCGTCCGACGCGAGGTCCCGGAACACCCTCAAGCAGGCGGCGACGTTCCTGCGGCCCTCGTCGATCCGATCGTGGGGCTGCGGCGACAACCTCATCGAATCCACGTAGGCTTCGATCGCCGCCCTCGGAGCGGTCGCCAGAGCTTCGCCGAGGCAGGGATGCAGCGCGGGGTAGCGGATCGGATAGGCGTTGAAGACGTCCATCCAGCCACGCCAGCGCGGGCCGTCGTCGGCGACCTTCCGGAGGAGACGCGACAACAGCGCTGCCTGGGGAAGCGGCGCGGGCGGCCGCTTTCGCCGGCCGTTGAACGTCTCGTAGGCGCAGGCGAATTCCACAAAGTGGTTTTCCGACGCGCTGGCCAGTTCCAACCGCGGCTCGACGTCGAGCACCTGCGCCACGAGCATCGCGGCGGCGAGCTGCTTGATGCCCGCGACCGCGGCCACGAGGCGCGCCATGTCGATGTGTGCGAGAAAGCGTATCGCCTGGATCTGGAGCGGAGTCGGATGCAGGAGATCCTGAAACGGGCGCCAGACCTCTCCCAAGCTTGACCAGTCGCAGGCGGCTTCGGCCGCGAGCAACGTGTCGACTGCGTTCCGCTCCCATATGGGTTCGGCTTCGCCACCCCGCGTGCCAAAAGTCATCTCTAGGCCTCCGGCGATGTTCGCGAACAGGCCGGTCCGACCGACGTTGAGCAATGCGTCGGTAGGAAGGGCCCGCCACAACGCGCCGTCCCAATCGTGGGCTTGCGCGATCACCAGCAACGACGACAGCCTTCGACCCTTGTCGTCGGATTTCGGATCCCAGTGCCGCAGCTGCCCAATCCACCAGCGGAGCATGGACGTCCAGCGCGCGCGTTCGCCCTCGCTCAACGGCGAACCGGCCTTCACCCTGTTGATGAACGGAAATCCGCGATCCAGCGCAGCGAACAGTTCGAATGCGGTTTCCCAGCCCCCGATCGCGGCGAACGGGTCGCCTTCCGTCACCGCGACGACGAGCTCGGTGGGCTCGATCTCCTCTCCCGGCAACGAAGCTTCCTGCAGAAGGCCGGCGATCAATACACTGCCCATCGTCAAGGTCTCTTCAGGATAAGGTGCTGCGGTTGATCCAATTGCCCCCAAAGCTCCGCGAAGGCATCCATCACAAGCTGGCCATCGTCTACCTTCTGAAGGATGTGATGGATCGTACCGAAGCTGTTCACGGACGTTCCGAGCGACCACGCGTGCGCGCCCCCGTCCTTCACCGGGAAGATCAGGAAGCGATCGTGGAACGGCCAGCCGGCCGAACCGCAGCGCATGCGATATTCGAGCCTCAGCCCTCGCCAATTCGACGCTGCGGCTTCGAAAGTCTCGCGCTGTCGCGCCGCGAATGCCTCGCGATGGGTCGAACCGCCGGCCGTTTCGCCATCTTCGCCGGGCGCCTGCTCGGCGCCAGTGAGGGCCCGCAGCTCGACGCCGCTATGCGGGCAGAAGAAAAACGTCTCGAGGATGTCGGTCGCCGAAAGGTACGGATCCCACAGCCAGGCGCCGTCCTTGCCGTAGCGGCGGAGGAGGAAATGGATGTCCTCGAGCGCCGCCCGGTGGGCCGCCGCTTTCGAGCCCGTCGGCCGGTATTGCACGAATTTCCGTTCCCGCGAGAGCCGCGCCTGCTCGTCGCGGTATATGCGCTTCTTCGCCCACTCGTCGCCCCGGTCCTGACCGGGCGCCTCGACGCGAATCTCGTTCGTCTCGTGGATGCCTATGCTGACGGGCCGCACTTCGCTTCCTCGCATGATCCGGAATATCCGCGGCTCTGGATCAGATATGTGCGCGTTGATCGAAATGGTCCGGACAAAACCGGTACTTCCCGTGGCTGCCAGGAGAAGCATCCTGTCATCGTCCCATAGGGCGCCCCGCATCGTGCCGAGGTCCGAGGAAGTCGGAATGATAGTGCTGTCGTCGACGACGTCGACCGAGGCGTACCCCGAGAGCACGTCGTCGAACTGCATGTCGCAGACGGCCCGCAGCCTGCGCGCGGTCGCTCTCGGATTCCAACCGACCGACACCACCACGTCGCCCGACGATCTTTGGTGCGCGAACGTCGCGGTCAACACGGTCACCGGGATCTGAAACACGATGTTGCCCAGACGATCCGAGAAGCTGGCGAGCTTGATCGGCGTGTGGGCCTGGATCCGCTCCGAAAGTTCCTGCAGGAGCGGCGGATCGTCGAAGAAGAGCTTCAACTCCGTCTTGTCCGGATCCGCAAGCTCGACGACGTGCGAGCCGTTCCAGAAATTGTTCTTCAGCACGCTGTTCCAAGGAGCGATGACCGTCGTATCCGCCGGGACGAACTGGGTCGACATTCCGATCAGCCGGCCGACTTCCAGCGGATTGCCAGACGGCTTCCACTGTCGCGTCGCACGATATTCTCCAAGGTCCGCGACGACGTCGGCGATGGGCCGAAGATACCGGCATACGCCAAACTTCCAGTCCCTCGCTCCCTGGAGCCCGATGCGCGGCATCAAAAAATCGGGCTTGGAGTCCGCCGGCTGTTTCCTGTCCTCCGCAACGAGGATCGTGAAGACGTTGCGCGGTGCCGCACCTTTTCCCCGAAAGGCGACGATCTCGGTGACTTCAAAGTGGGTGTAGAAGCCAAGGACGCCGTCCTCCGTCAGAAGGACGATCTCCTCCGTCACCCGCGAAAGGCCGTGCCCGTTCGAAGTGTCGTCGACCGTTCCACGTGGCTTCAAATTGGTATCCCCCATCCGCTTATCTTCCGCAGTTCCGCCGGAACGCGAGTTGACGGTTGCGCACCCGACGGTCTACTACCACGCAAGGCTGGTCCGATAAATGGCGTAGGCAAGCTGGCGTCCGGAGAATACACGGCGCCGCGGGGAGAGCTCATACTCCTGCAGGCGTTAGAGCCAGAGCCGATGCCCGTGCATCTGATCCACGCCGCCCAGGGACGTCTGCCGCTTAAGATGCGCAGCTTCCTCGAATTCGTGACACCGCGCCTGCAGAAGACCGAACACAAGGGCAGGCCGAAGAAGGAAAAGGCCACCGCCTAGCCGGGGAGCAAAACGTGAGTTGGGCCAACGACGACATGGTGCTGTACCACGGGTGCAGCGAGGAATCGCTCGCGCCCGGGAATCCGCGGGGCATCGTCGTGACGGGGCAGCCGCACAACATCAGCCTGGACGTCGGGGCAAGTCTGCCGGACTTCGGACCCGGCTTCTACACGACCACGTGGCTTCATCAGGCAAGGAACTGGGCCAACCTCCGCGTGAGAAAGCTGCAGGCCCGCCGTCGCATCGCCAAGGCCGTGGTCCTGAGCATGCGCGTCGAACGGAACGCCTTCGCCGGCCTGCAGTCGCTGGTGTTTCCCGGCGAGCGGGATGGCTTCTACAAGTTCGTCGAATACTGCCGCGATGGCCGCCGCCCTCATGCCGCCATTGAATTTCGACAGGGTCCGTACGATGTTGTCACTGGGCCCGTGACGCTGGCAGGACAGACGATGATAGTGGGCGGAGCGGATCAGGTGTCGTTCCATACCCTAGCTGGAACTGCGGCGATTTCGCGCGTCGATGTCCACGGTGTCGGTGATCCGTTGTTCGATGTGTCGACATGACGACGCTCGATCCCCATCACGCCGAAGATCTCGCGGCGCTGGAATTCCGTTACTGGAGAGCGGTGGAAGCCACGCTAAACGACGTCTTCGGGGCGGAGACCCGCGTCGCCGACGCTTACAGACGGAGCCTTTCGGAGGCGCCGCCCCTGCAGCGCGCGCTTTCGCTCCATGACGAGCCGCTCGACGTCGCCGCCGCCCTGACCGGCGAGCCTGTGACAGATGAGCGCCTCGCTGCCTACGAAGCGATGAAGTATCTTTTTTCCGGCCCGCCGCTGCCACAACGCCGTGCGCCGACGACGACATCAAGAGAACGGGACGTGCTTGCGACAACGCGTCGCGTCGAAGGCGTGCCGATGGTCAGCGTCAAGAAGCTCAACAAGTTCATGGACGAGCTCGGATATCGGCACCTAGCCATCGAAGCCGGCGTCGCGTTCTTCGCGCTCGAACGAACGGCCTCGAAGAAGCCGCTTCTCAGGCGCTTCAACATGGAGTCCCTTCCCGGGCACGACGCGGATCGTGAAGCCGTCTACCGGCTGGACGTCGTCGTGAACATGCTCGATGCGCTGGCCGAGCACACCCGCCGCCGCAATCCCGCAAGCAGCATCGTGGGACGCATCGAGAAGATAAAGGCCCGTCTGCTGCGAACGCTCCAATGAGCCGGGGCTTCTCGTTCTCGTCGAGTCCGTTCGCCAGCGCCGGGCGACGGAAGACGACGGCTAGCAGCTGCCTGCGAAACCGGAAAGGCGACGACGAAAATTGAACAGAAGGCCGCACCGAAACGCCGCCGCCTAGCTATCTGGAGCCAACATTCGATGTGGCGAGACCGATGCACATCTTCATCGACGAAACAGGAACGTTCACCGGGATAGGACAGCCGCTCAGCATCTCGATGATCGGCGCTCTGATCGTTCCCGATGCGCGGAGACGAAGTCTGGAGCGCGAGTACGGAAAGATCCGCAGATATCTCCCGACCGAAAAGGGAGAGGTCAAGGGAAAGAACCTGGCGGAGAAGGACATCGCCAAGCTCTTGCCGATCCTTCGACATCACGACGTCCTGTTCGAGGTCGCCGCGATCGATCTCGGTCTCCATACCGAAGAGGGCATTCGGCGAAATCAGGCTCGGCGTGCGGAAGGCATGACGGCCAATCTATCCGCAGAACATCATCAATCCTTGGTCGACGCCGTCTGGACGGCGCGGCGTGCGTTGGAGTCCTACAGCCTCCAACTCAACATCCAAAGCGCCATCATCTTCGAGCTGGTCCGGACCGTCATCGAACACGGCACGTTGTATTATTGTCAGCGTCGGCCGGACGAATTGGCCAACTTCCATTGGATCGTCGACGCGAAGGGAGACAACTCCATTCCGACTCATAGGGAGCAGTGGTGGACGACGTTCATTAAGCCTGCCTTGCAGACCAAGTTCGCTCACGATCCGATCGGCTCCCTGAAAATCGGCGACTACTCCCACATGAAGCGGTTCGTGTTCGACGAGGTCTCGGACTTTCACCGGCAGGTGCTGAAGCCGAAGCCGGGCGGTCCCAAGCCGATGAACCTCGGCCTGGTCCTGTCGGAAAGTCTCAGGTTCTCTACGGATCCAGAGCCCGGCCTCGAGCTGGTCGACATCCTGACCAACGCCACGCGAAGGGCATTGCGGGGCAACCTCCGACCCGACGGATGGCGGGAGATCCCGACGATCATGATCAATCGGAAGCCGCACAACATCCACCTGCTGTCGCTGGACGATGCGGTGCCTGCGAGCGCCCGCCTTCCCTACGCCAGCGTGGTGAAAGCTTTCGAAATCGGTTCCAAGTCGATGCTGACCGCGACCAATCGCAATAGAAAATGGTAACGTGCGGCCTAGCCCACCGGCGCCTAGCCCTCGATTTCCGAGCCCGACTCCTTCCAGACCATCAGAAGGTCGAATCCATCCGTGGATCTGGGTGGCGGCGCCGGAAGCATGTCCGTCGTCCGGGCGAAGAGACCCTCGAGAGTTTCCATGCAGGCCTCGGCGTCGGCCAAGCTGATGTTGTCGAGACGATGGAAGAACATGTCGCCGAACTTCACGTTCGTCGGAACCGAATATCTCGCCTTCCAGATCACGACTTCGGACAGCCACGCCAGCAGCACCCCTTCCCGGTCGTCGAGCGGCACCGCAGCGTCCTTCGCCAAACGCACAAGATCATGGCTCTTGAGATCCTGAGCGAGTCTGTCGGCGCCGACAAGGCCGGGGTCGTTGTTCACCATCACCGCCTTGAACAGGCTCTCCAGGGCCGAACCGAACATGCTGAAGGCGGGGAGCAGGTCAGGATGTGCGTGTCGAACCAGTGCCTTGCCCTCTTTCCCGATCTCCTTCAAGGCCGTCTTGTAGGCCTGGTCGTAGAGCCGAAGCTCAGGAAGATCCGCGTCGAGCAAGATCTGCGATGCGCGCTTAAGCTTCTTCGCCTTTTCGAGCCAATGGTGCCATGCCTGATAGTATTCGTAGTGCTGTCGGAGAAACGAGTCCTCGGCGTCCATCTACCCGTCTTTCAAAACATCATGTGGGCCAGCGACGATTCGCGACGCTCGGATATAGTCGTCGCCGCGGGTCCATAGAACGTAGCGTGCTGCGTCGATGATCGCGCTCTTACCGACGTCGTTTGGCCCCACGAGAATATTGAGACCGGATGAGAGTTTGAGTTGCAACGGGGTGGCAGGATCAAAGAACCGGAAGCCGCTTGCGTAGATTTCGGAAATGTACACCGTCGCCTTCCAGCCGGTTTTCCTTATCCTATCGCGCCGTGGGCACGTGGAGCAATGTCCAGCCTTAACTTTCGGATTCTTTTGATCTGCGACAAGGCAGGACTGGCTTCTGCGCTTCATCGTCCAATACTGTTCGTTTGGAGTCGACGGCGGCCTAACTGCAGGACCGACTGTTTCCCGTAGCCATATTATTATCTGCTCAGTCGGGCAGCGTATCCTATATGTTGCTATCCCAATCCCAATATCCTGGCTCGCCCAATTGCTTCCAGCAGTCGCTCCCGAGAGGGGGCTGCCAGTCGCTCGACGAGCATGAGCCGCGCCAGCACCAGCGGAGGATCGACTTCGTCGAGCACGCGGGGATGGGATAACACGAAGTCAGCCAGTTCGGCGATCGCAATTTCAGCCAGGCTGCGGCTGTGTTCCGAGCTCCGCGGCACGCGGAACGGAATGCGCTGCGCGACGGTGCCTGGCTTCCACAGGAAACGGCCGGAGGTTTCCTCGGTTCGATCTAGCGCTCGCAGATGCGCTTCGATCTGATCACGGATGCGGGCACCAGTGCGGACCCAGCCATGTGCTCGCGCGATCCGCTGCGCGAGAACAACCTCCCGCACCGGGGCTTCTGTATCCATGACCGCGTCGACCATCGCCTGCAATGTCGGCCGGTAGGAATATTCAAAGAAGAAGTCCGGGTCAGCCTTGATCCCCGACAGATCCGTCATTGCGAAAGTGGCGGCGCTTGATCCTGCTACGGGCTCCGCCAGCGAGGCGAGTTGCCGTTCGGCGGTTTCGTCCTGCGGTAGCAGCACGATTTCGCCGGGCTCGTCGGCTTCGGCAGATTCAGAGTCGGGCGGGGACTGAGATACGTCGTTGCTGAGAGTCTGATCGTCCTTCTCGATAGCAGGTTCTTCTGTATCCGTTGTGAACGCAGGGATTGGCTCGACGGGCGGCGCTGAGGGCGCCCGGCTTTTCGCCAACGCCTCGTTGAGCGCCGCGTGCAGACGTTCGATCGCTTCCTCCGCGTTGAACCACCAATCCGTCGACCACACCCGCTGGATATTCCAACCGAGACTGCGCAGCACCTGCTCGCGCACCTTGTCGCGATCCCGCGCAGTCGCCGAGCTGTGATAGGTGGCGCCGTCGCATTCGACGCCGGCAAGATACAATCCGGCATGATCAGGATGGCGGATGCCGAGGTCTATGCGATAGCCGGACACCCCGACCTGTGCGACCACCTGCCAGCCACGTCGCTCCAGTTGCGCGGCCACTGCCTCCTCGAACGGCGATTCCATTTCGCCTTGCGAGCCGGCGTCCTGCGCGGGCAACGCAATGGCGCCACGCACTGCGTAATCGAGGAACGCCTTGAGATGGCGCACGCCCACCGCCTTGGTGCGATCGAGATCGATATCGTCGGCACGAATGCCGGAGAACACTTTCAGCTCACGGCGTGCGCGGGTCACCGCAACGTTGAGGCGGCGTTCGCCGCCATCGCGGTTGATGGCGCCGAAGGTCATCGGCAGCTTGCCGGCGGCATCGCGGCAGAAGGTGATCGAGAAGTAGATCACGTCCCGCTCATCGCCCTGGATGTTCTCCAGGTTCTTGACGATCACCGGCTCGATGCGGTCATCGACGAAGAACCATTCAAGCGCCGGATTTTCACGCCGCGCATCGTCGAGGAAATCCTGGATCAGCGTCTGCTGCTGCACGTTGAAGGTGATCACGCCGATGGTCGACCGCTCCGCCTCCGGCAATTTCAGCCACGCTTCCAGCTTGCCGCGGATGTCGGCGGCGATGGCGCGCGCTTCCTCGCGGTTGGTGCGGCTCTTGCCGCGATCATAGACGCCGGTCGGAACGAAGGTAAGCGAAACCGCCTCATCCTGCGTCACCGGGCTCGGAAAGGTGATCAGGTTGTTGTCGTAATAGTGCCAGTTCGAGAACGCGATCAACGATTCATGCCGGCTGCGATAGTGCCATCGCAGGCGTCGTTTTGGCAGGCCTGACGCGGTGGCCTCATCGAGAATGCTTTCGAGGTCGCGATCTAGCTCCGGCACGTCGTCGCCGTCGCCATCGTTGCGGCCGAAGAAATTCGTCGGAGGCAGCTGCTTTGGGTCGCCAACGATGATGGTCTGGCGGCCGCGTGCGATGGCGCCGACTGCATCCCAGGTGGCGATCTGCGAGGCCTCGTCGAAGATCACGACGTCGAACAGCGCCTGGTTGGTCGGCAGGTATTGCGCGATCGACAAAGGCGACATCAACACGCATGGCGCCAGCTTGCCAAAGCTCTCGGGCATCGCCCCGATCATGTCGCGGATCGAACGGCTTGGCCGCTGCAGGCCCATTTGGTGACGCAGCAGCCCCAGCTCGGACTGGCGCGGCACAGATTCCGATGGCGGCAGGTCATGCACCAGCGAGCTGATCACCTTGTCGGTGGCATGCGCACGGACAAGGTCATCGACCTCCCGGAAATCAGCGATGGCGTGTTCGTGCTCGAACCGCCTGAAGTTGCGCAATTCGCGGCTGGCATCGATCGCCAGCGGCAGCCACCACCTCGCATAACCGAGACGGAAGGCGCGAACCGAATCGCCGGGCGCCACCACGCCGTTCTCAAGGTCGGCGACAAGCGCGCCGAGACCTTTGGCTATCGCGCGGGAACGAACGGCACACCAGGTGGACCAGTCGCGAAATAGGCCTCGCGCCTGCTCGAGTTCGTCCATACGATGGACGAGGCCTGCCAGAAAGTCGTTGTCTTCGTGACTGGCAAGTGGATGGCTAGCCACCGCCTCGAACGCGGCGATTGCGGCCTGCAGCGCCTGATACTTTTCGACGTAGGCTTTTGCAGCAACGAGCTGCGGCTGGTTGACCTGCCCCTTCAGGCCGGCGGCAATGCTGGCGGCGACGCCCTGCACGTCGCCGGCGAATTCGCCAAGCTGGACGAGCGACGTCCGCAACCGCTCCGCGGCTTGCAGATGCTGCGATAGCGAGCGGCAGTCCGTGTCGAGGCCTTCGAATCTGAGTGGCACGGTGGCGATCGGATTGCGCCCGATGGCGCTCTGCGTCGCTTGCAGCTTGCGTAGGACCACCAGATCGGTCGCGGGATTGGCTGCCTTCACGTTGGCATAGGAGCCGAGCAGGCGGCGAATGCGCCGCGCACCCAGCCAGGATTTGGGCCACATGGCCGCATTGGCCTCGCGCCATTCGCGCTCAAGATTGTCCACCGGAATCCGGGCCACGACGTCGGGCGGATAGGCTGCCGAGAGACCGGCCTCACTCTGGCGATAGCTTCCGATGGCTTTCTCCAGATCGGCGACGGCGCGCGCCAGCGCCGCAAAGTCCTTGTGCAAAATGATGGTGTGGTCCGATCCGGACGTTGCAATCACGTCACGCGCCAGATCGGCGAAATAGCCCAGCCCGTCGAGCCGGGAATCCTCGGTGCCGGGAAGACCAAGCCTGCCGCTGACGGCCGCGAGCGCGGCCTGTGCCGCCGCGGCCGCCTGGCCGAGAGCACGTGCCGCGCCGAGCAGTCTTTCCTGCCACGCGTTGGTCCATTCCTCGACGTGCACGAGCCGTAGCACCGGACGCACCTTGACCGCCGCATAGGTCATGCCTAGCTTTGCCGCCAATTGCTCCAGATCGGCGTAGGCGGCCGCGTCATGTTCGTCTTGCCGCGACCATGAAAGCGCCGGCGCGTATTCGTCAAGGCCGAGCATGGCGATGCCCATGGCGACATAGGGCGTCAGCCCGTTCGGCGCCTGCTGATGCAGAGCCGCAACATAGGCGTTCAGTTCGTCGCGCCGTACCTGCAAACGTTCGTTCAGCTTCACCCATTGCGGCCCGCCGGTATTGGCGCGGTTTTCCCATGAGCGTTTCAATTGGCCGAAGAACTGCTTGCGGTCGGCCTTGCTCGAATGCAGCTCGAGGCAGTGGTCGTCGAGCCCGTGCTCGCGCAGGCGGCGATAGACGACATCGAGCGCCGCGGTCTTCTCCGCAACGAACAGCACGGTCTTACGCGCCGCCAGGCAGGTGGCGATCATGTTGGCGATGGTCTGGCTCTTGCCGGTCCCCGGCGGTCCGACGATGACGAAATCGCGGCCTTGCACCGCGGCCAGGCTGGCGGCAATCTGCGAGGAGTCCGCCGGCAGCGGCATGATGATATCGGCCGAAGCATAGCTGCGGTCGATGTCGTTCTCATCCAGAAACGGTTGGTCCGCGCCCTCGAAGGCGGTTTCCGGATTGTCGATCAGGTGCTTGACGACACGGTTCCGGCGCAAGCTGTCGGTACGGTCGGTCAGATCCTTCCACATTAGATACTTGGCGAAGGAGAACGTCGACAGTGCGATGTCGTCGGCTACTTCGAAGCCGGGCACGTCGCGCACCGCCCGACGCATCTGCTCCATCACCTGCAGCACGTCGATGCCGCTGCCATCGACCGGCAGGCCGTCCCGGAAATCCGGCAGGCTGAGGTCGAACTCGCGCTTGACGAATTGCAGCAGCGTGGCGTTGAGCCGAGGTTCGTCTTCGTGAAAACGAAGCCGGAAGCGATCGGATACGCCTGAGCGCTCTAGCTTGACCGGCAGCAGCAGGATCGGCGCACGATAAACGCGTTCGTCAGTCGGCTGCTTCTTCCATTTCAGCGAACCGACGGCGAGATACAGCGTGTTGGTGCCACCTTCGGTAATGTCGCTCTTGGCCTGCCTGAACAGGTCGGTGAGTCGCGCAAACAACTCTTTCGGCTCGAGCATCGACGACAGTTCGTCACGCAGGAGCGCTTCGGCCGCAAAGCCGCGATGCAAATCCTGGCCGCGGCGGTCGCGGTGCAGCTCGGCGTCGCGCTCGCCAAGCGGATTCTGCTCGGGCAGCGAGATCAGCTTGATCGCCGCGTTGTCGGCGAGGCGATCTTCGAGGAAGGCCACGTCGGGACAGAGAAACGAGACGGCGCGCTTGCTGTCGGAGAAGTTCAGAAGCCGGTTGCGCAGCGATAGGTCGAGCAACCGGGTCTGCCAGCGCTCGATGCGACCGGCCGCCGTGCTCGGCTTCTGTGCGACCTGATCGGCCGGCATGGGGAAATCCGGCTCCGCAGGCAGCGGGATGTCAGTGGGTCCGTCACCATCGCCTTCGTCCGCGGGCGGCGGAGCTTCATGGGACGCCAGCGGCATGATGCCGGACGATCGCGAGCGCGCGACATCGACCGCGGACACGAAACGCTCCGCGGCGTTCTCCGCGAGCTTCGCCTCGCCCGCCCGCTTGGCTTGCTCGAAAAGCATCGGCGGCCGATGCGTGACGCCGGTGGTTTCGAAAACGACCAGTTCGCGCGCGGCGATCGACTTGCGGATCTCGGTGACGTCGTTCTCTACCGTCTTCGGCAGGGTTCGCTTCACCAGCCAGACGCCGGCAAAGGCATGACCATCAAGAAGGATGGCGACCGTGTTCAGACCGGCCGCTTCCAGCGCCGCAGCGAACAGCAGCGTCGTGTCCAGGCAGGTCGCAATGCAATCCTGCACGATCTTGCTCGGACCGCGCACCTTTTGGCCGCGCGATTCGAAGCTGGCCGGCGGCTGCGCATAATGAAAGCCAAGCGCTGTAATGGCGGAATAGACCGCCGCGGCCAGCATGAATGCCCGCTTGGGATCATTGCTCTGGTAGCCATCCAGCGCCGAGGAATGGCCGTGCTCGGCGAGCCGCTCGGCGGCTGACCGCAGCACACGGTAGACCGCTGGGTCGTTGGGCATGATGAACGCCGGCAGCAGCTGCGCCATGTCCGTCACGCCGCCCCATTCGTCGCGCGCCAGCAGGCGGACCGGGATGATCGCTTCGGCAAGAACGCTTTCGCCCCGGAAGAGGCGCAGCGTGATGTCGCCGCGTTCAGCCTCGTCCAGTCCGGCCAGATAGGCGGCGTCAAGATCAACGCGGCGGTCCGATAAAGTGATGCTCTCTCCCGCCATGATGCGGTCGATCGCCCATGTTTTTGCGCGCAGGAAGGCTGGACTGGCGGATAGCTCGAGCCGGGCGTTGTCAATCGACTGGGCCGACAGGTTTTCGATGCTGATCGAGCGAACGACGGGGATCGAATTCTGGTGCGATGCGAAGGTAAATGTCGGTGCTAGATTGGCTACAACAGAGACCTTTCCCACGCCTTCTGCAATGTCAGCGCGGTCTATTGGCTCGCCTGCTTCGATATGGTCCATCAGCCCCGGTCTCAGAATGTTTCCCCAATCTATCTTTCTAATATCGCCGGGCTGACCGCAAGCCGCTCGGTCCGTCAGCAAGTCGCTAACCTTCGACTAACCGGCGCGGTCGGATGCTGTGGCGGTTCGCAATGCAACCCACTCGCCACTTACTTCCGTATTTTCAAAACGCAGGTAGGTAGAAACCGACCGTGGACCAGCATGGCTAAGCTGCTGATATCTATTGAAGTCGGTCGGATATGGGCCATGCATCGATTGTGCAGACCTACGACACCTACGGATATCTCTTCGATCTCAGAGACAACGACAAGGAAGCTCTGAAGAGAATCGAAAGCCGCGTCATGGGCGGAGCCGACGAGCCGAGCAAGAATGTGGCTTAAGTTGCGATCTTAAAAGTTTAGAAGTTCGAAGGACGATAGCTGCTTGCGGAGTACATCGGTACATCGCCGGATCGTGCCGCCGTCAGGCTAAATCGCAATCCACTATCTTCGGACGAACCACGAACAAACGCGTCGGTGCGCGTTGCATCGGCGTTGCATGGAGCTGACGGTACGCTGCGTAACCCCTTGTAATCACACGGAGGCAGCGGAGCATATGGAATCAGCGATGCAACGCGAATTTTCCGCTACGAACAAATGGAGGACGGACACGAAGCTTTTGATTTTATTACGCAAAACGCGACATGAGCGTTGGCGATCCCGGCATGACTCGAACATGCGACCTACGGTTTAGGAAACCGTCGCTCTATCCGGCTGAGCTACGGGACCGAAGACCCGCGGCGCGCGCGGGGCTTGCCAAGTTCCATATCAGAGCGCTGGCGTAATCGCCAGCCCATGCTGAAGCGGCCGGCAAGCGACTGTGCTCGCGCCCCGCATTGGAACCTCACATTGGTTTGAAGTCCACATCCACCAGGCTCGGAGCGTCTCCGGCTGCGGGCTGTTGGCATGGCGTCACTACGAAGGAGAAACGTATAACGAAGATGAAACTGTCTGCCGCCGCCGCGGTGCTTTCGACCGCGATCGCATCGCCGGTCCTTGCGCAGGACTCGATGTACCGGCGCGGCCCGGTGACGCAGGAATACAACTACAGCAACCGCGATGACGGATACCGCGACCGCGGCTTCTGGCCGGGTGGCGTCGCAGCCGGAATCGTCGGCGGCGCCGTCGGTACGGCCGACGCCATGGCGCGCGCGCCGTTCCGGAATTCCTACGACGCGCGATTCCTACGCCCGGGCCAATGGCTTCGTGTGCCAGCCCGGTACCTGGTTCCGCGGTGAGGACGGACGCCGGCATATCTGTCAGGAGCCGATTGACAACTTGATGACGAAAGGGCGGACCGGCGGGATCGCCCTTTCGTTGTCGATGTCCGAACAACGGCCGAATCAGGTCGGAAATTTCGCCCGAAATCGGGGAGAAGTGGGCCGGTGCGGTTGAAAAACGGTCCCAAAATGGCGAGAATTGGTTTCGATGTCTCAATCGGACAAGTTCTTGACCAGATCTGGTAAATTCGCGCTGCTGACTCTCGCATGGCTCTGTGGCCTCGCCCTGTTGCCATCACGAGCCCATGCGCAATGGTGGAACGCTGCGCCCGCGGACTTCGAGGACTGCGCCGAGCGTGCGGAAAAATCCTCGGCCTCGAAAGATGCCAAGGCGGCGCTGATCTCGGACTGCGACAGCAAGTTTGCGGGACGCCGCAAGCCCGGCGGCGGCTATACCTACTACGACTTCATGCAGAATCGCAGCTTCGATATCGCAGGTCCGAATCCGACGGCGGCCGAACAGAAAGCGATCGACGAGCAATACACCAACTATCTCGATCGCCACCGCCGCAACGTCATTCTTGCCGCCTTCGCCGAAAAGCAACGCCAGCAGCAGGCTGCCCTTGAAATCGATGCGCAGCGCCCCGCGCCCGTGACGGCAAAAGAAACCAAACCCGTCGCCGCCAGCAAGCCGAAGCCGCGCGTCGTAGCAAAAGGCCCGGACTGCGCCACCGAGCCGCTGGCCTGCGGCTGGTCGAGACTGTCGACGGGGTTGCAGGATATCAAGAAGACGCTGTTCGGTGCACCCGCGAAAGACAAGCGCACCTGAACGATAGCTAGTCTGTGATCACCATCGCCCAGAACATCCGATAAGGCGACTTGGGATTGGCCACCGAGGCGACGCCGACCTTGCGGGCGCCGGGCATCAGCAGATTTTCGCGGTGACCGGCGCTGTCTTCCCACTGCTTCAAGGTCTCATTGAAGGTCAGGAAACCGGCGGCGATATTTTCGGCGGCCTTTGATTTGCGCAATTTCGCAACGCGCGCGGGAAACAGGCCGCCGACTTCATGGCTGACCTTGCCGCTCGAGGACATCGCCTTCGCCTGAAACAGGGCGACGGCATTAAGCTTGCCGTCCAGTGTGACGGCCGATAGTCCGTGCGCGCGGCGATAGAAACTGATCTCGCGGGCATAGTCGCCTGCTATCGCAGGACCGAGCGCGCCTGCGACAAGGGCTGCGGCAACAACGAACGTCTTCACGCGGGACTGCGGCATCAATATCGATTCAGTGGGTGCGGTGAAGCCGCTTCAACGGACGTCGCATGGGTGATTTCTGTATGGGCGCGGGCGCTTGCGCCGCGGACATCGCCGCACGCCGCTCCGCCAGTCGCGCGTCGTAGCCCGGCGAAGGCTGCACCGTCGGCGGCGCGGCGACGGCCGATACGGGAGACCATGTCATACATGACAAGATCGTAATGATTGCGATCACGGCCGCCAGCAGTCTGGTTCGGAGAGGCATTGAGGGCAGCCGCATCGATCACTCCACCGGCAAAAGGCACATCGGCCTGAAGCGCAACGCGCTCCAGGCCGACAGGTTTCCGAGCCAGATCTTACTTCTTGGCCTTTTTCGCCTTGGCGGTCTTGGTCACCTTGGCGGCTTTCGTCACCTTCTTCGCCTTGCGGCGGCGATGGCCAAGCGGAATGCCAAGCTTGATGGCCTTCTGGCGCAGGGAACCACCAGTGCGCTTCATCGCCTTGGAGATCTTTTCCAAAGGCGTCTGGGCCTTGGAATGCTCCTTCAGCGTCTTCACGTCTTCCTTGGTGTATTCGCGACGCACAAGTTTCTTTTTTGCTTTCTTGGCCATTGTAGCTCCGATTCTGAGTTGAGTAATTCGATCAGCACACTTGTTGCCGATGATATGAAAGGATCAAACGTCCGGTTCGACGCGCGAACGCGCCCACCGTCGTCAAATCACGCAGCTATCTATACTAAAGAAGTACAGAATGACATAGCCCCTGATGTCACAGCGCGATGCCCTGAATTGCACTTGTTTTGTTCTTCGTGGGCTGCGTGTATCTCACAGGATTTGCTAGTTGACCAGACGGTGAGTCGCCTACCATCCATTTACGCGTCGTTTACTCAAAAAAGGCTTGTCACATACATTCCTGAATGCCGCGATTTTGATGCGGTGCGTTTAAAGTCTTGTTAGGCGGAAAATGGTACCTATCTTCTTTTATTAGCATAGGTTTTCGCCGTGTCGATTGCTGCCACCCTGCAGATCCGCCGCTTCCGCCGTGCACAAAGCGGCAACGTGGCCGCTATTTTTGCGATCACGCTCGTTCCCTTGCTATCAGCTATGGGCTGCGCCATCGACTACACCCGGGCCGCGCAGATTCGCAGCCAGCTGCAAAATGCCATCGATGCGGCAAGCGTCGGATCGGTTGCCAAGGCCTCGCCGGGATTTGTAGCAGCCGGTGCGATGACATCGGATGGGCCAATTGCCGCGGGCGTCACCGACGCGACCAACCTGTTCAACGGCAGTATGTCCGGCAAGGGGGGCTACACGCTCAACAGCCTGACCGTCAGCGTGGCCAAATCATCGGGGAAAGTCACGTCGACGGTTCAATTTTCGGCGCAGGTGCCGACGACATTTGCAGTGATCATGGGCTGGAAGGCCATGACGGTCACGGGGACATCGACATCGGTCTCATCGATGCCGGCCTACATCGATTTCTACTTGTTGCTGGACAATTCACCATCGATGGGCGTGGCCGCCACGCCGGCCGACATAACCCTGATGCAGGCAAAGACCGGCGGCTGCGCTTTCGCGTGTCACGACACAACCACGTCGAACAGCAACTACGATATAGCAAAGAAATGGAATATTTCCACGCGAATCGATGTCCTGCGGACAGCGACCCAGCAATTGATGGACACCGCCAGCGCGACAGCGATCTATCCAAACCAGTTCAGAATGGCGATCTACGACTTTGGCGCATCGTCCGCAACTATCGGATTGAGGAACCTGTTTTCGCTATCGACGAACCTGTCGAGCGCCAAGACCGCGGCCGGTACTATCGACCTGATGTCGGTCGATGGCCAGAATGACAAGTGGACTGCCGATAAGGACACTCCGTTCACCAGCGTTTTTCCGCTCATCAACAGCGCAATCAGTTTGCCGGGAACTGGCACATCCTCTGCCCCGCTCAAATATCTGTTTTTTGTGTCCGATGGCGTCGCTGATGAAAGCAACACGGCCTGTCTCAAGCCGCTTTCTGGCGCCACACGCTGCCAGTCGCCGATCAATCCGGCCTTGTGCACGACGCTCAAGAACCGCGGCATCAAGATCGCGGTCCTGTACACGACCTATCTGCCTCCGACCGACAACTGGTATTCGACCTGGATCGCCCCCTTCAACAAGGGACCTTACGGCCCTTCTCCAAACAGCGAAATCGCCACGAACATGCAGGCCTGCGCCTCCCCGGGGTTCTATTTCGAGGTCAGCCCGACGGACGGCATTTCGCAGGCGATGAACACGCTGTTTCAAAAGGCCGTCGCCGACGCTCGCATCAGCAGCTGATCGGCATCTATCTTACCCGCGAATTTGCGCGGCCGTCAGCGCCGGTGAACCATTGCCGGCGGCCTCGGCATCCCTAACCAGCGCCATCACGCGTCGCGCCAGCGGAGCCTCGATACCGTGCTGCGCAGCCAGTTGCACAATCACGCCCTGTAGATAGTCGATCTCGGTGCGGCGGCCGCGCTGCAGATCCTCCCACATGGATGATCGCGCATTGGCATCGATCTTCATCGTGCGCCCGAGCAGCATATTGAACAGGCCGTCGGGCAATCGCAGCAGGTGCGGTGTCAGGCCGGCCGGGATCGGCGTTGAGGATACCGGCCGGATGCCGGCCGCTTTCAGCACGGCCAGGCCTTCCGCCATCTGATCGGCGAACAGCATGCGCCATTCCCGTTGCGCAAGCTGGACGCGCAGCGGCAGGCCGGACAGCGCATTGAGCGCATTGTTGAGATTGACCAGCAGCTTGCCCCACTGCACGCCCGCGATGTCGTCCGTCGGGCGCAGGGTGAGATGCTGGACGGAGAGTGCTTCGGCGGTGCCGGCCGCATCCCGTTCGATGACGATAGCGCCCGATGTCGCGCGATGGGTACGGCCATCGCCCATGGCAATCACGTTGAACGGCACCATGCCGCCCAACACTCGATGTCCCGGCAGGCGCGCGCGGAGAATGGCGACATTGCCAACGCCATTCTGCAGGCTGACGACGACGGTATCATCCGGCGCGTGACGCGCTATCAGATCGGAGATCTCGGACGTATCAGCGCTCTTCACCGTGACCAGGATCATGCCGGCCTGTTTGAAAATCGCCGGATCGTCGGAGAGCAAAAGTTGATCCGCGGCGACCGTCCGGTCGAGCCCATCAAAACTCGTCACCCTCAGGCCATGGCTTTGAATCTCATCGATCATCCGCGCCCGCGCCAGCATCGAAACATGGCGGCCCGCAGCGGCAAGAACGCCGCCGACAAAGCAGCCGATGCTGCCGGCGCCTGCGATACAGATCGGCCGTTCTGCAATCACTTCATCACCCGTTCATCTGGCGACTGGTAGTAGCAAAATGCCGCGCCGCTGCCTATCGGCAGAGCCGGCGCGCCTTGTAAGCGTCATATCGCACCGCTATGCTCCGTTCCGGGCTGGTACCACAGGAGATCACGATGGGTTTGCTCGATATCCTCAATGGCATGCAGAACGGCCCACGCGGCCCAAGCGATCCCAACGCCAAGAGTGAAGGCATGTCGCCGATGACCATGGCGATCCTGGCCTTGCTTGCCTACAAGGCGGTGAAACATCTCGGCGGCAGCAGCCAGCCCGGCACCTCCACGCCGGCACCGACACCACTTCCCAACAACACCATCAATGCCGGCCTGCCCGGCGGTACTGGTGGTCTTGGCGGTGCTGGCGGTCTTGGCGATCTGCTGAAGGGCGGCCTCGGCGGCCTACTCGCGGGCGGCGCGGCGGGCAGCGTGCTCAGCGGCGGCCTCGGCGATCTGCTCAAGCAGTTTCAACAGAATGGCCAGGGCGAAGCCGCCAACTCCTGGGTCAGCCCCGGCCCGAACAAACAGATCGCACCAGGCGATCTCGCCAACGCACTCGGCGCCGACCAGATCAATTCGCTGGCCTCGCAGACCGGATTATCGCGTGAGGAATTACTATCCGGCCTCAGCCAGCACCTCCCGGAAGTGATCAATCACCTGACTCCGGACGGGCGGCTGCCGACCGAGAGCGAAATCTCGCGTTGGATTTGATTGATCTTTATTTAAAAAGGACAACAGCCATGGGCGGCATTCTCTGGATCATCTTCGTTGGTTTCGTCGCGGGAATTATTGCCCGGGTGCTCTCTCCGGGTCCGAATAACCCCGCAGGATTCATCCTGACCACCGTGCTCGGCATCGCCGGCGCATTTCTTGCGACCTTCATCGGCCAGGCGATCGGCCACTACGGTCCGGATCAGGGCGCGGGCTTCATCACCTCGATCATTGGCGCGCTGGTGGTGCTGTTCATCTGGAACAGGCTGGTGGCCCGCCGGGTGATTTCAGACCCGGGCGCGCGCTAAACACTCAAAAAAGGGCCTCGGGCCACGGACCCGAGGCTTCGTTGTCAGGAAACCATCAGGCCGTGAGATGCATGCCGGCATCCATGCGCACCAATTCGCCGGTCATGTTGCTCGAGGGCGAGGTGGCGAGGAAGCAGATCAATCCAGCAACATCCTCTGCGGTCGAAGCGACCTTCAGCGGCGTCCTCGCAACCACGGTATCGCGCACCTTGGCGGCGGCATCGGCGCCGCGACCCTTGGTGAACCACGGCGTATCGATATAGCCGGGGCAAACCGTGTTGACGCGGATCAGCGGCGCCAGCGCCCGCGCCAGCGACAGCGTGATCGAATTCAGCGCGCCCTTGCTGGCGGCATAGGCGATCGATGATCCGCCGCCGGTGATCCCGGCCATCGACGACACGTTGACCACGGTCGAGGCGCGACCCGAGGCCGTGGCGCCGGCTTCGAGCAACGACCGCGCCGCGCGCACCATCTGGTACGGCCCGACGGTGTTGACGGCGTAGATCTTCTGGAAGTCTTCCGCGGACAGCCCATCGAGATCGCCATGCGGCACATGCTTTGTCGTGCCGGCATTGTTGATCAGCGCATCGAGGCGCCCCCACGGCGCCGCCGCGGCGACGATCTTCCTGCAATCATCGTCATTTGAAACATCGCCCTGCACCACGACCACTTCGGCGGCGCCGGCGGCGCGGCAGAGGTCGGCGGTGGCTTCGGCTTCCGTCTGGCTCGACGAATAATTGATCACGATACGCGCGCCGTCATTGGCAAGAATGGCGGCGGTCGCGGCTCCCAACCCGGACGCAGACCCCGTAATCACCACGCACAAACCATCCTTCGACATCTGCATTTCCTCTGTTGTGTTGCTAGCCTCGCTCGCGAGGTACCATAGCCTCGGCTGGCTGGTATACAACGCGAAGGAAGTCCGTTCCGCGGAATAAATAAATCGCCTGTGTTGCCAAGGGCATCATGCCGTCACCGCAGGCCCCCCTGCGGACATCCGCGCTTGTCATCCCCCGTGCTTTTCCGCATCATGAATCAAGAAAAAGTGGCAGCACCCCATGCGAGGCATTCCCGCCGAATGAGATGTGCGCTTGCAAACGGGGAACGCTGTGACGGAGACTGACAATAATATTGTTGCCGAGACCGCGGAACGCATCTTCGCCGATCTCGCCGACGCACAGACCATCAACCACAGCAAGGATGGTGCCTGGAAGGCGCCGCTGTGGCATGCGCTGACCGAGGCCGGCCTGCCGCTGTCATGGGTACCGGAAGAATGCGACGGCTCCGGCGTCAGCATGGCCGAAGGCTTTGGCGTGCTGAGCGCCGGCCGGACGCTCTGCCGTCGCGGTGCCCTTGGCGGAAACCATGCTGGCCGGATGGCTGCTGGCGCAGGCGCACCTCGCGTCGCCCGAGGGCATGATGACCGTGGCGCCGGCGAGCCCGAAGGATCGCATCACGCTCAATGCCGACGGCACCCTCACCGGCCGCGCCCGCGGCGTGCCGTTCGCAATCGATGCCAAACACATCGCCGTCGTCGCCACCGGTATCGGCGGCGTTTCGATCGCCCTGGTCGATGCCGGCGCTTGCCGGATCGAGGCCGGGCTCAATCTGGCGAATGATCCGTCGAACACCGTGACCTTCGACAAGGTGCAGCCGATCGCGATCAAGTCTGCGCCATCCGGCTTCGGCCAGAATTCATTGATGCTGATGGGCGCACTGGCGCGCAGCCTGCAGATCGCAGGCGCGATGGAGACCATGCTCGACCTCAGCGTGCGCTATTCCGGTGAGCGCGTGGCGTTCGAGAAGAAGATCTCGAAATTCCAGGCGGTGCAGCACAATCTGGCAAAGCTGGCCGGCGAAACTTCCGCGGCGCTGGCCGCGGCGAGTTCCGCTGCCGATGCATTGTCCAACAGCACCTCGTTCGACGATGCCATCTTCCTCGAAGCCGCGTCCGCAAAGATCCGCTGCTCGGAGGCCGCCGAAAAGGGCGCTGCGATCGCGCATCAGGTTTTCGGCGCGATCGGTTTCACGCAAGAGCATATCCTGCATCGCTACACGCTGCGCGCGCTGGCATGGCGCGACGATTTCGGCAGCGAAAGCTACTGGGCGGTGGAACTCGGCAAACTCGTCGCATCGCGCGGGGCCGACGAATTGTGGCCGCTGGTCGCTTCGCGCTGATATCGACACATCAAGACTTCTGAAGAAGCGAGACTCCCATGACCGCAGCCCTTCGTTTCGATCCAATTCGCCTGCCGCCGGAATGCGAGGTGCTGCGCCAGGAAGTGCGCGCCTTCCTCGCCGACGAGATCGCCGCCGGCACCTTCGATCCGCACAAGCCGCAGCGCGAGGATTCCGACGCGCCGGAATTCAGTCGCCGCGTCGGCGAGCGCGGCTGGCTCGGCATGACCTGGCCGAAGCAATATGGCGGCCACGAGCGCAGCTTTCTGGAGCGTTACGTCGTTACCGAGGAAATGCGCGTCGCCAACGCGCCGACGCGGCGCTTCTTCGTCGCCGACCGGCAGAGCGGCCCGGTGCTGCTGAAATACGCGCCCGAACATATCAAGATGGATATCCTGCCGCGGATCTGCCGCGGCGAAGTCTGCTTCTCGATCGGCATGAGCGAGCCGAATTCCGGCTCCGACCTGTTCGCCGCCAAGACCAAGGCCACCAAGACCGACGGCGGCTGGCTGATCAACGGCAGCAAGATCTGGACGACTTCCGCGCATATCGCCGATTACATGATCGCGATCTTCCGCACCTCGCCTTCTACGAAGGAAAACCGCCGCCACGGCCTGACGCAGTTTCTCGTCAATATGAAGAAACCAGGCATCACGGTGAATCCGATCGCGCAGATTACCGGGCAGTATGAATTCAACGAAGTGGTGTTTACTGATCATTTCGTGCCCGACGACCACATGCTCGGCGAACTCGACGGCGCCTGGAAACAGGCCACCAGCGAACTCGCTTATGAGCGATCAGGCCCGGAACGTTTTCTCGAAACCTATTATGTGTTGACCGAACTGGTCCGCGCCGTTGGACCGAAGCCGGACACCCGCAGCGCCGAAGGCATCGGCCGCCTCGTGGCGCAGCTGCACACCATGCGGCGAATGTCGGTGTCGGTAGCCGGCATGCTGCAGGCCGGCAGGGAGCCGGTGGTGGAAGCTTCCATCGTCAAGGACATCGGCACCATCTGGGAGCAGCAATTGCCGCACCGGGTGCGCGAACTCGCCGCCTTCGTCGATGCCGACGCCTCCAACCACGCCACGCTCGACGAGCAGCTGGCGTTCGCGATCAAGACCGCGCCGAAACTGACCATTCAGGGCGGCACCACCGAGGTTCTGCGCGGCATCATCGCGCGCGGACTGGGGCTGCGATAACACGTCATTCCGGAGGCGGGAGCGGCGACAGCCGCGAGCGAATCCGGAATCCAGAAGTAATTGAACACATCGGGATTCCGGGTCTGCGCGCCAGCCGGCTTCGCCGACCGCCTCGCATCCCGGAATGACGACCAGAAAATGAGGAAACCATGACCACCTACAAAGACATCGCCGTCGAGACCAAGAGCCACATCGCGATCATCGAGATCCGCAAGCCGCCATTCAATTTCTTCGATATCCTGCTGATCCAGCAGATCGCCAACGCGCTCGACGAGATCGACGCCAATCCCGAAATCCGCGCCACAGTGCTGGCGGCGCAGGGCAAGGCATTCTGCGCCGGTGCCGATTTCAGCGATCCGAACCGCAAGGAGACCGAGGCGGCCGCCAAGAGCGGCGATCCCGCCGACAATCTCGGCTCGATCGGCCATCTCTACATGGAAGCTGTCAGGATTTTTCGCGCCAGGAAGCCGATCGTCGCCGCGGTGCAGGGTGCTGCGATCGGTGGCGGGCTTGGGCTAGCGGTGTCCGCAGATTTCCGCGTCACCTGCCCCGAAGCCCGCTTCGCTGCGAACTTCACCAAGCTTGGCTTCCACCCCGGCTTCGGCCTGACGGTGTCGCTGACCGAACTGATCGGCAAGAACAATGCCGAGCTGATGTTCTACACCAGCCGTCGCGTCGGCGGCGAAGAGGCGCTGAAGATGGGCCTCGCCAATGTACTGGTGCCGCAGGCCGAGGTACGCAGCGCGGCGATCAAGCTCGCCGAGGAAATCGCCGAATGCTCGCCGCTCGGGCTTTTGTCGACGCGCGCGACGATGCGCGCCGGCCTGGCGGATCGCGTGATGAAGGCGACGCATCACGAACTCGCCGAACAGACGCGGTTGCGCGCGACGGAAGATTTCAAGGAAGGCGTCAAGGCGACGGAAGAGCGACGCGTGGCGAATTTCAAGGGAAGGTAGTTTTAACACGTCGTCCCGGCAAGCGAGCCAGCGAGCGCAAGCCCTTGGATTTCTAAACCATGTGCCTATCGCACTTGGTTTAGAAATCCAGAGGACCCATACACGCTGTCGTCTCGTTTGAGCACTCTGGCAGAGGCTCTCCTGTATCAGAAACGCCGGTGGTCATGGGTCCCGGCTTTCGCCGGGACGACTCGTGGGGCTATGTGCCCTTCCGCACCACCAGCGCATCGACGATGGTGACGCCCTCCCCGGCCGGATGCACCAGCACCGGGTTGAGTTCGATCTCCGCTATTTCCGCGCCGAACTGCGCGGCGAGTTGCGAGATTTGCGCGATCAACCCCGCCAGCGCCGGCACATCGGCCTTCGCAGCGCCGCGGAATCCATTCAGCAGCGGCGCGGCTTTCAACTCGCCGAGCATCGAGGCCGCTTCATCCGCGCTCACCGGGGCCGGGCGATAGACCACATCCTTGAACAATTCCGTGGTGATGCCGCCGAGGCCGACCATGATCATCGGCCCGAACGTCGCGTCCAGCATGGTGCCGACGATGATCTCGACGCCCTTCCTGGCCATCGGGCTGACCAGCACGCCTTGAATGACAGCGTCGGGTCGATGTTTTAAGGCACCGGCAAGCAGCGCATCGTAAGCGACCGCCGCTTCCTCCTTCGAACCGATATTGACGCGGACGCCGCCGACCTCGCTCTTGTGCGGGATGTCGCGCGACTGGATTTTCAGCACCAGCGGAAAACCGGCCTTGGCGATGGCGCCGTCAAGCGCGCCCTTCTCCGTCACCAGAATTTCATTCGGCAGCGCGATGCCGGCGGCGCGCAGCAGCGATTTGCTGTCGTGTTCGGACAACGTCGCGGATGTCAGATGCGCCGACAGATCGCGCAGCGCCGGTGCGGCAACTTCGGTCGACGGCGGCAGCTTGAATTTTGCGTGCTGCACCAGCTGACGCAGCGCGACGGCGACATGGGTCAGGCCCGACAGCACCACGACACCTGATTCCGCAAGCACGGTGCGCGCGAAATTCGACGGCAGCGTGTAGGACCAGAATACGATCGGCTTCTTCTGCGCGTCGATGACAGGCTTCAGCTCCGGCTTCTTGAACGGCATCCGCGTCTCGCTCGACAGCGAGATCACCACCAGGATGGCATCGACTTCATCGGACAGCGCCAGCAGATCGATGGTCTTCTGCAGCCCACCGCTATGCACAGCCTGCGCGGTGATATCGACCGGGTTGCGCGGCGAACCGTAGGACGGGATCAGGCCGCGGATTGTCGCCTGCACGCCATCGGACAATTCCGGCACCTGCAGGCCCTGCGCCGACACCGCGTCGGCGCCCCAGATGCCGGCGCCGCCGGACACCGTGACGACGGCGACGCGGTCGCCCTTCGGCAGCGGCGTTGTGGTCAGCACCGCGGCGATGGTGACGGCCTCGTCGAGATCGTTGGAAACGATAAAGCCGTATTTGGCGAACACCGCGTCATAGGCGGCGGTCCAGCCGGCCATGCTGGCGGTATGCGAGGCTGCCGCACGTTCACCGGCGCCGGAGCGGCCGACTTTTGTCACGATCACGGGTTTGCCACTCTCGGCCGCGCGACGCGCGGCGGCGAGAAACTTGTCTGTGTCGCGAATGCCCTCGATGAACAGCAGGATCACGTCGGTGGAAGAGTCCTGCACCATGTAATCGAGAAATTCGCCGGCGCCGAGATCGGATTCATTGCCGGTGCTGATGACGTAGCTCAGCGCGATGCCGAGCGCCTTGGCGCGGTTGTAGATGGCAAAGCCGATGCCGCCTGATTGCGCGACGATGCCGATCCGGCGTTTCGTGGCGAGCAGACGGGGATGATCCGGCCTGACGTCGACGGTCGGGCTGAAGGTCGCCGCGACTCGTTTGGTCTCGTTGAAGAAGCCTTCGGCGTTGGGGCCGGAGATCCGCATCCCGGTCTGTTTCGCAAGCGCCGCGATGGCGTCCTGCATGTCGGCGCTGTCGCCGCCCTCCTCCGCAAAACCCGACGAGATGATGATCGCATTTTTCACGCCGACGGCAGCGCATTCCTGGAGAGCGCCTAGCACGGCGCGGGCGGGGATGATGACGATGGCGAGGTCGATCGGCTGGCCGATCGAGGTAATGGTCGGATAGCACTTCAGGCCCTCGATATCCGGATAGTTCGGATTGACCGGATAGATCGGGCCGGGAAATTCATTCTTGCGCAGGAACGCCAGCAGCAGGCCGGGGATCTTCACCCCGTCGCGCGAGGCGCCGATGATGGCAACGCTGGAGGGAGAAAAGAACGAATCGAGCGGATGTTGACGATCAGCAAGAGGCATTCAGCAGTTCCTTGTTTTTATTGTTCTTGATGTCCGGACATTTTGATCGCGGGTTCAGGCGACGATATGAAACGTCACCCCGCCGAGCAGAAAGAAATCGCCGCCGCACGGGCAGCCGCGCGACCGCGCGGCATCGCGCACTTGCGCGATATCGTTGACGCGGAATGTCAGGCCGGTCATGGCGTCGCTCGCACCCTTGACGAAGCGGAAGCTGCAATTGACCAGCGCGATTTCAGGCTCGCCATGCGCGCCGTGGCTCACAGGAATCCCGATGATGCGGCTCCAGTGCTGCGCAAGATCGGCAGGGTCCGGGCTCTGCATTTCCACCGCGATCAGCGCTTGCGTCGCATCCGTGCGGATCGATTGCTGCCAGTCCGGCCCTGCCGGCGGATAGGGTCCCAGAATGTCGTCGCTGCCGTCAGTGTGGTTGAATTCAATGAACGCGGCGCGGCAATCGCGCGGATGCAGTTGCACGCCGTGATAGGGCGGGTGGTCGATCACATTCGCGATGCGGACGCCGATGCTCTCGGCGTTGCGACCGCGCTCGTCGGGATCGTCGCAGGCGAAGATCGCCATGTAGCCGCTATGGCCGTGGGTCTTGTCGAGGAAGCGTCCGGCGGCGGTGCCGGGCTGGGTTGGCGCGACGACTTCCAGCAGCGTGGTATCGACCGGCAGCAACGCGTTTTCGAGGCCGTATTTGGCGACGTTGCCGTCGCGGTAGCAGACGGCTATTCCCAGGATGGCGGCGATGTCGCCGACCACCGGCTCCAGATGCGGCGCCACCAGACAGATTTGGCGGAGCCGCATGTGAGCCATCTCAGTGCCCCCGAAATGCCGGTTTGCGCTTTTCCACAAAGGCCGCGGCGGCTTCCTTGTGGTCGGCGGTGTCGCTGGCGCGGGAGTGGTGCATCGCCTCCGCGTCGAAGCAGGCTTCCAGCGACAGGTGTTCGGCGTTGTTAATGTTCCTCTTGATGTAGCCGAGCGTCACCGTCGGCCCCTGCGCGAACGACATCGCCAGATCATGCGCGGCGGCATCGATCTCGGCATCGGGCACCACCTTCGTCACCATGCCGAGCGCCAGCGCCTCCTGCGCCGTCAGCACCGGCGACATCAGATAGAGCTCGCGGGCCTTGGCGCTGCCGAGCAGATGAGTCAGAAAATAGGTGCCGCCGTAGTCGCCCGATAGTCCGACCTTGGCGAAGGCGGTGGTGATCTTGGCCGACGCGCTGGCGACACGAATGTCGCAGGACAGTGCGATCGAAAGGCCGGCGCCTGCCGCGGCGCCGTCGACCTGCGCCACCACCGGCTTCGGCATCTCGTGCAGGATGCGCGACACTTCCATGCCGCGGCGCAGATTGGCCATCTTGGCTTCGAACGGCAACGGCGCGCGGCCCGCCGCCATCGACTTGACGTCGCCGCCGACGCAGAAGGTGCCGCCGGCGCCCTTCAGCAGCACCGCGCGCACGTCATGATCCTCCGCCGCACGCCGCGCCGCCGCGACCAGGCCCTGCGTCATCTCGACATTCAGCGCGTTGCGCCGGTCCGGCCGGTTCATGGTGATGGTGAGCAGGCCGTTGTCGAGCGTCTGGAGAACCATGTCGTTCATCGGGAAGTCCTTTTTGTTATTCGTTATCGCCCGACATCGTCATTGTGAGCGCAGCGAAGCAATCCAGTCTTTCGGGTAGCAAGGCTGGATTGCTTCGTCGCAAGTGCTCCTCGCAATGACGAGGGGGTGGTCATCGTTCGGCTTACTTCTTCACCAGCGGGCAGCGCGAGGCTTCCAGCGGCTGGAAGGCCTGATCGCCGGGTACGGTGGCGATCAGCTTGTAGTCGTCCCAGCGCCCCTTGGATTCCGAGGGCTTCTTGACCTCGAACAGATACATGTCGTGGACCATGCGGCCATCTTCGCGGATCTTGCCGTTCTTGGCGAACATGTCGTTGATCGGCGTGTCCTTCATGATCTTCATGACGGGCGCAGCATCGGTGGTGCCTGCCGCCTTCACCGCCTTGAGATAATGCGTCACCGACGAATAGACGCCGGCCTGCGCCGAGGTCGGCACGCGCTTGGTGCGCTCCTGGAAGCGCTTGGTGAAAGCGCGGGTCTCGTCGTTGAGATCCCAGTAGAACGCTTCGGCAAGGATCAGGCCCTGCGCGGTCTCGAGCCCGACGCTGTCGATGTCGGAGATGAAGGCCAGCAGCGGCGACAGCTTCTGGCCGCCGCTGCGGGTCAGGCCGAATTCAGCCGCCTGCTTGACCGCGTTGATAGTGTCGCCGCCGGCATTGGCGAGACCGACGACCTTGGCTTTCGAACTCTGCGCCTGCAGCAGGAATGACGAGAAGTCCGAGGTGTTGAGCGGATGCTTGACGCCGCCGAGTACCTTGCCGCCGGATTTCAGCACCACCGCGGTGGTGTCGCGCTCGAGATCCTGGCCGAACGCATAGTCGGCAGTGAGGAAGAACCAGCTGTCGAGGCCAGCTTTGACGGTCGCCAGGCCGGTGACGTTGGCCTGCGCAAAGGTGTCGAACACATAGTGCACGGTATAGGGGCCGCAGGCCTCGTTGCTGAGGCGGATCGAGCCGGGGCCGTTGAACATGATGATCTTGCCGCGGGCGCGGGCGATTTCACTGGCGGCCAGCGCGGTCGCCGACGCCGCAACGTCGATGATCGCCTCGACGCCCTGATTATCCAGCATGTCGCGGGCGATGTTGGCGGAGAGGTCGGCCTTGTTGAGATGGTCGGCCGCGATGATTTCGATCTTGCGGCCGAGCACCTCGCCGCCGAAATCTTCCGCCGCCATCTTCGCCGCGGTCTCGCTGCCCGGTCCGGTGATATCGGCATAAAGCCCGGACATGTCGAGGATCGCGCCGAGCTTCAATGGCTTGGATTGCGCCATCGCCGCCGTCGCGGAAAACACCATCACCGACGCGAGCAGGCCTGAAACAATTCTCTTCACATAGTCCTCCCTGTGAACTCTCCGCAGCGTGTTGCGGCGTTCGTTATTGTTGGCGCGATCATGCCGCAACGGAACCCCAGCGGCAAGCCGCGGCGGTGCGAAGAAAAGGCGCAAACGCGCGCGTTTTCCGCAAAACGGAATGCATGAGTTTGCTATGGTCAACGCGCGGTTGGCGTGGGAGGCAGGACTCCGCGATGCGTGCAGTGATCGCAACAACAGGCTTTCGAAGCGCGACGATTCCGTTGCTGGCGATGATGTATGTCGCAGCTTCGAGTCCTTCTGCGCGCGCCGCCGGCTGCCTGTTCGAACCGCAAGGCGAGGGTCGCGTCGCTGAGATCATCGACGTCCGGACGTTTCGTTTGCAGGACGGCCGCGAGGTGCGTCTCGCGGGAATCGAACCGATCGCAGCAGGATCGAAAACCGCCGATGCGGCCTCAGCCCTAACGGCGTTGATTGCCGGACGTGATGTGACCCTGCATGGCGAGAGCGACACACCGGATCGCTATGGCCGGCAGCCGGCCTTCGTGTTTCTCGATCCGTCCGCCGCCTCCGTTCAGGGTCAGCTTCTGGCGCAAGGCGAGACCCTGATCTCGGCCACCGTCAGCGACAAGGATTGCGCCGCGGAACTGGCAATCGCCGAGGCCGCGGCCCGCAAAGCCAGGCGCGGTATCTGGGGCAGATCCACCGTCATAAAAAACGCGGAAAGTCCGGGCGATATTTTGGCCGATATCGGGCAGTTCGCGGTGGTCGAGGGGAGAGTTTTGTCGGTCCGGCAGGCCGGGGCGACGACCTACATCAATTTCGGCCGGCGCTGGACTCAGGACTTTGCTGTGACTATTTCAAGGCGCATGATGGCGTCGTTGGAGACGACGGGAATTACGCCTAAGCCATTCGAAAGACGACGAATTCGCGTTCGAGGCTGGGTCGAGAAGCGGGGTGGGCCGCGGATCGAGGTGCTCCGGGTGGGGCAGATTGAAGTGGTCGGGGACGATTAGGCCACTGGGCAGAGAGTGACGACGTGACAGGAGTGGGACGACGGCAAACCGGTTTGAGCCGCCGCCTTTGGGCTGCGTCGGTTTTGCTGTGCGTGGCCGTTACTCTGTCCGCCTGCGGCGATGCCAGCCGCTTCGAAGTCGCCACCAAGCCGGCGCCTCCCGCCAAACCGCAACGCGCCGTCGTGACGCAAACGCCCGCCGGCGAAAAGGAGCACGAGCGGATTCTCGCCTCCTATGGCGGCTCCTACGACGATGCCAAGCTCGAAGCCCTGATCACCAAGACGGTGGAGCGGCTGGTCGCGGCCTCCGAGCGGCCCGACCTCGCCTACAAGGTGACGATCCTGAATTCCGGCGCGGTCAACGCCTTCGCGCTGCCGAGCGGCCAGCTCTATGTCACGCGCGGCCTGATCGCACTGGCCTCTGACACCTCCGAATTGTCCTCGGTACTGTCGCACGAGATGGCGCATGTACTGGCCAAGCACGCCTCGATCCGGGAGGAACAGGCGCGGCAGGCCGCGGTGGTCACCCGCGTCGTTACCGACATGGGCAGCGACCCCGACATCTCGGCATTGGCGCTGGCCAAATCCAAGCTGACGATGGCGAGCTTCTCGCGCGCGCAGGAATTCGAGGCCGACGGCATCGGCGTCGGCATCTCCGCCCGCGCCCATTTCGACCCCTACGGCGCGTCGCGCTTCCTGGCCTCGATGGAGCGCAACGCCGCGATGAAGGCCAACCGCACGCCGCTCGATCCGCGCGCGCAGGACTTCCTGTCGTCGCATCCGGCAACGCCGGAGCGGGTGCAGAACGCCCAGGCCAATGCCCGGCAATATTCCTCGCCGGAAGGCGGCGAGCGTGACCGCGAGACC
The DNA here is from genome assembly GCA_036924855.1 of Nitrobacteraceae bacterium AZCC 2146. Classification (NCBI taxonomy): domain Bacteria; kingdom Pseudomonadati; phylum Pseudomonadota; class Alphaproteobacteria; order Hyphomicrobiales; family Nitrobacteraceae; species Nitrobacteraceae bacterium AZCC 2146. Next base: position 3,685,139 of record JBAGRP010000001.1, read on the forward strand.
TATCTCGCGGCGATCGACAACATCGTCTATGGCGAAGACCCCAGCGAAGGTTTCGTGCGCGGCCGACGCTTCCTGCATCCCAAACTCGGGTTCACCTTCCAGGCGCCGGAAGCGTTCACGCTCGACAACACCGCACAGGCGGTGATCGGCGTTCGCGAGGGCGGCAATCAGGCGATGCGCTTCGACGTGGTCCGCGTGCCCGCCGAGCAGACGCTGAGCGATTATCTCAATTCCGGCTGGATGGAGAATGTCGACAAGGCCACCACCGAGGAAGTGACCATCAACGGTTTCCCCGCGGCCTCCGCCATCGCGCAGGGCGACCAGTGGCAGTTCCGGGTCTATGCGCTGCGGTTCGGCAGCGACGTCTACCGCTTCATCTTCGCCGCCAAGCAGAAGACCACCGAGAGCGAACGCAACGCCCGCGAGACCGTCGGCTCGTTCCGCCGCCTGACGCTGGCCGAGATCCAGGCGGCGCGGCCGCTGCGCATCAAGGTGATCACGGTGCAGCCGGGCGACACCGTGGAGTCGCTGTCGCATCGGATGAACGGCGTCGATCGCCCCGCCGAGCGCTTTCGCGTGCTGAACGGGCTGGACGCCCATGCGACGGTGAAAGCGCGGGACCTCGTCAAGATCGTGGTGGATTAGCTCGGGCGGCTGCGCTTCGCGCGACACCTTTCCACGAGTCGTCCCGGCGAACGCCGGGACCCATAACCCCTGGCCTCGCTGATCGTAGAAGGCCTCCGCCACAGTGCCAAAACGAGAAGCTAGGGGTTATGGATCCTCCGGGATTCAGCCAAGTGCATAGTAATGCACTTGGCTGAATCCCTTGGGCTTGCGCTCGCAAGCTCGCTTGCCGGGACGACACGTCGAGAGATTGTTCGTTAACAGCAAAAAAGCCCGGCCTTGCGGCCGGGCTTTTGATTGTTCGACGTAGACGAAGCTTACGCTGCTTCGTCTGCCACCGCGGCGTCGTCGCCATCGCCATCGGCGTCTGCATCGGTCTCGACTTCCGCGCCGGCTTCGGCCTTGGCGCCGCGGCGCGGGCTCTTGGCGAGCTGGCCTTCGATTTCCTTGACCGCTTCGGTTTCGGTGACGTGCTGCACGACCGCGATTTCGCGCGACAGCCGATCGAGGGCAGCTTCATACAGCTGGCGTTCGCTGTAGGACTGCTCGGGCTGCGAATCCGACCGGAACAGATCACGGACCACTTCGGCGATCGCGACGATGTCGCCGGAATTGATCTTGGCTTCGTATTCCTGGGCGCGGCGCGACCACATGGTGCGCTTGATGCGGGCACGACCCTTGAGCGTCTCGAGCGCGCGCTTCACCAGCGCCGGCTCCGACAGCTTGCGCATGCCGACATTGGCGACCTTGGCAGTCGGCACCCGCAGCGTCATCTTGTCCTTCATGAAATTGATCACGAACAGCTCAAGCCGGGCGCCTGCAATCTCCTGCTCCTCGATGGCCAGGATCTGGCCAACGCCATGGGCCGGATAGACCACGAATTCGCCGGTCTTGAAGCCCTGGCGCTGGGTCAGCACCTTCTTGGGCTCCTCGACGCGCGGCGCGGCAGCGGCTGGCTTGGCGGCAACGGCGGCGGTCTTGGCAGCCACCGGCTTGGCGGCGACCTTCACGGCTTCCTTCGGTGCAGTCTTGGGGGCGGCGGCCTTCGGGGCAGCAGCCTTGGCAGCGGCGGTCTTGGTCGCAGCGACCTTCGGAGCGGCAGCCTTCACAGCGGTCTTGGCAGCAGGTTTTGCAGTCTTGTTGGGCATTGCACTTCTTTTGTTTTTGGAGGACTTCGCACTAAGAGACTTGGCAGCCGCAGCCTTCGCGGCGGTCCGGGTGTCCTTGACAGAAGCCCGGGCACGGCCTTTGGTTGCACTGCGGCTAGCCGCGGGTGCTTTCTTCGAACCCTTGGAAACACTCTTTTTACGCGTTTTCTGTGACACAGCCTGTGCGCGGAAACTGCCACGCCCCTGTTTGATGTTTAAACGGGGAACCCGGCAGGGCCAATCGAGCGGCACCATAGGGTCCAGCTTCTTGAATTGTGCCTATAATAGCACATTTCCCGCAAAAATCAATGATTTATGCCCCGCCAAGGCCGTTTCAGGGCCGTTAGCAGGTCATAATCGGGGGTAGGGTTAAATTCCAAGCCACGAGGGCGGTATTGCCAGAGGCGCAATCGCGCCATCGGCCGATCAGTCGCCGGTGCCAGGTGCCGGGGAGAAATATTTCTCGAACTTGCCTTCCATGCCGTCGAAATCCTTGGCGTCGGCCGGGGCTTCCTTCTTCTGGGTGATGTTCGGCCAGGTCTTGGCGTATTCGGTGTTCACCTCGAGCCACTTCTCCAGGCCCGCTTCGGTATCCGGCTTGATGGCGTCGGCCGGGCACTCCGGTTCGCAGACACCGCAATCGATGCATTCGTCGGGATGGATGACGAGCATGTTGTCACCCTCGTAGAAGCAATCCACGGGGCAGACTTCAACACAGTCGGTGTACTTGCACTTGATGCAGGCTTCAGTGACGACGTAGGTCATCCAAGGCTCCGGAAACAATCGATTTTCAGTGTTTGCGTAGCGCACCCATCCGGCAGCCGCAAGGGATGCGTCTCGCATCTGTCAAAGCGTTTGCGATCGAAGGAAATAACTTGCCACCGCTGCCGCTTTGCCGTGACATCCAGCCTAGATAGTCACTCGTGCGGGCGTTGCAAATCGGCATAGAGCTCCCGCGCCGCCGAGGCATCGCCGCGCCGTTCGGCAAATCCGGTGACTTTCATCACCCGCACGGTGCGGTCGAGCGCGACGGTAACCACGTCGCCGATCTTCACCGTGTGTCCCGGGGCTTTCTCGCGTTCGCCGTTGATGCGGACCTGGCCGGCTTCGACCAGCGCAGCAGCGCTGGTACGGGCTTTCACCACCCGCGCGTGCCACAGCCATTTATCGAGACGCTGGCGTTCCAAGCAGCACCACATCACATCATACGGCGATCTTGCTTCCCTCGCCCCGCCGCACGAAGCGAAGCTTCGCTAGGCGGGAAGAGGTGAAGTCACGCCTCTTAGTCCTTGCGGGCGGCCAGTTGCTCCTTGAGCGCCGCCAGCTTGGCGAACGGCGAATTGGGATCGATCGGGCGATCGCGCTCCCGCGGGGCTGCACTGGTCGCGTAGGGACGGGTCGCACCGCCGCTGCGGTCGCCACGATCCGGGCGTCCATCACGGCCACCCTTGTCGCCGCCCTTGAACTTGCCTTTGCCCTTGTCCTGAAAACGCTCGCGCGGCGGACGGCCCTTGTTGTCGTTGTCGCGCGGCCCGCGATTCGGCGCACCCTCGGCGGCTGCGCCGGCATTGGCGGCGGGCGCATCGCTGCGCGGACGACGGAACTCGTTGTTGCTGCGATCGCGGCGGCCCTGATTCGGACGATCGCCGTGGCGCTCGCGCTTGGCGCCGTCGGCACCTTCGGCCGGGGCCGTTTGCGCAGCGCCTTGCGCATTTGGATTGCGATGACGGTTGCGATCGTGCCGCGGCGGGCGACGCTCTTCCGAACGGCCACCAGGGCGCCAGACTTCAACCATTTCCGGTGCCGCGACGACGGCTTCGGCTGCGGCGTCAGCCGCGGGCGCATCGGCGGCCACAGCTTCCGTTGCTTCTGCTTCAGAGGACGCTTCGGCAGGTGCAGCTGCTTCCGCAGGCGCGGCTGCTTCGGTCGCAGCAGCCGGTTCCGGCTGCGCTTCGACGGAAACGAGCTCGCTCGCGACGCTCGGCACCAGATCCACGTCGGGCAGCAACGCGGCCGATGGCGAAGCAACGACTTCCGCAACATCAGGCACATCGCCGGTGATGTCGGCAATCTCCTGGGTTTCGACTGCGACCGCAGGCTCTGCAGCAACCGCATCGGCCGCGACAACGGCATCTTCAGCAGGCGCCGCATCGGATGCCGATGTCTCAGATGGTGCAGCGTCTGTCGCAACGACTTCGATCGGCGTCGTCGCCGCCACCGGCTTCGGTGCAGCAGGCGGCAGCGGCGCGCGCTTCTCCATGCGATAGCCCAGGGCGCGCAGGATCGAGGCAAAGTCTTCGCCGGCCGAACCGGTCAGCGAGGTCATCGCCTGCGTGACCACAAAACTGCGGCCATCGAAGGCGCCGGCGGGCTTCTCGCCCAATGAGGCTTCGCGCCACGACAGCGCCGGACGGATCAGATCGGCAAGACGTTCGAGAATATCGACGCGCACGGCGCGTTCGCCGCACTGGCGATAGCCGAGGATACGATAGGCGTCGCGATCGAGCAGCTTGTCGACCGGGAACGAAGTGCGGCCGGAGCCTGCGAGATGCTGCGCGGTGGACAGCGCGGACATGTCGACATTGTCCTGCTTCTGCGCCCACAGCAGCAGCGCCAGCGCGCGCGCCGCGGGCTTCAGCAGCGCCGGCACATAGATATGATAGGCGCCGAACCGCACGCCGTATTTGCGCAAGGTAGCGCGCGACGGCTGATCGAGATCCTTCATCTCGGCGGTGATCTTCTGCCGCTCCAGCACGCCGAGCGCTTCGGTGAGTTGGAAGGCGATTCCGCGGCCGATGCCGGTGATGTCCTCGGCCTTGGTGAGATCGAACAACGGCCCGAGCAGTTTTTCGATATGCGTCTTCAGCCAGAGATCGAGCCGCGCCTGCACGGCGTCACGCGGCGCGCCGGAGAGGCGATCGTCGGCGATGATGCGAAGGCGGGGATGCAACACGTCGTCGGCCGCGACCAGACGCGCCACGGCGTCACCGGTCCAGCGCAGGGTGCCGTCGGAGGCCAGCACGAACTGATCGTCCGGCGCGTTCGACAATTTCTCGGCGCGGGCGTCGATTTCACCGGCCAGCGCCTTCAGCGCGGTGGCCTGCAAGGCCTTGGCGTCGGAGCCGGCTTCGGCCGCATCGGGCGCAAAGGTGAAACCGTCCAGACGGCCAATCACATGGCCTTCTACGATCACTTCGCCAGTCTTACCAATTTCAGTATTCAACATCGTGTTTTCCCGCAAGCGGCGCATCAATACACTGGTACGACGGTCAACGAAACGCTCCGTGAGCCGTTCATGCAGTGCATCTGACAGTTTATTTTCAAGTTCGCGAGAAATTCCCTGCCAATGATCGGGATCGGCGAGCCAATCGGGACGATTTGCCACAAAGGTCCAGGTCCGGATTTGCGCGATTCGGCCCGATAACGTGTCGATATCGCCATCGGTTCGGTCGGCTTGCGCGATTTGTGCGGCGAACCAGGCATCCGGAATGCGGCCCTTCTGCATCAGGAAGCCATAGATCGTCACCACCAGCTCGGCATGTGCTGCCGGCGCAATGCGGCGATAATCTGGAATCTGGCAGGCATCCCATAGCTTTTCCACGGCGGCGGCGCCATGGGCCCAGTCGCGCACATCGGCGTCGCGGGCGGCGTGATCGAGCACGCGGAGATCTTCGGCGATCGGCGCGCGGGTCAGCGCATCATGGGTCGGCGTCAGCGCCAGCGAGACCTGCAATGCGGCGATGGAAGAAAAATCCAGCTTCGAATTGCGCCATTGCAGCACTTTGACGCTGTCGAACGTGTGGTTCTGCAGCGCGTTGACCAGTTCCGGCTCGAACGGCGCGCAGCGGCCGGTGGTGCCGAAGGTACCGTCGCGCGTCGCGCGGCCGGCGCGGCCGGCGATCTGCGAGAACTCCGACGGATTCAAACGGCGGAATTGATAGCCATCATATTTGCGGTCGGAGGCGAAGGCGACGTGATCGACGTCGAGATTGAGCCCCATGCCGACCGCGTCGGTGGCGACGAGGTAATCGACATCGCCGGACTGGAACATCGCGACCTGCGCGTTGCGTGTGCGCGGGCTGAGCGAGCCCAGCACCACCGCGGCGCCGCCGTGCTGGCGCTTGATCAGCTCGGCGATGGCGTACACTTCGTCGGCGGAAAACGCGACAATTGCTGTCCTGCGCGGCTGCCGCGTGATCTTGCGGTCGCCGGCGAATTCCAGATGCGAGAGGCGCGGCCGTGTGACGATGCTGGCGCCGGGCAGCAGGCGCTCGATGATCGGGCGCATCGTCGCGGCACCCAATAGCAGCGTTTCGTCGCGGCCGCGGCGATGCAGGATGCGATCGGTGAAGACGTGGCCGCGCTCCAGATCGGCGGCGATCTGGATTTCATCGACGGCGAGAAACGACACGTCGAGGTCCCTGGGCATCGCTTCGACGGTGGAGACCCAGAACCGCGGCTTCGGCGGTTTTATTTTCTCTTCGCCGGTGATCAGCGCGACGGAATCGACGCCGGCGCGATCGACGATCTTGTTATAGACCTCGCGTGCCAGCAGGCGCAGCGGCAGGCCGATGATGCCCGACGAATGCGCCAGCATGCGCTCGATGGCGAGGTGGGTCTTGCCGGTGTTGGTGGGGCCGAGCACCGCGGTGACGCCGGCGCCGGGAGCCCGGCCGTTCGACAGCGTGGGCGGGGAAGAAGAAAAGGCCATGTTTTTCAGGTATTTCCGCGTCGCAGGCTTTTCAAGACTGTATCACATTGCGACGCATCAGAAGTCGCGGCTTAAGGCTTGGAACGAGTCCGGAACGAAAGCGGCCCGAATCGGTGACTCCGCACCGCGGAACGATGTTCTCCCCAACATCTCGCGGCGCGCTCCAACTTTGATTACTAGATCAAGTTTGCGCTGCTGCAACAAGGGCGGCGAAACCGGCAATTTTCTTAACGTCGTGCGGACTCCGAACCGGGTTTGAGTCAAGCGCCATTGCGCCGATTCCGCTGCCGCATTTCCGCCGCAGGACGTCGAAAAATCCTGCGGCAATCCTGCGGCAGAGGCTTCCCCGCGCCGGGCGCTAGTTGGTGCGGGCGGCGGTGCGCGGCGGCACGGCCGTGGTGGCGAACTCGATGGCCTCCAGCGCGGCGACGCCGAGCGGGGTCGGAACCGTGATCTTGAACGGCACCAGCACCCGCGTGCCCGCGACCGGCACGAACCAGACTTCGATGTTGCGCTGGGCGGCGAGATATTTGATCGCGGCGCGATCCGGGATGTAGCCGGCGATCGGGGTGAAGTAGAGCGCGCAGACCACCGCGGGGCCGTGATAGCCCTTCTCGGCCTTGACGGTTTCCATGCGCTTGTAGTCGAGCTTGAGATCGTAGCGCATGCGGCCGTCGAAGATCGAGGTGCCGGTGCGGCACGAATCGGCGGCCAGCACCTCGCCGGTGCCGGGCACGCGCAGCAGCGAGCCGGTCATCGGATCGAGCACATTGCGGCGATGCGCATCGGTGACGGCGATGCGATCCGGATCGACCGGCGGCTCCGGATCGATGGAGAATTCCTTCACATAGCCCGAGGTCACCACCATGCGGATGGTTTCGGATTTCTTCGACGAGGTGGTGGTGGCCGTATAATTCGACGGCACCAGGGAGCCCGCGACGACGCGGCCCTGCGAGGCGCCGGTGCCGGAACCGCCGGCGAAGGCCTTCAGCAGGCCGGACGTGCCGCCGCTGGCGGAGGCATTGTAATTATCGTCCGAAATGTCGATGGACCAGGCGCCCCTGCCGACCGGAATGCCGGCCAGGCTGGCTTCATATTTGGCTTCCAGCTTGCCCTGCGCCTGCGCCGGCGCGCCCAGGGCCAGCAGCGCGGCCAGGCCGGCACCGGCGGCCACCGCGGCGCCACAGGCGAACCGCAGGCGCGAAAGCAGCGATCGCCGCGCCTTAACAGGAGTGTTGACGTGAAGGTTCACTCGAAAATTCCCTGGCGGGGTTCCCCGGCCTGTCAGCAATGGGAGAAGACCGCGATGTTATCGCGATATTTCCGGCCCGAATACGTCGATTATATGATTGAACCGCATGGCAAAACTGCGCTAAACGGGGCGCACCGCCGCGGCTCGCCGCGACTTTGCGCAGCCTGATATCTTGACGCTGGCGGCCAAGCCCCCTATACGTCCGCGGTTCCTGAAATGGACGTGATTTTGAACCCCTGCCTGGCTTTGGGCCGTGTGCGGGGATGACAGAGGATTTTCGCCATGTCTCGGCGCTGCGAACTGACACTCAAGGGCCCCCAGGTGGGCCACAAGGTGAGCCACTCGAACCACAAGACCAAGCGCCGGTTTCTGCCGAACCTGGTCAACGTGACCTTCCTGTCGGACGCGCTGGGCAGGGGCGTGCGGATGCGCGTCTCCACCAACGCCGTCAAGTCGGTCGATCACCGCGGCGGCTTCGACGCCTACCTGATCAAGGCCAAGGAGCACGAGCTCTCGCCGAAGGCCGTGCTGCTGAAGCGCGCCATCGAGAAGAAGACCGCCGAGAAGGCCCCCGCTGCCGCGGCAGCGTAAGTTTTCGCCAGACTTCAAGCGGACTGAGAATTTGAGAACGGTCGGATCGCGAGATCCGGCCGTTTTTGTTTATGGGGGGCAATAACAACTCAAAGCAGATTTAAAAACTCAACCGTTCAGCTTGCGGTTGTGGGGGAACTTGAGTGGACTACTCGCCTCGGATTCTCATGTCGCAGAGCTAACATGCAACTTCCTGAAACTCCCACCTCCCTACGCGGCCTCGATCTTATGAAACGGCTCGTTGCCTATCAGAGTGGCCAAGCCACTTGGTACGAAAATGGCCGAGAGGTGGGGCCGAGGGAGCAGGCAGCATGCCAGCAACTTAACGCCAATCTGACCAACTTGGTGGAGAAGTGCCTGCATCCTCTTATGGACCGTGTAACCGCCCGCGAAATGCAGGGCTTTACGATGCATGATCGCTATCACGGACTAAAGGTTGCTCATTTAATGTGGCACGCCTTATTGCCTGCACGACGAGTGACACTCTCTCCAGTCGAGATTGCTCTGTTAGTCACTTCTGCACATCTCCACGACCTCGGCATGGGACTGAGTGATCGCGAGCGAAGCGAACGACTTAGTCCCTCGTCAAGCCTTTGGGATACCGTCGATCCGGACTCTGAATACGCCAAGGCCCTTTCGCAACTAACTGACCTTGCTCAATCCGGCACTGCAGGCGGAGCTATTACCCATGAAGCACTCTATCAAGTCCAACAGGCACAAGAAGCATTACTCTGTCTCGATTGTCGTGAGCGGCACGCGACACGCGCCCGCTATCGTCAAATATTAGATACGTTGGGCGAATTTCATAAGGAAGACCCGATCAGAATCAGCGATCCATTAACTGCCCTCAGTTTTGACGGAGACTCGTTCGAGGACAAGCTGATCGAGATTTGCGTAAGTCACAACGAAGATGCTCATGTTTTAACAGATCCCGATCCGACAAATATTGAGCAGTTTCGTTTCCCAACTCAGTATCCAGTGGGTTGCTGCGTAGCCGATACACGCATGGTTGCCGCGGCGCTACGGTTAGCGGACATTCTCGATTTCGATCGTGAACGCACGCCCGCCGTGCTGTTTCATTACATACTTCCCCAATCTGACGACCCTAGAGAAAATATGTCAGTTCGCGAATGGTCGAAACACCTTGCGATTTCAAATTGGCAAATTGAAAGCGAGCGGATCGTTTTTAGAGGACGGTCTCCTAGCGCATTCATCCATCACGTAATTATCGAATTCTGTCACACAATCGAAGATGAGATCAGGCGGACGAAAAGCACATACCTGGATGAAGAATGGCCTTTCACCATTAGGCCGAGCGTTGTTCCCGCCATCGAAGCCAGCGGCTATCGCTATATGCCGTACCGCTTCTCTCTTGATGAGCAGCGGGTTTACGATCTTTTAATGGGGAAAAATATCTACCGAAATAAGTTGGATGCAGTTCGAGAACTCATTCAAAACGCAGTGGATGCATGCAAGCTGCGCGACAATTTGATGCAAAGTTATGATGGGACCGTCACGCCTTCCAAAGTTGGGCGGATCAAAATCATCTACGAAGAGCCTAAGAAGGAGGGACAGGCTCCGCGACTCAGCGTCATCGACAAAGGCGCCGGTATGGACCGTTACATTATTGAGAATTTTTTCTTGAAGGTAGGTCGCTCGTATTACAAATCAAGTGAATTTCTGCGAACACGATCATTTCTGCGCAAAAAAGGTTTCGACTTTGCCCCAATTGCAGAATTCGGAATTGGAGTGATGGCCGTCTTTATGCTTGGTGATCGCATTGAGGTTGAAACAGCACCTTGGTCTCCTTCACGAAAAGATAGTTACCTTAGGCGTCTTTGGATTGACGGAGTAGGAAGACTCATCGAGGTCAGAGAAACTGACAATTCAGAACTTCCCCGTTTTTACGGAACGCGCGTTACCGTCCAACTGACATCGAGAAAAGCATCTGCCCCTGGGTGGGAAGAGGTTAAAGTTTATATAGAGAACATCTGCAAGAACCTCGATTTCTCTCTTACTTTGGAACATGTAACCGCCGAGGGCTGCGAAACGTTTGAGGTTGAACCCGAAGGCCTCAATGTTCCAGTACCTCCGCACCTGGCGTCGACTGCAATCAAAATTCCCGTAGATGATCCAAACCTAGGCTTGAAGGGGGAGATTGTTTTCTATCGCGCCCCGGAAAGCTCTCGCGCTCAGGCAGCGATGGCAAGCGAAACACCGATGGAACTAATGGACCGCCCTATTGAGCCGCGCGCGTATGGACAATCAGGCACCTTATTACGAGGAGGATTTGCTGTTGGCACAATTCCGGGACTACCATCTTTCATACTCGCCCCGAAAGCCGATGGTCGAGTCGAAGTGTCTCGGAGCGTTCAAAACGCTCGGTCACTTCCGATAACAGACCTCGCTCGATCGCGCTTGAGTGAGCAGAATGAGATTCAAGCTTCTATTTTCAAAACTTGGTTGACGGAGCTACTCGCTCATCTTGACGAAATCGAGCGCAGACCGATTGGCGATCCAACCGTTTCTAGAGAGCTATTTAGAAGCGCTCGATGGCTACAAGAACTTTGGTCCGCCCATGATTTATTCCGGCTAGCTCTAACGGGGTGGCCATTTCGCTTTAAGGATCCAACGAAGACGGGAAAACTCTTCGACAATTGGGAAAAGGGTGAGGGTTCATCTCTTTGGGCTGGAGACTCCTACGGGCGAAGCCTTACAACTGTAGTATTCGATATGATTCTTCCAAAGATTACCTCAATAGTCGTCGGAGAAAACGCAAACTATTTTGTACGTCCTCCAAAGACAGGCTGGCAGGAAGCGCTGCGAAATTGGCATTCATTTGTAAGTGAAGGCTTGAGTTGGCCAATTTTTGCCGACTACACCCGACCAAACGAAAATTACTTATATGATAGTTATTCGGACAGCAATTTTCTCAACAAGAGATTTGAGACCATCTTTGATGGATTCCCCTTGCCAGAAATCGAATCGATTCCCGCGTTATTGGGCAAGCTTACTAGCGCTCGCGGTACGGACCGGCGAGCTCAATTTTCCCAAGCTGAAATTGGGGTACTTATGAGACTATTAGATGCAGGTGGGCACCTTATAGTTCGCCGGTTTGGGGAAACCTATACAGTCCGAGAACTGGTGAAAGGCAAGGCTTCGTTAGCGAATACAGCGGTTACCTCTTAGCGCGCATGGCGGGTTACGTATCGCCGATCGGGCTACGTGGACGGGTCGGCTCACCGGCGCTGCAACCTCCAGCGCCCTCACCCCAACGCCATCCCGTCGCCGCTTCCAGTTCCGCGATCGCCTGCCTAGCGTTGAACACCTTGATCGTGGTCATGCCCATCTCGCGCGCGGGCTTCAGGTTGACGCCGAGATCGCCGGGATAGACGCAGCGCGCAGGGCTGCCTAGCGCAGCGTCATTCGCCGTCTTCGCCGCGTCGCGAGAAGGCGAGTTATATTTGCGTCGTCGTTCATCGAGCCGGCGGACACGTCGCTCAGTCGGGGAGAGTCCCGAAATCTCAGAACGCCTTCGGCAACCCGGCCTGACGCAGGATGGCATTTGCAGTGTGCCGGCTGGGGATGCCGACCGGCACCGCGAAGTTTCGCTGCGTGATCGGGCTGTGCCAGATTTCGTGGCTGCCGCGGCCTTGCCGGACCAGCGTGCAGCCGGCGGCGCGCAGCAATTCCCGCAGCACCCGGTCGAACGCCGGCGCCATTCAGATCACCGCAGGCTCGGCTTCGCGCAATGCCGTAATCTGCAGAAACACCTGCTCCGGCGCCACGTCGGGGTGATTGTCCGGCAGCAGGTCGAGCGCCATCGCGGTGATTTTGGCGAGCAACTCGTCGAGGGTCGGCGCGTCGGCGGCGGCGGGGATGTCGTCGCAATGGCCGCTCCACACCGAGGCCTCGGAATCCCAGGCGGCGGAGATGGTGAAGATAACCGGTCTGGACATGGCGGCTCCGGGGTTCGGCTGCGATAGATGATATCACATAGTGCCGGATTCGTGGCATCCCCACCCCGGCCTCCACTTCCGACGATGCTGCGCATCGTCGTCGTTCGGCCGCCCAAGCGGGCGAATTCGCCCGCTAGACCCCGCAAGGGGGAGGGAGGGGGAGGGAGGCCATTAGCACCTGCGCCGAACAACGGCGAAACATATCGCGCCCCTTGAGCCAGTTCCTCCCACAACATTGCCCCATTTCCTCCGGGAACGCCGCGCCGCGCGGGTGGTTCTTAACGCGTGCGCTGCGGTGGCGGCGCAGGCTCAATCGAGGAGAATTTTGATGCACAATTTGCGCAAGGCGATGCTGCCTGTCGTGGCCGCTTTGGCGATCGGCACGGCGACGCCGGTGCTGGCGGCGGATTACATCGTCCGGCAGCCGGCGCCCCGGGCGGTCATGGTGCCGGCGCCGGTCCAGGCTCCCTTGGGGCCGATGACGCTGGAGCAGGCCTTGGCGGTGGCCGCCGGGATCGGCGTGGTGACGGTGAAGAACACCCATTTCACCGGCGACGAATGGGAGATCGAGGGCCGCGACAGCTACGGCAAGTGGATCGAGGTCGATATCGATGCCCGCACCGGCGACGTGCGCAACGTGGATCGATCGATTATCTGATCGGCGGGACGCGCGCGGGCAGCGGGCGTGAGGCGCGCCGTGTCGTTGGCGTGCCTCATTGGCGACGGCGCTTGTGGCGCCCCCGCCCCGGCCTCCGGCTTCAGCGAAGCTTCGCTTCGCGCGGAGGGGGAGGGAGTCATTGGCCGCGTGCGCGCGCAGTGGAAACTCACGTCGTCCCCGCTCCAGCGGAGTTTGCCGCCCCTACCCCAGCTTCAGTCCCGTCGCGGCTTCAAGCTCGGCGATGGCCTGTTTCGCGCTCGTGACCTTGATCGTGGTCATGCCCATTTCGCGCGCGGGCTTCAGGTTGACGCCGAGGTCGTCGAGATAGACGCAATTGCGGGGATCGACTGACAGCGCCTCAAGCATCATCCGGTAGATGCGCGGATCGGGTTTGCGCAGGCCGATTTTCGCGGATTCGATGACGTGATCGAACAGCACCATCACCTCGGCGACATAGAGCGAGCGGCCGGAAGTACTGCCCATGGCATTGGCCGGCAGGTTGTTGGTGATGCAGCCGGTCTTGAACCTGGCTTTCACGCGGCGGAGCGCCTCGACCATCTCGGGCCTGATATCGCCGGACAACAGCGGCAGCACGTCGCGGCCGCGCACCTCGGCGCCCAGGGCCTTCGATTCCGCCGCGAACAGCGCGTCGAAGGCATCGATGTCCACTTCGGCGCGCTCGAACTGCGCCCAGGCGTTCTCGAAATGGTTTTCCGCATTGGTGCGCCGGATGATATCGGCGGGCAGCCCGCGCTCGGCCTCATAGCGCGCAAAGGCCTCGAAAGGCGAGGTGGTGATCACCCCGCCGAAATCCCAGATCACCGCCTCGATCATCCCTGTCTATCCCCGTGCGAAAGCCGACAAGCGAGCGCTAGCACGGCGTCCGCGCCGGAACCACCCGGCTTCGCGCGGCGCTGCGCCGGGCGCGGCCCGGTTGCCCGGTTGTTTGACACTCCGGACCATGTCCGGTGCTCACAACACCCTCACACCCGGCTCACACCCATGTGAAACCGGCGGCGTAACAAGCCGCATCCCGGCTGCGTCCTGTTGATATCGGCGCAACGGAGTGGCGCGATCATCATTATAGCGATCGCGCTTCGCCCGAAGCCTGTCACCTCTGCCGCCGCACCGACATGGCGGCATCGCTCAACAAACCCTGCAACGGAGAACCGTCATGAAGTTTGCATCATCCAAGGCATCCTCGAAGGCATCCTCAAAGGCTGCCTTCGCTTTCGCCGCCATGTTCGCGCTGTCGCTGGTTTCGCTGTCCGGGCAGGCCAGCGCCCATACCGCGCGGGAAAGCCTGTACCGCACCATGCAATCCCGTGCCGAATGGCGCGCGGAAACCCGCGCGCTTCATGAGCACCATGCCGAGATGACATTCGCCCGGCCCGCACCGCAGGCCGCGCCGGAGGACGAACTCAACTACACGCGCTCCGGCGTCACCCAGTTCTGACACCGGCAGGCATCGCCGACCTTCCCTACTTCAAATCCGCAATCGACGCCGGTCCCGGGCCTTCCGTGACCAGCGCCGGCCACTGATGCGAGCCGAACGGCACCGCGGGCGGCAGGTTGGTCTTGATGCCGCGCTTGCCGGTTTCCGCGATGATGGCGAGGCGGGCGTCGCCTCCCATCAGTTCGTAGTCCATCAGATGATAGTTGCCGAAGAACAGCGAGCCGACGGAACGGTCGGCGATGATGCGGGTCAGCGATTCCAGCATCTCGGCCTGGGTGGTGGTGAAGGAGATGGTCTCGATCAGCAGCAGCCGGTCGTTGATCGCCTCGGGCGGGAAGAACTGCGCCAGCACGCTGAACAGCACGTTGTTCTGCCGCGCCACATAGATGGTGTTGCTGGCGGCATAGGTCTTGTCCCAGTCGGCGCCGAGCATGGTCTTCCAGCCGGCCAGCACTTCCATCCAGTGCGCGACCTGAGTCTGCGCCGCCCAGCTCACCACCTTGGCCAGATCCGGCGCCTGCTTCTTGGCGAACGCCTCCAGCGCGGCGAAGGAGACTACGCCCTTGGCGACGCTCTCATCCATGAATGCGAGGTTGGCGGTCAGGATCGTGCGGACGGTGCCACGCCATTCCGGCGGCATCGGCGTGGCGTCGATTGTGTCGAGCGCCGACTGCATGCGGCTGCGATAGGCCAGCATGGCGCCGCGCCACGACGTGTCCTGGGGATTGTCGAGATAGGGCCCGACCACCTGCGCCAGCGCCATGGTGGAGTGACCGACCGATTTCAGCAACTGGTAGACCACCGGCACCGACGGCGCCTCGAGCGGCGGCATGTTGGGGCGGAACAGCGTGAAGCGGCCGCCGGCGCCGGAGAACATGCCGAGGATCACCGGGTGCTTGGCGAGGATGTTCTTCTGGAAGATCTTGCCGGCATTGCCGTAGAGCTCGAACATGCCGGTGTTGAGCGCCAGCGTGTTGGCGGTGGCGATCTCCGCCGGGGTCGTCGTGGTGACGCCGGCGATCGGCGCCATATAGGCCGGCAGGTTCTGCGTCTGGGTCTGCGCCTGCGCCGTGGAGGCGCCGGCAGACAGCAGCAGGGTGGCGAGCAGCAAACGACAACCGCGCTTCATGTTCAGATCCCTCATCCGGTTTTCGCCCAAAGACCATGATCTGCGCCCGTAACCCTTAAAAGTTCCCTCCCGCGCGGCATGTGGAAGGTGATGGCCGCATCGCATGGCGTGGCCTGCCGTCGCACCGGGCGCATCATCCGAGCAACCTCTAACGTCCTCTTTAGGCCGGCGTTAACCGATCGCGAAAATACGCGGGTACAAACGGTATTTTCGTCGCATCGCCGTCAAATCATTACCGAAGCGATGCTATGCGTCGGTAATTAGAAACAGTTATTTGGACGACCAATGTTTGCCCGCAGCACTACCGAGACTCCCTATCGGATTTCGCCGCGCTGGCTGCTGGCGATGGCGACAATCATCGTGATCGGATTCTCGGCGATCTGCGGCAGCGTACTGCTCAGCATGCGCCAGGGCGACGAGAAGCTGGCGCACCAGACGCTCGGCAATCTCGCGGTGTCGATCGACGCCGACATCGCCCGCAACATCGAGCTCTACGACCTGTCGCTGCGCAATGTCGCCAGCAACATGACGGCACCGGAAGTCATCGGGGCCAGCCGGCCGATGCGGCAGCTGATCCTGTTCGATCACGCCGCCACCGCCCGGCATTTCGGCGCGATCCAGGTGATGGACCCCGCCGGCAACGTCACCATCGATTCCGCGACGCTGGAGCCGAAGCCGCAGAATTTCGCCGACGACGAATTCTTCAAGGTGCACAAGCGCGATCCGCTGTTCGGCCTCTACATCTCGAAGCCGACGCTGCACGACGGCGCCTATGGCATCGTGCTGAGCCGGCGCATCGCGGCGCGTGACGGCACGTTTCTGGGCGTGGTCTCCGGCTTCATCCGCTACTCCTATTTCCACGAGATGATCGACCGGCTGCAGCTCGAGCCGGACGACATGATCACCGTGCTCCGGCAGGACGGCGTGGTGATTGTGCGCGCACCGTTCGACATGGATGTGATCGGCAAGGACGTCAGCCGGTTGCGCGGCGTGCAGAAGGCGCTGGCCTCGTTTTCCGGATCCTATGTCGGCCACGCCGCCAATGACGAGATCCAGCGGCTGTATGTCTGGCGCGAGGGCACCCACCCGCTGATCGTGATGGTGGGGCGCTCCACCGACGTCATCTTCGGCCAGTGGCGCCACGATGCCCTGCGGATCGCCGGCGCGATGGGCGCGCTCGGCCTGATCGCCTGCGGCGTCATGCTGGTGCTGGCGCGCGAGATGCGCAAACGCGCCGCCGTCGAAGACCAGATGGCGCGGCTCGCCATGACCGACAGCCTCACCGGCCTCAGCAACCGCCGCCATTTCGACGCCATCCTCGAGCAGGAGTGGCGGCGCGCGCTGCGCAGCAGGACGCCGCTGGCGCTGCTGATGATCGACGCCGACCACTTCAAGGCTTTCAACGATACGTTCGGCCATCAGGCCGGCGACCTCGTGCTGTCCGGCATCGCCTGGAGCATCGCACGCCACGCCAAACGCGCCAGCGACTGCGCGGCGCGCTATGGCGGCGAGGAATTCGCGCTGATCCTGCCCGAGATGTCGCTGGCGGAGGCGATCGAGCTTGGCGAACGAATCCGCATCGAGGTCGGCGCCCTGGAGCGCGACGGGATGGCCACCATCACCGTCAGCGTCGGCGCGGCCAGTCTGGAGCCGTCGGCGCGGACCACCGCCGGCCACCTGATCAAGGCTGCTGATGGCGCGCTGTATGCCGCCAAGGCACGCGGCCGCAACCAGACTTTCCCGGCCGCACCGCAGCAAAAACGCTTGGCGGCGTAAATAGATACCACATGCAGGAACAGATTAACTCCCTGTTCACCTGCCTTGCTAACACGGCTTCCATTCTTGCTCGGTAACCATGCCCCCCAAGGGGTGGCGAAATGAAAAATCGTCTGTGGGGCCAGAAGGCCGGCGGCGTGCGCGCGACAAGCGAGATTCAGGCGGCGATACGGCGCGGTTCGGTGCGTTGGCTGATCGTGGTCGGCGTGCTGCTGGTCACGGCGATTGCGGTGGGCACCGCCATGACGGTGAACAATTTCCGCCAGCGCGCCCTCGACAACTCAAAGCGCGAGCTGGAAAACACCGTGCTGCTGCTGACGCGGCATTTCGACCAGCAGTTCCAGGATCTGCAGCGGATCCAGAAGAGCCTGACCGCCGATCTGCTCGCCAACGGCGTGGTCTCACCGGGCAGCTTCGCCACCAACATGGCGAGTTACGAATCCCATGTGATGCTGAAATCGAAGATCGACGATGACTTCGCCGGCGACCTCACCGTGCTCGACGCCGAGGGCAATCTGATCAACTGGTCGGGTTCGTGGCCGCCGCCGGACCTCAAGTTCGCCAACCGCGAATATTTTCAGGCGATGAAATCGCAGCTGTTGAACCCCGACGATGAAGTCGTGCAGCCGGTGTTCAGCCGCATCACCGGCCGCTGGAAAACGCTGTTCGCGCGCCGGATCAGCGGACAGAAGGGAGAGTTTCTCGGCGTCGTGACCCGCGGCATCGAGCCCGCTCATCTCGAAAAATTCTTTGCCTCCGTCATGCTCGGCGACAACGCCGCAATCTCCATGTTCCACCGCGACGGCACGCTGCTGGCGCGCTATCCGAACGCCGGCGCCCTGATCGGCAGCAATATGAGTACCGGCGCGCTGATGCAGCACCTGCGCTTCAGCGACGAACCCGTGACGCTGCGCACCGTCAGTCCCGTCGATGGCCTCGACCGGGTCGGCTCGATCCGGCTGCTGCGCGATTTTCCGCTCGCATTGGTGGCCACCACGACCGTCGACGGCGTGCTGGCCGACTGGCGCACCCAGACCAAGTTCCTGGTCGCGACCGCCAGCACCTCCGCACTGATTGTCGCCGGCCTGCTGTTCCTGATCATCCGCCACATCCGGCGGCAGAGCCACGCCGCGCAGGTGCAGCTGACGCTGGAGAAGAACCGGCTCGACACCGCCATCGACAACATGACCCAGGGCCTGTTGCTGTTCGATGCGCAGGCGCGCGTAGTGATCTGCAATCAGCGCTACATCGACATGTACGGTCTGTCTCGCGAGGTCATCAAGCCTGGCCGGCCGTTCCGCGAGGTGATCGCGCATCGCAAGGCGACCGGCTCCTTTGCCGGCAATATCGACGCCTACGTCGGCGACGTGATGCGCGACGTCGGGCGGCCGAGTGTGACAACCATGCAGACCGCCGACGGCCGCTCGATCCAGATCTCGTCGCGGCCGGTGGCCGATGGCGGCTGGGTGGCGACCCACGAGGACATCACCGAACGCCGCCGCACCGAGGAGAAGATCGCTCATCTGGCGCACTACGACGCGCTGACCGACCTGCCGAACCGCACCCAGTTCCGCAGCGAACTGGACCGCGAGCTGAAGCGCGTCGAGAGAGGCGCGCAATGTGCGGTGCTCTATATCGACATCGATGAATTCAAGGGCATCAACGATTCGCTGGGCCATCCGGTCGGCGACGAACTGCTGAAGGCGATCGCGATCCGGCTGCGCGGCTGTGTCCGCGGCTCCGATATCGTGGCGCGGCTCGGCGGCGACGAATTCGCCATCGTGCAGACCGGCGTCGAGACCCACAGCGACATTACCGACCTCGTCACCCGCATCTATGGGGCGATCCGCGAACCGTTCGAATGCCTGGGACATCGCCTGCTCACCGACGCCAGCATCGGCATCGCGCTGGCGCCGCGCGACGGCATCGATCTCGATTCGCTCCTGAAGAACGCCGATCTGGCAATGTACGGCGCCAAGGAAGACGGCCGCCGCACCCACCGCTTCTTCGAGCCGCAGATGGACGCCAAGGTCAAGGCGCGGCGCACGCTGGAACTGGATTTGCGCCAGGCCATCGCCGAGCGCGGCTTCGTCAAGGGCGGGTTCGAGGTCTACTACCAGCCGCTGGTCAATCTGCGCGACGATGTCGTCACCGGCTGCGAAGCGCTGCTGCGCTGGCGCCATCCCGAGCGCGGGATGATTTCGCCCGCTGAATTCATTCCGGTCGCCGAAGAGATCGGCGTCATCAGCCAGCTCGGCGAATGGGTGCTGGCAACGGCCTGCACGGAAGCGGCAAGCTGGCCCGACGATATCAAGATCGCGGTCAACGTGTCGCCGATCCAGTTCCGATGCTCGTCTTTAGCGCTCTGCGTTACCGCAGCGCTCGCCGCTTCAAACCTGCCGGCGCAGCGGCTGGAGCTGGAGATTACCGAAGCCGTGCTGATCCGCGACGACGAGATCGCGCTCGCCATTTTGCACCGGCTGCGCGCGCTCGGCGTGCGGATCGCGCTGGACGATTTCGGCACCGGCTATTCGTCCCTGAGCTATCTGCAGCGCTTCCCGTTCGACAAGATCAAGATCGATCGCTGCTTCGTCACCGATATCGCCGAGCCGCAGGGCTCGTCCTCGATCGTGCAGGCGGTGGTCAACATCGCCGCCTCGCGCAACATGACGACGACAGCGGAAGGCGTCGAGACCGAGCAGCAAAAGGAACTGCTGCGCGCGCTGGGCTGCACCGAAATGCAGGGCTACCTGTTCAGCCCCGCACGACCCGCGGCAGAAGTACGGCAGTTGATATCCGCGCATCAGGTAAAGGTCGTGGCCGCGGCGTGAGAGCGGTCCCTCCCCGCCAGGAGGAAGGGACAAGCAAACTCACTTCGGGGCGTATTGCATCTCGCCGTTGCCGAACGACCAGTTCTCCGGCGAGACATCGACCAGATTGATGACCACATCCTGCTTGCGCACGCCGGCCTTGGCGTGGAGGTCGTCGGCGATCTTGCGATAGAACGCCTTCTTCACCTCGGTGGATCGGCCAGCGTTCCAGGTAACCTGGATGAAGATGATGCCGGCGCTGTAGTCGATGCCGAGATAACCTTCCCGTGGATACACCAGTTCGTCGGCCGCGTGGCCGGTGATGACTTGGAATTTGTCATGCGGCGGCACCTTGGCGACGGCGATCATCGCGTCATAGACGACGTCGCTGATGGTCTGCTTGAGGTGTGGCGAAGCGGCGTTGCCGAGATCTATCCTGACGAATGGCATGGGAAACCTCCTTGTGGCAGCTCGATGTGGGGACGGACTGCCGGCTGCGAAAGAGGCGCACGCTCATTCCACCAGCGTAAACTGCATCAGCAGGGTTCGCTGCAGCATGGAGAAATTATCGTCGGAAATCAGCGTCAGTACGGTGTCGCCCTCGGGAGTGACGTGGGCGTCGATGCCTTCGAAATTATCGATCTCGTAGCCGAGGTCGGCCTCGAAGATCGTGGGGCCATCAACGGTAGCGCCGGGCACGATCGTGCCAAGCGCGATACGCCGGATGCGGACGCCGGCGCCGCCGAGCAGCGAGAACTTTCGCTCCAGTATCAGAAGAGCGCCGGAGGGCAGCTGTACGGCATCGCTGATGTCATAGTCGCCGGTGCGGCGCACGGAGAATTGCGCAGGCGCCTTGCCGCCGATCAGCCAGGCGATGATGTTGCCGTTGGCATCGAGGCCGCGTTCGGAAATTGCGACCAGCGTGCCAGCCAGCGGAAATCCCTTGCGCATCACCACCAGCGCCTCCAGCCCGCCGTTGAAAGGCAGCCTTCGCATCCCCGGCGGCGCCGGGACGACCTGGCCCCTGGCGCGGACGCCATCGCGGCCGAAATCGAATTTCAGGATCTGATGTACGCGCTCGATGCCGATGTAGACCAGTGGCCCATCGACTGCGATCGACTCGGTATCGTACCAGCCGCGCGCGGCGATCGGCTTGCCGTCGGCGCCGAGCATCGGCGCGGCTTCGACATCGGTGAGACCGACCATCGCATTGCCGCTGTAGACAATCTTGCCGGTGAACCAGTTGCCCTTGTCGCTGATGGCGATGAAGCCCTCGCCTTTGGCATCGAGCCGCAGGCCGGAGAGGCCGCCGAAGTCGCGATATTTCGAGGTGAGCACCAGCCCGCTGCGGTATTGCAGCGAGCCGAAGCGCAGATGGGTGCGATCGCGGGTATCGAAGGAGGGAATCGACCGGGCTTCGATCTCGATGGAGACCGGCGCTCTGGCGGATGGTGGTGCCGGCACCGGCACCGTCTGCGCGCGGGCGATGGCGGGGTATGCGGCGCTTGCAGCGGCGGCGATGAGAAAGCGGCGGCGGGAGAGATCGGCGGGCATTTTAACTTAGAGCCTTCTCGGTCAACTCCGCCTTTGTCATTCCGGGGTTTGCTTCCGTCGGCGAAGCCGGCTGGAGCGAAGACCTCCGCCACTCCAATTGGAGTGGCGGGGAATCCCGAGGTGCTTGAACATCTCGGGATTCCGGGTTCGCTTGTCCCGCACATAGATGCGCGGGACAAGCGCCCCGGAATGACAGTTTCATTGTCTTGCTAATGCAATCTCCGCCGGCGGCCATGGGTCGGGGCAATGCCCGACGTCTCGCTGAACAGCTCGGCGAGCTTTTCGGTGATGGCGCCGCCGAGTTCTTCGGCATCGACGATCGTCACGGCGCGGCGATAGTAGCGCGTGACGTCGTGGCCGATGCCGATCGCGATCAGCTCGACCGGCGAGCGGGTCTCGATCTCTTCGATGATGTGGCGCAGGTGCCGTTCCAGATAGTTGCCGGGATTGACCGACAAGGTGGAGTCGTCGACCGGCGCGCCGTCGGAGATCATCATCAGGATCTTGCGCTGTTCGGAGCGGCCGAGCAGCCGCTTGTGCGCCCAGTCCAGCGCCTCGCCGTCGATGTTCTCCTTCAGCAGGCCTTCGCGCATCATCAGGCCGAGATTTTTCCGTGCACGGCGCCATGGGGCGTCGGCGGACTTGTAGATGATGTGGCGGAGATCATTGAGGCGGCCGGGATTGGCCGGCTTGCCGGCGGCGAGCCACGCCTCGCGCGATTGCCCGCCCTTCCAGGCACGCGTGGTGAAGCCGAGAATTTCCACCTTGACGCCGCAGCGCTCCAGCGTCCGCGCCAGGATGTCCGCACATGTCGCCGCCACCGTGATCGGGCGGCCGCGCATCGAACCGGAATTGTCGAGCAGCAGCGTGACCACCGTGTCGCGGAAGGTGGCTTCCTTCTCATGCATGAAGGACAGCGGATGATGCGGATCGGTGACGACGCGCGACAGCCGCGCGGGATCGAGGATGCCCTCCTCGAGATCGAACTCCCAGGCGCGGTTCTGCTGCGCCATCAGGCGGCGCTGCAGCCGGTTGGCCAGGCGCGCGACGATCCCTTGCAGATGCGCGAGCTGCTTGTCGAGATAGGAGCGCAGCCGTTCGAGTTCGTCGTGGTCGCACAGATCCTCGGCGGCGACGACCTCGTCGAATTTCGGCGCGAAGGCGTGATATTCCGGTCCGCGCGGTTCGTTGGCGCCGCGCGAATTCGGCCGCGTCGCCTCGCCCGGCGTCTCGTCGTCGCCCATCTCGCCGTCGTCGAACGTGTCGGACGTCGAGGCCTGTGCGCTTTCCATGGAGCTGTCGGACATCTCATCCGACGTCTGCTGCGCCTGGTCGGCGCTCATTTCCTGCGCGGCGTCGCTTTCCGGCGAGCCTTCGGCGCCGGCCTGATCGTTCTCGCCCTGGCGCTCGTCGTCCTGGCTGTCGTCGTCTTCGGATTCGGCGTTGCGGTCGTCGCCGAGCTCCAGCGCCGACAACAGATCATGCACGGCGTCGCCGAACTTGGCCTGGTTTTCGGTGAGCTGATCGAGCTGGTCGAGACGATGGCCGATCTTGTCCTCGAGAATCGGCCGCCAGAGATCAACCATCTTGCGCGCAGCCGCCGGTGGCGCAAGGCCGGTGAGGCGCTCGCGCACCAGCATCGCCAGCGCGTCGGACAATGGCGCGTCGGCGCGGTCGGTGATCTCGTCGAACTTGCCGCGATGAAAATGATCGTCGAGCATCGCGGTGAGATTCTTGGCGACGCCGGCCATGCGGCGTGAGCCTATCGCCTCGACGCGGGCCTGCTCGACGGCTTCGAACACGCCTCTAGCCTGCGGATTGCCCGGCATCAGCTTGCGATGAACCTTGGGATCGTGACAGGCGATCTTCAGCGCGATGGAATCGGCGTGGCCGCGGACAATGGCGGCGTCGCGCTTGCTCATCTTGCGCGCCGGCTCCGGCAGCCGCGCCTTGCCGGGAGAAAGACCGGGGCGCTCAGCAGCGAAGGTGACTTCGAGTTCGGGCGACTTGGCAATGGCGCGCAGGCACGACGTCACCGCGCGCTTGAACGGCTCGGTCGGCGCTTCCTTCGACCCGGTGCGGAACTTGGTATTGGATGTGCTCATAGCAATCTCGTAAACCAATGGCGAGTGATGCCGCCGACGATCTGATCGCCCTCGCGCAGGGAGATGGCGAAGCGTTTGTATTTTTGCTTCCCCATCTTCTCGTTGTTGTATCGGATGAGTCCGCCGAGCACCGCCTTCTTCGTCTTTCCGACTGTGCGCTCGACGGAAATCGACGGCATGGGCTAGCTCAGCGCCACATTCACCGAACTCTCCGGCAGTTCGGCGTTGAAGCAGCGCTGGTAGAACTCCGCCACCAGTGGCCGTTCCAGTTCGTCGCACTTGTTGAGGAAGGTGACGCGGAACGCGAAGCCGATATCGCTGAAGATATCAGCGTTCTCGGCCCAGGTGATCACGGTGCGCGGGCTCATCACCGTCGACAGATCGCCGTTGGCGAAGGCGTTGCGGGTGAGATCGGCGAGACGGACCATCTTGTTGACGGTGTCGCGACCTTCATTGGTGTGGTAGTGCCGGGCTTTCGCCAGCACGATCTCGACTTCCTCGTCATGCGCCAGATAGTTCAGCGTGGTGACGATCGACCAGCGGTCCATCTGGCCCTGGTTGATCTGCTGGGTGCCGTGATAGAGGCCCGAAGTGTCGCCAAGACCGATGGTGTTGGCGGTCGAGAACAGCCGGAACGCCGGATGCGGCTTGATCACCTTGTTCTGGTCCAGGAGCGTGAGGCGGCCGGAGACTTCCAGCACGCGCTGGATCACGAACATCACGTCCGGACGGCCGGCGTCATATTCGTCGAACACCAGCGCGATGTTGTGCTGCAGCGCCCAGGGCAGAATGCCGTCGCGGAATTCCGTGACCTGCTTGCCGTCGCGCACCACGATCGAATCCTTGCCGACCAGATCGATGCGGCTGATGTGGCTGTCGAGATTGACGCGCACGCACGGCCAGTTCAGCCGGGCGGCGACCTGCTCGATATGAGTCGATTTGCCGGTGCCGTGAAAGCCGGTGACCATGACGCGGCGGTTGCGCGAGAAGCCGGCGAGAATGGCAAGCGTGGTGTTGCGATCAAAGCGATAGTCGGAATCCACATCCGGCACGTGCGGATCGCCTTCCGAATAAGCGGGGACTTCGAGGTCGCTGTCGATGCCGAATACCTGCCGAACCGACACTTTCATGTCGGGCATGCCGGTGGGTTCGTGCGCTTTGGTCATGGCGGCGGTCATCAATCCTCCGTGGTCCCGGATATCCCGAAACCAGTCTAGAAATGGCTGCGGATGGGGTGCTGCGACGAACGTAGCAGAGAGAAGCGGCCGGACAAAGCCCGCGGCTCAATCAAAGTTCCGCTGCAACTTCATCTAGATAGGTTCTTGTTGTTGTTTTTGGAAGCCTGCCCTGCGAATCAGGCGAGGCTGGAAGCCAATGAATTCACGGGGCCCTGCGGGGATCAAAGCCGCCTGCTTGCGGTTTCACCTCTATATTGTCGGGACAGACGGATATGGCGCGGGGCGCCGGATCGGACATTTTGTGGCTTCCTGGATTGAATCGCTGACGCATTTCGTCGCCGCGCACGCCTGGCTCGGCTATCTCGTGCTGTTTCTCGCCGCACTGCTGGAAGCGGTGCCGGTGGTGGGTTCGGTGATCCCCGGCTCGACCATCATCCTGGCGCTGAGCGCGCTGGTACCCTCCGGCGATCTCGACCTGATCTGGGTGCTGGTGTCGGCCGCGGCCGGCGCGGTGCTTGGCGACGGCACCGCGTTCTGGGTCGGGCATGTACAGCAGCGCCGGATTCTCGAGACCTGGCCGATGTCGAATTACCCCGGCGTGATCGCGCAGAGCGAGGCATTCTTCCACCGCTTCGGCACGCTGGCGGTGTTCTTCGGCCGCTTCGTGCCGCCTATCCGCGCCTTCGTGCCAGTCACCGCCGGTGCGCTCGACATGGCACCGGTGAAATTCTACGCGGTGAACATTCTCGCGGTGGTTCTGTGGGCGCCGGCACATGTGCTGCCGGGCGTACTGGCGGTGTCGGCCCTGCATCAATATAGCGGGATGCCGCACCATACCGGCTACGGCAAGCAGATCTGGATTCCCGCTGTCATCATCGTCGCCACCCTCGCCGGCCTTGCGACCTGGTGGTGGCATCGCCGCAAGCGCGGCATGGCAGCCGCGGAGCCGGTTCGCAAAGGCGCGTAGCCTTGCGGCTTGGTTGAAAGCCCGATCCGTCCCTTCAATATCCTTGGAATGCATCTAAGATATATCTTATGGCTTGCTTTTTTTTCGCTATAAGATATATCTTAGTCATATCGAAGATGACTTGAAAGGTATTATCATGTTTGGTTTTGAACAACGGATGCGCGGCGGACACCGCGGGCGCCATGACCATTGCGACGATCGTCACGCCGGACCGCGCGGTGGGCGATTTGGCGGCGACCGCGGCCCCGGCGGCTGGGAATTCGACGGACCGGGCCACGGGCGCGGCGGACGTCGTCGCGTCTTCGACGGCGGCGAGTTGCGGCTGGTGCTGCTCAAGCTGATCGCCGACAAGCCCCGCCATGGCTACGACCTGATCCGCGCCATCGAGGAACGCACCGGCGGCGCCTATGCGCCGAGCCCCGGGATCGTCTACCCGACCCTGACGCTGCTCAGCGAAATGGGCCTGATCGACGAGCAGGTCGCGGAGGGCGCGCGAAAACTGTTCGCCATCACGCCGGAGGGAACGACGCATCTCGACCAACGCGCCGCCGAAGTCGCGGCGATGTTTGCCCGGCTCGATGCGCTGGGCGCGCTGCGCGACCGCACCGATGCCGTCCCGATTCGCCGCGCGATGCACAATCTCAAAAGCGTCCTGATGCATCGCCTCGGCGAAGGCCTCGACAAGGAACGGTTGCTCGACGCCGTCGCACTGATCGACGAGGCCGCCCGCAAGATCGAGCGGCTCTGATGGATGCCACCGTACAACGTCACCAGACCCTGCGCGTCCGTCACGAACTACGTCGACGCATGCTGACCGTGACCACCATCGAACGACTGACGCCGCACATGCTACGGATTGGATTCACCTCGCCGGAGCTACATGATTTCGTCAGCCCGTCGCATGACGATCACATCAAGCTGTTCTTCCCGACAGACGGCGCGCCTGCGATGCGCGACTTTACGCCGCGGCGATTCGACACCGGTCAGCACACGCTGCTGATCGATTTCGCGTTGCATGAGGCCGGACCGGCGACGCAGTGGGCTGCGACGGCGAAGGTTGGCGATACGCTGCAAATCGGCGGCCCGCGCGGCTCTTCGGTGGTGCCCGACGATTTCGACTGGTACCTGCTGATCGGCGACGAAACCGCGCTGCCCGCGATCGGACGGCGCGTCGAAGAACTGCGGCCGAACGTATCGGTCACGACCTTCGTGGTCGGCGGCGCCGGCGAGACCCAGCATTTCGAAACACGCGCTTCATGGACGCCGCACTGGGTTTCGCGCGGTGCGGCAACCGACGACACCGAACTGCTCCGCGCCGCGCTGGCCGAACATCCCTTGCCCAAGGGCGAAGGCTTCGTCTGGATTGCGGCGGAAGCCTCCGTCGCACGCAGCCTGCGCCATTACATCATGGACGAACGCGGCCATCCCCGCGAATGGACCAAGGCCGCCGGCTACTGGAAGCGCGGACAGGCCGATGCCCATGAGAAGATCGAGGACTAGAGCGTGATTGCCTCACGTTGAAGCGTATCCGGAGTTTGTCAAATAGTTCGCGCATTCTTGAGGGCTGAAGGCGCTGAGGAGCGCTCCGATCCTGCGCCACGTGGCTTCGACGGTTCGTTCTGCGGCCTTGCGCAGCAGGGTTTTGAGCTTGGCAAACATCTGCTCGATCGGGTTGAGATCTGGACTGTAAGGCGGAAGGAAGAACAGCTTCGCGCCGGCCGCGCGGATCGCGCGGCGAACGGCCTTTCCCTTGTGGCTGCCGAGATTGTCGATGACGACGATGTCACCCGGCTTCAGGGCTGGGACCAGCACCTGCTCGACATAAGCAAGGAAGCTGTCGCCGTTGATCGGCCCGTCGATCACGCAGGGAGCGTCGATGCGATCCGAGCGCAGCGCTGCCAGGAAGGTCAGGGTTTGCCAATGACCGTGCGGCACCTTCGCGACCAGCCGTTCGCCACGTGGCGCCCGGCCATGGGTGCGCGTCATGTTGGTCTTGGCCCAGGTCTCATCGATAAAGACGAGGCGGCCTGGATCGAGCTTGTTTTGCAGGCGCTTCCATCGCGCCCGCCGCCTTGCCACGTCCGGGCGATCCTGCTCGCTGGCGTGAAGGCTTTTTTTTGAAGCTGATGCCTTCATGCTCGAAGAAGTGCCACACCGCATAATAGCTGACCTTGATGCCGCGCCCGGCAAGCTCCGCCACCAGCGCCCGCAACGTCACATCAGGCTGATCGGCAAGGCGTTTCAGCAGCCAGTCCCGCTGGTCGGCCAGCGCATAGGGTCGATTGCCACCCATAGGGCGGGCCGCGGGGCTTCCGGTGGCGCGTGCGCGTTGCGACCATTTCACCGCACTCGCCACGCTCACCTTGAAGAGCGCGGCTACCTTCCGGCAGCTCTCGCCCGCCGCAACCGCCGCCACAACGCGTTCACGAAGATCCAGAGAATAAGCGCGGGCCATCGATGCTGCCTCCCGTTCAGACAGCACCTCTGAATCACACTCCACCAGATTTGGGAATCCCAAACCGATTCAGGTCAACGCGATCATGCTCTAGGCGGCGGCAGCAAGCTCAAGGGGGCGTTAAGCAAGTCGTCATCGCGAGCCAACGGGTCGGCGCAGAGCGCCGCCCGATGACAGGCTCCGCGAAGCAATCCAGTCTTTGCAGCAGCAAAGACTGGATTGCTTCGTCGCAAGTGCTCCTCGCAATGACAAACTAAAAATCAACCTGTTGATTTAACAGACTTAATCATCTCACTCCGGCTTGACTCACCACCCCATTTGACTTGAAAAGCCTGCGACGGCAGTTTCGCCCGCCATGCCCTGTCCCCATATCCGGTGAATGACCGAATCCATGCGCTCTTATCTCGACTTCGAAAAGCCCGTCGCCGAACTTGATTCCAAGGTCGACGAACTGCGCGCGCTAGCCGCCGGCGGCAGCGATATCGGCGAAGAGATCATTCGCATCGAGGACAAGGCGGCGAGCGCGTTGCATGAGCTGTATGCCAATCTGACGCCGTGGCAGAAGACGCAGGTCGCGCGACATCCGCAGCGGCCGCATTGCATGAACTATGTGGAAGCGCTGATCACCGAATTCACGCCGCTCGCCGGCGACCGCAAGTTCGGCGACGATGAAGCGCTGGTCGGCGGCTTCGGCCGTTTCCGCGGCGAAGCGGTCTGTGTGCTCGGCCAGGAAAAGGGCGCCACCACCGAAAGCCGGCTGAAGCATAATTTCGGCATGGCGCGGCCGGAAGGCTATCGCAAGGCCGTGCGGCTGATGGAGATGGCCGATCGCTTCGGCATTCCCGTGCTGTCGCTGGTGGATACTGCCGGCGCCTATCCCGGGATCGGCGCCGAAGAGCGCGGCCAGGCCGAGGCGATTGCCCGCTCGACCGATGCGTGTCTCGGACTCGGCGTCGCCAATGTCGCTGTCATCATCGGCGAAGGCGGCTCCGGCGGCGCGATTGCGATCGCCACCGCCAGCCGCGTCTTGATGCTGGAGCACGCGATCTACAGCGTGATCTCGCCGGAAGCGGCATCATCGATCCTGTGGCGCGATTCCACCAAGGCGCAGGAAGCCGCCACCAACATGAAGATCACCGCGCAGGACCTGCAGCGCTTCGGCGTGATCGATCAGGTTCTGAAAGAGCCGGCCGGCGGCGCACATCGCGATCCCGCCGCCATGATCGCCACCACCGGCGATGCCATCGCCCAGGCCTTCAACGATCTCCGCGGCATGGACGCAGCCACCATCCGCCAGCAGCGCCGGCAGAAGTTTCTCGATATCGGGCGCAAGATCGGCTGAGACGCATTTAGTCAGCAAAAAGCCCGCCCTCTTCAAAAGAGGGCGGGCTTTTTAGTTTCGAACTTACTTCTTCGCCGGCGCCATCTTGCTGTCGGCGGGCTTCGGCGCCTCAGCGGGCTTGGCCGCATCCGGCTTGGCGTCCGGCGTCGCGGCGGCCTGGTCCAGGCGCTCGACCTTGGCGCCTTCGCGCAGCTTGGTGACGTAGTCGGCCTGGGCCTTGCGGACCACATAGGTCTCGATCTGCGGCTTGACCTGCTCGAAGTCCGGCGCCTTGCGGTTGCGCTTTTCCTCGACCTTGATGATGTGCCAGCCGAACTGCGACTTCACGGGATCGGAGATCTTGCCGGGCTCCAGCGCGAAAGCGACGGCGGAGAATTCCGGCACCATCTGGTCCTTGGTGAAGAAGCCGAGATCGCCGCCATCGGCGGCACCCGGATCCTTCGACTTCTTCTTGGCGAGCTCGGCGAAGTCGGCGCCCTTCTTCAGCTCGTCCTGGACCGCCTTGGCCTCAGCCTCGGTCTCCACCAGGATGTGGCGGGCGTGGACTTCGGCTTCGCCGGTGATCTGCTTGGCGGCGTCCTCATAGACCTTCTTCATGTTCTCGTCGGTGGTCGCAGCCTTGCCTTCGCTGGCCAGCAGATTGTCCATCAAGAGGCGGTTGCGGGCGAAAGCGAGCCGGGTCTTGAAATCCTCGCGGTCGGCGACCTTCTTGTCCTCGGCGGCCTTGGCGACGATCTTCATGTCGATCAGGAACGACAGCACGTTGTCCTTCTTGGTCGCGGGATCCATCTGCGCCAGGCTGGGGCCGAGTTCTTCCTCGGCGATCGCGACGTCGCTCTGGCGGATTTCAGCGCCGTTGACCTTGGCGAGCACCGGATTGGCGTCCTGCGCATAAACCGGGAAGCTGGCGAGCAATGCCACCGCAAAAGCGCCTGTGACGGCGGCCAGGGTGAGCCCCGGGCGCTGGCCCGGTTTCTTGTCGGGCGATAGGAAGGTCATGGAAAATCCTTATCTCGGAAGTAGGGCTATTGGGGTCGGCGGGACACTCACTTAAACTACCCTTCTTGGCAACGCGAAAACTCTGTCAAAATGATGAAATCCTTGACGGGTTCGCGCCGTTGACAACCCTCTGCCCCAGCCATATCTCTCCGAAACCGGGCCGGTGGCGATGGCGCGATTTCGGCTGCGCCGTCACCATTGAACCCCTGGTGGCGCAATTCCCACTCATCTCCGACGGCCTCCCGGTTTCGGGACCCCTCCGGCGATGCGTCCCGATGGACTGACAGGCGACCCGCTGGACCATCCCACGGCTGAACGCCGAACTGCAAAGACAGGATTTCGTTATGATCGGCGCGCTCGCCCGCAAGTTCTTCGGCTCCGCCAATGACCGCCGCATCAAGGCCTACCAATCGCGCGTCGATGCCATCAACGCGATGGAGGCGGAAATCGCCGCGCTTTCCGACGAGGCGCTGAAGGCCCGCACCGCCGAGTTCCGCGCGCAGATTGCCGCCGGCAAGACCCTCGACGAATTGCTGGTTCCCGCTTTCGCCACCGTCCGCGAAGCCGCCAAGCGCACCCTCGGCCAGCGTCACTTCGACGTCCAGCTGATCGGCGGCATGGTGCTGCATGAGGGCGACATCGCCGAGATGAAGACCGGCGAAGGCAAGACACTGGTCGCAACCCTGGCGGTGTATCTCAACGCACTGGCTGGCAAGGGCGTCCACGTCGTCACGGTCAATGATTACCTCGCCAAGCGCGACTCCGACTGGATGGGCCAGATCTACGGCTTCCTCGGCCTCACCACCGGCGTGATCGTGCATGGCCTCGACGACGCCGAGCGCCAGGCCGCCTATGCCTGCGACATTACCTACGGCACCAACAACGAATACGGCTTCGATTACCTGCGCGACAACATGAAGTACCGGCTGGAGGACATGGTCCAGCGCGGCCACTTCTACGCCATCGTCGACGAAGTCGACTCGATCCTGATCGACGAAGCCCGCACCCCCCTGATCATCTCCGGCCCGCTCGACGACCGCTCGGAGTTCTACAACACCATCGACACCTTCCTGCCGAAGCTGGAAAAGGTCACCGACTTCGAAGTCGACGAGAAGCAGCGCACGGTGACGCTGACCGAAGCCGGCATGGAGAATATCGAGACGCTGCTGCGCGACGCCGGCCAGCTCAAGGGCGATACCCTGTATGACGTCGAGAACGTCTCCGTCGTGCATCACATCAACCAGGCGCTGCGCGCGCATTCGCTGTTCCAGCGCGACAAGGACTACATCGTCCGCGACGACGAGGTGATCATCATCGACGAGTTCACCGGCCGCATGATGCAGGGCCGGCGCTATTCCGAAGGTCTGCACCAGGCGCTGGAAGCCAAGGAACACGTCACCGTCCAGCCGGAAAACCAGACGCTGGCCTCGATCACCTTCCAGAATTACTTCCGGATGTACGAGAAGCTGGCCGGCATGACCGGCACTGCGCTGACCGAAGCCGACGAATTGTTCGACATCTACAAGCTCGAAGTGGTCGAAGTCCCGACCAATGTCGGCATCGGCCGCCTCGACGAGGACGACGAGGTCTATCGCACCCAGAACGAGAAGCACGCCGCCATCCTGGCCGAGATCGAGCGCGCCAATGCGCGGATGCAGCCGGTGCTGGTCGGCACGGCGTCGATCGAGAAGTCCGAAGTGCTCGGCGAGTATCTTTTGAAGAACGGCTACAAGCAGGTCGACTTCGGTAATCCGAAAGCGATGGAGAAGCTGTATGCCGCCGCGCGCGCCGGCAAGCCGGCAAAACTGTTCGCGGTGCTGAATGCGCGCTTCCACGAGCAGGAAGCCTATATCGTCGCCGAAGCCGGCGTGCCCGGCGCCATCACCATCGCCACCAACATGGCCGGCCGCGGCACCGACATCAAACTCGGCGGCTCCGTGGAAATGCGTGCGGCGATCGAGACCGCCGACATCGCCGATGAAGCCGAGAAGGCCGCCAAGATCGAGCAGATCAAGGCCGAGATCGCTGATTTCCGCGAGCGGGTCCTGAAGGCGCAGGACGTGGCCGAGATCGAGCCCGCCAAGGGCAGCAAGCCGGCGAAGACCGTGACCCGGCCCGGCGGCCTCTACATCATCGGCTCCGAGCGCCATGAGTCGCGCCGCATCGACAACCAGCTGCGCGGCCGCTCCGGCCGTCAGGGCGATCCCGGCCGCTCGAAATTCTTCCTGTCGCTGGAAGACGACCTGATGCGGATCTTCGGCTCCGACCGGCTCGACAGCATGCTGACACGGCTGGGCCTGAAGGAAGGCGAAGCTATCATCCATCCGTGGATCAACAAGGCACTGGAAAAGGCACAGCAGAAGGTCGAGGCGCGCAACTTCGACATCCGCAAGAACCTGCTGAAATACGACGACGTCCAGAACGACCAGCGCAAGGTGATCTTCGACCAGCGCGTCGATCTGATGAAGAACGACAGCGTCGCCGAGACCGTCGCCGACATGCGCCGCGCCTTTGTCGAGGACCTTGTCACCAAGCACGTGCCGGAAAACCAGTATGCCGAGCAGTGGGATGTCGCGGGCCTCAAGGAAGAGCTGAAGCGCGTCCTCGACCTCGATCTTCCGGTCGACGAATGGGCCAAGGAAGAAGGCATCGCCGACGAGGAATTGCTGGATCGCATCGAGCAGCGCGCCGACGAGCACATGGCCGCCAAGGTGGCGCAGTGGGGTCCCGACGTGATGCGCTACGTCGAGAAGACGATTCTTTTGCAAACGCTGGATCACCTGTGGCGCGAACATCTGGTGATGCTCGACCATCTGCGCCAGGTGATCGGCCTGCGCGGCTACGGCCAGCGCGATCCGCTGCAGGAATACAAGGCGGAAGCGTTCAACCTGTTCGAGGCGATGATCGCGAACCTGCGCGAGGCTGTCACTGCGCAGCTGATGCGCGTCGAAATCGTGCCGCCGGACGTGCAGCCCGAACTGCCGACGATGGAAGCGCACAAGCTCGATCCCAACACCGGCGAAGACGAGATGGCCTTCGCCGGCGCCTCGCTGGCGCTCGCGGGCCCCGAGGCCGTCGCGCGCGATCCGAACAAGCCCGACACCTGGGGCAAGGTCGGCCGCAACGAGGACTGCCCGTGTGGCTCCGGCAAGAAGTACAAGCACTGCCACGGGCGGTATGCGTGAGCTGACGTAGGGTGGGCATAGGCGCATTTGCGCCGTGCCCGCCACCGCGCGTCACCAAGATCAGCTTTCAGAGATTATCGGCTGCGGTGGGCACGCGGAGTTCACCATCGGGCGCGCATTCGCGCGACCCGGTGATTTTTCGCCCTGCATCACCCTGCGGCGTTTACCGGATCGCCGAGAAGCGGCTGTCGAACGAGTTCGCGGGCACCACCGCGGCAGAACCGGCCATCGCGTTGCCGGTGGCGACGGGCTGCTGATCCGCCGACACCGTCGGCTTCAGCGGCGGACGGGGCGTGGCGGTAGCGACCTTGGCGTCGGCGGACGTCAACACCGGCTTTGGCGCCACGGCGGGCTTGCTGGCCTGGATCACCTTCGGCTTCGCCGGGACCGGCGTCTGGGTTGTCGTGGTGGTCGCTGTGGTTTCCGAACCACCGATGCCGACCTTTTTCGCCAGATTGCTGAAGAAGCCGCCGTCCGGCGACGCCGAGGCAACACGGGTCGGCGTGACGGCAACTACCGGCTCATCGGAGGATGCGAACAGCGACGCCGATGTCGGCGCGATGTTCGGCTTCGGCGGATTGACGTGCGACGGAATGGTGCCCGGCGCGCGGGCGAAGGCGACGCTCTGCATGCCCGGCACCTCCGGATCCGACAGGCCGGTGGAGCCGTCCGGCAGCTTCGACGCGAACACCTTGTTCATGCCGCCGTCGATGTCGGGGCGGCGCGCCGCGACCGGAGTGCCCTTGGCAATCAGTTCGGCGGTCCTGGCGTCGTCCTGGCGCTGTTTCTCGCTGACGGCATCGGCGATCTCCGGCGGAATGATATAGGCCGGGCATTTGGCCGAGGCATTGAATACCAGCGGCTTCGACGAATTCGCAGGCTGCGCCGGATCGAACACATACTTCTGCTCGCAGAACTCGACCTTCGGCTCCTGCTTCGTCACTTCGAAATGATCGTAGCCTTCCTTGATCATCTTCCAGAACGGCATGTTCGGATTGTTGCGATGCTTCGCCATGTTCACCGGCGTCATCTTGAACGGATAGGCCTGGAACTGGAACGAGCGTTGACCTCCGAAGAAGGATTCCCGGCCGAGCGAATAAATCTCGGCGATCTGTTCGTCGGTCATCGCGTAGCAGCCGCGCGAGGAGCAATCCCCGTGCACCATCAGTTCAGAGCCGGTACGTCCCAGCGATTTGTCGAACGCATTGGGGAAACCGGTGTTGAACGAAAGGTAGTAGGCCGACTTCGGATTCATCTGCGCCGGCGAGATCGCGTAGAAGCCCTCTGGCGCCTGGCGGTCGCCTTCCTTGACCTTGGGGCCGAGATCGCCGGACCAGCGGCAGATCGGATAGGTCTTCAGCAGTGCGAACTGGCCTGAGCGCGTCTGCTTCCAGACTTCGAGCTCGGCCTCCTGCTTGAACAGCCGCACCAGCATCGGCGACTGCAGGTCCATGTCCTTGGCCTGCATCTCGGCAACGAGCTTTTCCGGAACCGGCTTGTTGGCCTTGGCGTTGCTGGCGAGCGAAACTTCGTCGGTGTTGCATCCAGCCAGCGCAAGGCCTGCTGCGAGCACAGCCGAAGTGATCAGCGCGCGAACGAGCGTGCGATTTATCAAAGCGAAGCTCCGCAGCCGATGGGCAAATCTACCCCCAAAACAATCGTCCACGCCCAAAGCCGTGAACGCAGAATATCCCCAAGTACCCCTGCTCGCAAGCCGAACGGCCGCGGCGCAGGGCTCCGGATACCCTTGGTCCTGAGACGTTAAAACTTCGTGCCGGGCCGAATTGCGGCCGAAACCGCAGATTGGCGAAATAAAGGCAGGCGATTGCGGGCATGTTTAATAAATTGCCACCCGGCGCTGGGCGCCAGCCCCTCCCCCGTCATTGCGAGCTCTGAGCGAAGCAATCCAGAAAGCCGCGAGCGCCGAAAGAACTGGATTGCTTCGTCGCAAGGGCTCCTCGCAATGACGATAGGGACGGAGCCCCCTCAGGAGCCGCGCACAACGGTCTTGAGGTAATTATACGCCTTGATGATCTCGATCAGCCGGTCCTCGGTGGAACGGTCGCCGCCATTGGCGTCGGGGTGGTGTTGTTTGACCAGCGCCTTGTAGGTCGACTTCACGGTTTCCAGGGTGGCGTCGGGACCCAGCCCCATCACCTGCAGCGCCTTGCGCTCGGCGTTGAAGATCTTGCGGGTTTCGGCCTTCGGCGCCTCCGCCTTGGCGCCCGGACCCGGTCGCCAGCGGTTGCGGCCGTTGAGTTCGCTGAACATCGCGAACGGATCGGCGGCGCCTTCCAGATCGGCCTCGGGGCTCTTGCCTTTGCCCTTGCTGCCGTTGGCGCCCATTTTCCAGGTCGGACGATGGCCGGTCAGCGCGTCCTTCTGGTACTTCGCCACCGCGTCCAGGGTCATGCCGGAGAAGAAATTATACGACTGGTTGTATTCGCGGACATGGTTCAGGCAGAAGTGCCAGTATTCCTTGTCGTTGGTGCGGCCCTTGGGGGCGCGGTGCGGCCCCTTGTTCTTGCACTCGGGCCACTCGCACATCGCGGCTTCCTCGCGCGCGGCGGCCTGCTGCTTCGCGCTCAGCTTGTTGGGCTTGATGCGGATGCTGTCGAAGAATTTGGATGAGTCGATGGCCATGGCTGACTATGACAACGCAATGCAAAAAGCTTCAAGTCTTGACATTCGGATTACTCATCCTCGCTGTGCCGTGATGTCGGCAATTGACGGTTATGGGCCGAAAACGTTAAGCCGATCAGCATGACAGTCAAAGACATCATTACAAAAAAACTGCACGATGCCTTCGCGCCCGAAAGCCTCGACGTGGTCGACGAATCGCATCTGCATGAGGGCCATGCTGGCCACAGGCCGGGCGGCGAGACGCATTTCAGGGTTTATATTGTATCGCAGTCCTTCGAAGGGAAGAGCCGGATCGACCGCCACCGCATGATCAACACGCTGCTGGCGGCGGAACTCGCAGGCCCCGTGCACGCGCTGGCGCTGAAACCGCAGACCCCGGCCGAAGCCGCGGGCTAAAACGCCGTTCCCGCCCGCGGTTTCTTCTCCACCGGTTCCGGTTCGCGCGGGATCGGGCCGATGCGCAACGCGGTGATGCGGTTGCGTTCGCGGCGCAGGACGCGGAAGCGGAAGCCGTGGAAGGTAAAACTCTGGCCGCGCTCGGGGATCGAGCGGGCTTCGTGGATCACGAGGCCGGCGACGGTGGTCGCCTCCTCGTCGGGCAGGTGCCAGTCCATGGCACGGTTGAGGTCGCGGATCGGGACCGAGCCATCGACCACCACGGAACCGTCGGGCTGGGCGCGGACGCCGGCGACTACCACGTCGTGCTCGTCGGAGATGTCGCCGACGATCTCTTCCAGAATGTCCTCCAGCGTCACCATGCCTTCGACTTCGCCGTATTCATCGACCACCAGCGCGAAATGGGTCTTGCGGCGGCGGAATGCCTTCAGCTGATCCGACACCGGCCGCATCTCCGGCACGAACCACGGCGGCAGCGCGATGGTCGAGACGTCGATCTTGCTCATGTCGCCGTCGCTGGCGCGGATCGCGCGCAGCAGATCCTTGGCGTGCAGCACACCGACGATGTTTTCCGGCTTGTCGCGCCACAAGGGAATCCGGGTGTATTCGGTGGCCAGCACCTCGCGCACCAGTTCCTCCGACGGCAGGTCGGCATTGATCATCACCATCTCGGTGCGATGGACCATGACGTCGGAGACCTGCAGCTCGTTGAGATCGAGCAGGCCGCCGAGCATGTCGCGGTCGGTCTTGGCGACGCCGCCCTCGTGGTGGATCAGGTCGACGGCGCTGCGCAGCCGTTCGGTCGGCGACAGCAGCGGCTGATTGTGGCCGATCTTGATGCCGAACATCCTCATCAGCGCCCGCACGATGAATTCGATCAGGGTGAGCAGCGGGCCAAATACCAGCACCATCACCTTCATCGGCCGTGCCACCAGCAGCGCCACCCGATCGGGCGCGTTGATGGCGATGGTCTTCGGCAGCACCTCGGCGAAGATCACCACCAGCACCGTCATCACGCCGGTGGCGTAGAGCACGCCGACGTCACCGAACCAGGCGGTGAATAGCCCGGTGGCCAGCGCGGAGGCGCCGATATTGGCGATGTTGTTGCCCAGCAGCAGCGCACCGATCATCCGCTCGCGCATCGCGAACAGGCGGGCGACCACGCCGGCCTCGCGGTTGCCCTGCTTGGTCAGCCTGTGCATGCTGGCGCGTGAAGCGCCCGTAAGCGCGGTCTCGCTGGCGGAGAAGAACGCCGACACCAGCAGGCAGCCGAGCACGATGAGAAACGCAATCCAGTCCATGAACAGTCCGTTCGGTTGTCATTCCGGGGTGCTGGCGCATCCTTGCGTCAGCGACCCCGGAATCTCGATCATTGCGAGATTCCGGGTTCGCCGCGCGAAAACGCGCGCCGCCCCGGAATGACGCTACATTTTGTTGGCGGCCAGTTTTCGCGCCAGAAAATCGTGAACGAGGGCGGGTTCGACATCACCAGCGATCACCGCCTGCCCCACCGCTTCCAGCAGGATGAAGGTGAGCTTGCCGCGCTTGACCTTCTTGTCCTGCGCCATCAGGCCCATCAGCGCATCGGCGTCGGCGAGGCCTTCCTGGGTGAAGCCGGCGATATCCTGCAGTCTGGTCGGCAGGCCCGCTTCAGCGAGGTGATGCTGCACGCGCGTCGCGTCGGCATCGGCGATCATGCCGAGCTGCGCGGACAACTGCGCCGCCAGCACCATGCCGACCGCAACGCCCTCGCCGTGGAACAGCCGGTCGGAGAAGCCGGTGGCGGCTTCCAGCGCGTGACCGAAGGTGTGGCCGAGATTGAGCAATGCGCGTTCGCCATTCTCGCGCTCGTCGCGCGCCACGATCGCCGCCTTGGCGCGGCACGAGGTGGCGATGGCGTGTTCCCGGGCGCTGCCGCCGCGCACGATGTCGGAGTGGTTGGCCTCCAGCCAGGCGAAAAACGCGGCGTCGCCGAGCACGCCGTACTTTGCGAGCTCCGCATAGCCGGAGCGGAACTGCCGCGGCGACAGGGTATCGAGCACCGCGGTGTCGGCCACCACCAGAACGGGCTGATGAAATGCGCCGAGCAGGTTTTTCCCTTTCGGCGAATTGATCCCGGTCTTGCCGCCGACGGAGGAATCAACCTGCGCCAGCAACGAGGTCGGCACCTGCACGAAATCGACACCGCGACGCAGGATCGCCGCGGCGAAGCCGGCGAGATCGCCGACCACGCCGCCGCCCAGCGCAATGACCAGATCGTTGCGCTCGATTTTTGCAGCAATCAGCGCCTCGCTGACTTTCTCGAGTCCTGCATAGCTCTTCGAGCCCTCGCCTTCCTCGACCACGATGTGCGAGGTGGCGATGCCCGCTTCCGCCAATGAGGCCTCGGTCGCCTTGAGCCAATGCTTCGCCACGGTGCGGTCGGTGACGATGGCGGTGCGCACGCCGGGGCGCAAAGCGGCAATGCGCGCACCGAGCGACGGCAGCACATCGCGGCCGATGATGATGTCATAGGTGCGGTCGCCGAGCGCGACGTCCACCGTGATCGGATCGGAATGTTTCAGCGGCGCGGTCATAGGATCGGGCTCAAGGGATCGCCTGTCGGTTCGGAGATGGCGGACGCCGCGCGCGGCCGGAAGATGTGCTCATGCAGCGCGATGATGCTTTCGTCGACGATCTTCTCATGCGGCACGTCGCGGGAATCGATGGTGATGTCGGTCTGCTCATAGACCGGATGCCGCGCCTCGATCAGCCGGGCGATGACGGCGGCGGGATCGGCTGTCTTCAGCAGCGGCCGGTCGGCGCGGCGCCTGACCCTTCGCAGGATCACATCGGCATCGGCCTTCAGCCACACCGAGATCGCCTTGTCGCGGATCCGGGCGCGGGTGTCCTCGCGCATGAAGGCGCCGCCGCCGGTGGCCAGCAGGATCGGCCCGCCCTCCAGCAGCCGGGCGATCACCCGGGCCTCGCCGTCGCGGAAATGCGGCTCGCCATGGACCTCGAAGATGTCCGGGATCGACATCCCCGCGGCCGCCTCGATCTCGTTGTCGGCGTCGATGAAGGGCAGCCCCAGCCGCAAAGCCATGCGCCGGCCGATGGTCGATTTGCCCGCCCCCATCATCCCGACCAGCACGACCGAGCGCTTTCCCAGGGCGGCGACGATCGCGGCCTCCTGGGATGTGCTGGCGCTGGCCGGCGAGACGGTTTCGGACATTAAAACACCTGCAAAATCAATCGGGCGGCCAAAGGAATGCAAGGGATTGCCGCATTTGTGTCACCTATACTACCCCCACCGACGGCGTTGCCAGCAACTCTTGCAATCTGTATCCGAACAAGGTGGCCGTCCCGGCGGGTCGCGCCGCGCCTCCACCCGCAACATGGCCGCCCTGAGTCCCAGATATGCCCAGCCTGTTCCGCTTTCTGACGGTCGTCGCGGTGATCGCGGGGGTCGTCTATGGCGTGATTTTCGCGCTGGCCAATTTCGTCAACCCGAAGCCGCGGGAAATGACCGTGACCATCCAGCCGGACAAGTTTCTCAAGAAATAGCCGTTAGGTTGGGCCCATGAGCACCAGCAGCACCCCCGACGCCCGCCTTTCCAGCCTGTTCCTCGACATGCTGGCGGCGGAACAGGGCGCCGGCGACAACACGCTGGACGCCTATCGCCGCGACCTCGAGGATTTCAGCGAATTCGCCGGGCGCGCCAAATCCGGCTTCGCTGCCGCCGACACCCAGCTGCTGCGCGACTATCTCGAAGATCTCGATTCGCGCGGCTTCAAGTCCACCACGGTGGCGCGGCGGCTCTCCGCGCTGCGGCATCTGTTTCGCTTCCTGCTCAACGAGCGCGTTCGGTCGGACGATCCTGCCGCGATCCTGTCCGGCCCGAAGCGCGGCCGTAGCCTGCCGAAGGTATTATCGATATCCGACGTCGACCGCATGCTGGTGCATGCCAAGACGCTGACGCAAAATCCGGAAACGCCGGCGCAGCAGCGGCTGCGCGATGCCCGGCTGTATTGCCTG
This sequence comes from Nitrobacteraceae bacterium AZCC 2146, assembly GCA_036924855.1. Lineage (NCBI taxonomy): Bacteria > Pseudomonadati > Pseudomonadota > Alphaproteobacteria > Hyphomicrobiales > Nitrobacteraceae > Nitrobacteraceae bacterium AZCC 2146. The sequence continues at coordinate 3,726,095 of JBAGRP010000001.1, forward strand.
CTCGAAGTGCTCTACGCCACCGGCCTGCGGGTGTCCGAACTGGTGTCGCTGCCGTTGTCGGCAGCGCGGCGCGACGCCCGCATGATCGTGGTGCGCGGCAAGGGCAACAAGGAGCGGCTGGTGCCGCTCAACGAGACCGCCAAGCAGGCGATGGCGGATTATCTTGCCGCGATGGCCGAGCTGCAGCGCGAGCAGCCGAAGAAATCGGCGGTCTCAAAATGGCTGTTCCCGTCTTTCGGCGAGAGCGGCCACCTGACCCGGCAGCATTTTGCCCGCGACCTCAAGGAACTTGCTGCGGCGTCAGGAATATCGCCTCGCCTCGTCAGCCCGCATGTGCTGCGCCACGCCTTCGCCAGTCACCTGCTGCATAACGGCGCCGACCTGCGCATCGTGCAGACGCTGCTGGGCCATACCGACATCTCGACGACGCAGATCTACACCCATGTGGTCGAAGAGCGGCTGAAGAGCCTGGTCCGCGACCTGCATCCGCTGGCGGAGAAGTAGGTGCCCACTCTCAGGAGTCGTCCCCGCCGCGCGCACGCCTTCGGCGTGCTAGGCGGGGACGACTCGTGGAAGGGCCGGCTCAGCGCGGCTGCGGATGGACGTCGTGCATGTCAGCATCGTCGTCGCGCTGCAGCGACGAGGGCACCAGCACCGGCTGCAGCGCGGGAATCAGCCGCGTGCGTTCGCGATGCGCGGGAATGGCGCGATAGACCTGCTTGGTGGCCTCGACGATGTGCACGCCGGCGAACGGCAGCGCCATCGCCGCGCCCAGCCGTTCCCAGACCATCGCCGAGCGCAGGAACCAGCCAACGCCGAACGGCGGCATGAACAGCGCCTCGCTCCACGCCGTCGGGGTGAACCAGGTCTGCCGCAGCAATTGCGTGATCTGCGACCGCGAATAGGGCCGGCCATGGCCGAACGGCGTGTTGTCGGTGCGGGTCCAGACGCCTCTGCGATTCGGGATGATCGCCATCAGCCGGCCGGACGGCGCCAGCACCCGCCAGATCTCGCGCAGCAGGCCCTCGGGATCGTCGGACATTTCCAGCGCGTGGACCAGCAGGATGCGGTCGACGGCGGCATCCGGCAGCGGCAGCGAGAATTCATCGACCAGGGTGGCCAGCGCCGGCTTGGCGGTCGGCCATTTCAGCACCCCCTGCGCCGCCGGCATGAAGGCGATGCAGCGTTCGCAATTCTCGCGGAACAGGCCGAGATAGGGCGTGGGATAGCCCAGCCCGAGCACGCGCTGGCCCTCCGCATCCGGCCAGCGGGCGTGAATGCCGCGGTTGATCAGCCGCCGCGCCACGATGCCGAGGCGGCGTGAATAGAAGTCCCGGAGGTCGATCACGTCGATGGTCATGGTTAGATTTCTACCACGTCGCGGGGTTCCGAGATGCCCCGAATCTCGCATTGCCGAGGCAGCGTTAACGCCATATGTCAGAGCTGCATCGTTCAGGATCCCGGAGATATCATGGCCGCCGAAATTCGCCTGTTCCCCTGCCTTTCCGACAATTTCGGTTACCTGATCCACGACCCGCAGAGCAGAGCCACTGCGGCGATCGACGCGCCCGAGGCCGGCCCGATCCTCAAGGTACTGCAGCGCGAGGGCTGGAAGCTCACCGACATCCTGGTCACGCATCACCACGCCGACCATGTCGGCGGCATTGCCGAGTTGAAGCAGACCTATGACTGCCGGGTCACCGCGCCCTACGACCAGACGGCTGCGATTCCGCTGGTCGATGTCCGCGTCGGCGAGGGCGATACCGTGCAGGTCGGCGCGCTGATCGCACGGGTGCTGGAAACGCCGGGCCATACGCTCGATCACATCTCCTACGTGTTCGACAGCGAGCTGGCGCTGTTCGCCGCCGATACGCTGTTCTCGATCGGCTGCGGCCGGGTGTTCGAGGGCACCTATCCGATGATGTGGCAGTCGCTCAAGAAGCTGCGCGCTTTGCCCGACGATTACCGGCTGTATTGCGGCCATGAATACACCGCCGCCAACGTCAAATTCGCGCTCGGCATCGAACCGGACAATGCCGCGCTGAAGGCCCGTGCGGAAGAAGTGACGCGGCTGCGCGCGGCCAACAAGCCGACGATCCCCGTGCTGCTCGGCGACGAGAAGAAGGCCAACGTGTTTTTGCGCGCGGATGAGCCTTCGGTGGCCGCGGCGGTGCGGCTGAAGGGGTTCAGCGCCGAAGAGGTGTTCGGCGAATTGCGCGAACGCAAGAACAAGTCCTGATGGCCGGGCAATCGCCCCAGCCAGCGCCCGGCGCAGCCGAAATCATCGCACGGCTGGAGCTTAAGCCGCATCCCGAAGGCGGATACTATCGCGAGACGTTTCGCGATAGCCGCGCCGATGCCAATGGGCGTTCGGCGTCCACCGCGATCTACTTCCTGCTGGCACGCCATGAGCGCTCGCACTGGCACCGCATCGACGCGGTCGAGGTCTGGCATTACTATGCCGGCAGTGTGCTGACGCTGGAAATCGCCGACGATCGTGGCGCGCGCGTGGTCAGGCTCGGCCCCAATCTCGCCGCCGGCGAACAGCCGCAAGCGATCGTCCCGCCGCACGCCTGGCAGGCCGCCTCCACCACCGGCGACTGGACGCTGGTCGGCTGCACCGTCGCGCCGGGATTCGATTTCGCGACGTTCGAGCTGGCGCCGAAGGGCTGGGAGCCTTCGGGCTAGCCGCCCTTCCCGATCATGTCCTTCGCCGCGATCAGTCCACCGCCGGCGATCAAGGCCGCGGCGATCGCAATATTCGCACTCGGCTGTGCGAAGCCGGCGATGATCAGAAATGCAGTGGAGAGCAGCGGCGTCGCGTAGGAGGCGGCACCGAGCACGCGGATATCACCGCGCTTCATGCCGATGTCCCAGCTGTAGAACGCAGCGCCCACCGGGCCAATGCCGAGTGCGGCGATGGCCAGCCACTGGCCGATCGTCTCCGGCCACACAGTGGTTTCGATCGCCCGATGCACCAGGGCTGCGAGCAACGCCGTCACCAGGCAAAAGCCGGCGACCGCATCGGTCGGCACCGCCTTGAGCCGGCGCGACATCACCGAATAGGCCGCCCACACGAAGGCGGCGACGAAGGCCGCGAGCAGTCCGGCGATATGGTCGCGACCGAATTCCGTCGGCGCATGGCCGTCGAACAGCAGCACAGTGCCGGCAAGGCCGAGCAGCGCGCCGATGACGTGATGCGGCCTGAGCCGTTCGCCCGGCAGCAGCGAAGAGAACAGCACGATCAGCAGCGGCCACAGATAGCTCAGCAGCCCCGCTTCCGCCGGCGGTGCGAGGCGCAAGGCCATGAAATACAGTGCGTGATAGCCGAACAGGCCGCCGACGCCGACGGCCCATGTCAACGGCGATTGCTTCAACGCACGGATCGCATCGGGACGACCGATCCAGCTGGCAAATCCGGCCAGTGCACCAATCGCAAAAGTCATCGCCGCCAGCTGAAACGGCGGAATGCGCCCCGTCGCCACGGTCAGCATCGCCAATAGCGACCACATCACAATGGCGGTGAGACCGATCTGCGTGGCTGTGCGGGGAGTCATGAAGCGAAGCAACTATCATTCCGGGGCGGGAGCAGCGATAGCTGCGAGCGAACCCGGAAACCCGAGATGGCTGAACATCTCTGGATTCCGGGTCTGTCCGCCAGCCGGCTGCGCCGGCCAGCGGCCATCCCGGAATGACAACCTCTCACGCGTGATATTGCCCGCCATTCACCGTCAGCGTCGAGCCGGTGATGAAGCCGGCTTCGTCGGCGGCGAGGAACAGCACGGTGCGGGCGATTTCCTCGGGCTCGCCGAGACGGCCCACCGGGATCTGCGGCAGGATGCTTTTCTCCAGCACTTCCTTCGGCACCGCCTGCACCATCTCGGTGTTGATGTAGCCCGGACAGATCACATTGACGGTGATGCCGAGCTTGGCGTTTTCCAGCGCCAGGGCCTTGGTGAAGCCGATGTCGCCGGCCTTGGCGGCGGAATAATTGACCTGGCCGAACTGGCCCTTCTGGCCGTTGATCGAGGAGATGTTGATGACGCGACCGAATTTTCGCGTGCGCATGCCCTCGATCACCTGACGCGTCATGTTGAACAGCGAGCCGAGATTGGTGTTGACCACCAGATTCCACTGCTCCGGCACCATCTTGTGGAACGAGCCGTCCTTGGTGACGCCGGCATTGTTGATCAGCACGTCGACCGGCCCGACCTCGGCCTCGATCTTCCTGACGCCCTCGGCGCAGGCCTCGAACGAACCGACGTCCCATTTATAGATCGGGATGCCGGTCTCGGCCTTGAACTTTTCGGCCGCGGCATCGTTGCCGGCGTAGCACGCTGCGACACTATAGCCGGCGGCCTTCAACGCCTTGCTGATCGCAGCACCAATTCCCCTCGTTCCGCCAGTCACTACTGCAACGCGTGCCATGATCAATCCCTCCCTCATTCTTCTTATAGCTTCGAATTAATCCGGCCATGAGACGAACATCAAGTGAAAATGCCCGGCGCGATGCGCCGGGCATTTTGTTCTATCAGTGTGTGCAGTGCACTCGCGAGATGATGTTTTCAGCACGCGGCGCTGAAGGATTAGTCGCGTGCAATGCACATCGCGATGCCCATGCCGCCGCCGATGCACAGAGTCGCAAGGCCCTTCTTCGCGTCGCGCTTTTCCATCTCGTGCAGCAGCGTCACCAGCACGCGCGCACCGGAGGCGCCGACCGGATGGCCGATCGCGATCGCGCCGCCGTTGACGTTGACCTTCGAGGTATCCCAGCCGAGGTCCTTGTTGACCGCGCAAGCCTGCGCCGCAAAGGCTTCGTTGGCTTCGATCAGATCGAGATCCTCGATCTTCCAGCCCGCCTTCTTCAACGCCGAACGCGACGCCGGGATCGGGCCGGTTCCCATGATCGAGGGATCGACGCCCGCCTGACCCCACGACACGATGCGCGCCAGCGGGGTGCGGCCTTCCTTGGCGGCCTGTTTGGCGGTCATCAGCACCACGGCGGCGGCGCCGTCATTGATGCCCGAGGCGGAGCCCGCGGTGACGGTGCCATCCTTCAGGAAGGCGGGCTTCAGCTTGGCCATCGCCTCGATCGTCGCGCCATGGCGCGGATATTCGTCGGTGTCGACGATGATGTCGCCCTTGCGCGACTTGATGGTGACCGGAACGATCTCGCTCTTGAAGCGACCGGCCTTCTGCGCGGCCTCGGCCTTCTGCTGCGAGCCGACGGCGAACTCGTCCTGCTGCTGGCGCGTGATCTGATACTTCTGGGCCACGTTCTCGGCAGTGTTGCCCATGTGATAGCCGTTGAAGGCATCCCAGAGGCCGTCCTTGATCATGGTGTCGATGAATTCCACCGGACCCATCTTCACGCCGCCGCGCAGATATTGCGCATGCGGGGCCATGCTCATGGATTCCTGACCGCCGGCGACGACGATGTCGGAATCGCCGTTGAGCAGCGCCTGGTAGCCGAGCGCGACCGTGCGCAGACCGGAGCCGCAGAGCTGATTGACACCCCAGGCCGGGCTTTCCACCGGGATACCGGCGGCGATGGAAGCCTGGCGCGCCGGGTTCTGGCCCTGCGCGGCGGTGAGAATCTGGCCCATGATGACTTCGGAGACCCGGGCGGGCTCGATGCCGGCACGCTCCAGCGCCGCCTTGATGGCGATGGCGCCGAGATCGTGCGCCGGCATGGTGGCGAAAGCGCCGTTGAAGCTGCCGACCGGGGTGCGGGCGGCGCTGACGATGACGACATCGTCTGACATGGACATCTCCTGTTGTTGAGGTTTTTTCAACGGCTGTCGCCGGAGTGGCGAGCCCGTGTTGCGAACCATCCTGTTAACCTAGTGCGGGACTGTCAATCGGCCAGAGGCGATTTTGCCCTCGCAGCGCACTCAAAATGACGTCGTTGGCACTTTGCATAGCACAATAATGCTGCGATTTTAACCGTGACGCACAAAACGGTAGCGAAGACCCTTTGAAAGTGCTTACTTTATTGCATTGCGTTGCTCGTATGCCCCATGGCGCAATGCCGGCGGGCTCCCTGTCCTCGGTACGTATGTGTGAGCCCATGGCAAAAACAGATCAGCCTACGACGATCAAGAAATACGCGAACCGCCGGCTTTATAATACCGGAACCAGCACTTATGTGACGCTCGAGGATCTCGCCTCGATGGTAAAAGATGGCGAGGATTTCCTCGTTTATGACGCCAAGACCGGCGACGACATCACCCGTTCGGTGCTGGCGCAGATCATTTTCGAACAGGAAAACAAGGCCGGCCAGAACTTGCTGCCGACCACTTTCCTGCGTCAGTTGATCCGCTTCTACGGCGACAGCATGCAGATGGTGGTGCCGAAATATCTCGAGCAGTCGATCGACTCACTGACGCGCGAGCAGGAAAAATTCCGCAAGCAGATGACCAACACTTTCAGCATGACGCCGTTCGCGCCGCTGGAAGAGCACGTCCGCCGCAACATGGAGTTGTTTCAGCAGACCTTCTCGATGTTCAAGCCGTTCGTGCCGCCGCGCAATGGCGCCGCTCCAGAACCCGAAAAGGCCCCGGAGCCCGCCTCGGACGTCGACAACATCGATGACCTGCGCCGTCAGATGAAAGAGATGCAGGAGCGCCTCGAGCGGATGTCGCACGAGCCAAAGCCAGAGCCGAAAGCGGAGTGAGTTCTTCTTCCTTCTCCCTCGTGGGAGAAGGAAGACATCACCCTGTCGCGGGTCGTCCGACCGGCGCTACATCCAGCCACGGCCGCTCCGGCGAGGCGAGGCCGATCAGCCGGCCCTGGATGTAGTCGCAACCCCAGTCACGCAACATCGTGGCGGACTCATCGTCCTGCACCCATTCCGCCACCGTCTTGATTCCAAGCCTGCGGCTGAGATCGATCAGCGTCTGCACGAAGGCGCGATCGTCGGCGGAGCGCGCGATGTTCTGCACGAAGGCGCCATCGATCTTCACGATATCGACGCCGAGCTTGCGCAGGTTGCGGAACGAAGTATAGCCGGCGCCGAAATCGTCGATGGCAATGCGGCTGCCGAAATTCTTGACCCGGGTGACGAAGCCGCGGACATCGTCGATATCCTGGATCGCCACGGTCTCGGTGATCTCGACGATCAGCCGCTCGGCAACGCCGGGGCTGGCGCGCATCATCGATTCGATGCTCGACCACCAGTCCGGATCCATCGTGGTATCCGGCGAGATGTTGAGGCTGAGCTGCACATGCGGCGACGCCGCCAGTTCGGCGACCACCAGTTCGAGCACGCGGTGATCGACCAGCCGGATCAGGCCGAGCCTCTCCGCGACCGGCACGATATCCGGCGCCAGCAGGAACTGGCCGTCATGCTGCTGCATTCGCACCAGGCATTCATAGAAAGCCGGATCACGCGCACCGGCGTTCACCACCGGCTCGAATGCCATCACGATGCGGCGCTCGTTCAGCGCGGTGACGATCTCGTCGGTGACGCGGATGTTGACGCGGCGCTGCGCCTCGCGCTCGACATTGGGCCGCCACATCGCATAGGAGCCGTGGCGGCGCCGCTTCGTCGCATCCAGGATTTCCTGGGCGCGATTCACCGCCTCGTCGACGTTGCGGGCATAGCGGGGCACGCTGACTGCGCCGATCGACGCCGTCACCGACACCGGACCCGACGTGGTCGGGATCACCTCGTCGCGAATGCCCTGCAGAAAACGCTCGGCGGCGGCATTGGCGTCATCGACGCTACAGTTTTTCAGGATCAGGCCGAACTTGTTGCCGGAGAACCGGCCGAGCACGTCGCCGCCGCGCAACCGCGCGCGAATCCGCCTGGCGATATCGCTGATCACCTCGTCGGCGACATCGAAGCCGAAGGCATCGTTGATCCGCGCCAGATGGTCGATGCCGATCAGCATGAAGGCAAAGGTGGACCGAAACCGGGAGGTTTCCTCGATCGCTTCAGCCAGCGTCGCCAGCAGATGCGCACGATTGAGTTCGCCCGTCACCGGATCGTGCTGCGACAGCTTCAGCAGCTGTTCTTCGCGGGCGTGGCGCTCGTTGTTGATGCGGACGATGCCCTGCACGCGCAACGGCTTGCCATCGGCACCGGCAAAGCAGCAGCCACTCTCTTCAATCCAGAGCACGGCGGCGGCGGTGCTGGCGCGGACGCCGTATTCAATGCGGTAGGAGGCGTCGCCGGCGGCCAGCGCGTGGGTCAGCGCTTCCGTGCGAACGGAGCGCCGCGGCTCGATCAGCGTGGCCAGCTCAGCTCCGCTGGCCAGCGTCGCCGGCGGAATGTCGGCGAAAACCGAACTGACCTGGTCGGTCCAGACAATGGCGTCGCTGGTGATATCCCAGACAAAGGCGGCCTGACCCAGCGCGGCCAGAATCGCCGCGGCCTGCGGCGGCTCAATCGAGCCGGGGACGCTCGGGGAATGGGCGGATGTCAAGGTCGCCTCGTTATGGGACGCTGCCTGTGATTCGTACCGTGAAGATACGGTGCTTGTCACCGGCGACACTAGGCGAAGTTCCTAAAGATTTTGAGAAACTGCGGTTTGGCGGCTTTCCCGCGAACCACGCGTCGCTGTGGAGAGGACCGGCACGGCCCTTGCGAGGTCTCTGCTGGAGGGGCAAGCCTTGTCCCGAATTGAGACGAGCGAGCCCTGAATCGCGATGCCGATTGCCCGAACCAGCCGGATGTCCACCGCCCCGCACCCGATGCGGCGCGCCGGCGACATTGTCATTGAGGCTGTCGAGGTCAAGGCCGGCGTCGCGCTGGTGCCGGTGGCGCCAACCCTGCGCGCCGCGCCTGTGTCATCCAGCCTGTCGCGGCCGGATCCGTCTTTCATTGCCCATCTGATCGCAACGGCCGAGCAGAGCCCGCAAACCCGGGTGCTGCGCCGCGCCGAGATCGCGGATGTCGAAGCGGCCTATCGCGCGGTTGGAAACCAGAATGCAGCAGGGTCAGCGATCAGCCACACGCGGCGGATGGCCTGAAGCGCTTCAGCGCGCCGGCGGATTGTCCGGCGAGGGATGCGCGCCGTTGCCGGGCTGCAGGTCGGGCGACTGAATCTGCGGCGAGGTCTGCGCGACGATTTCCGGCGATACCGGCTTCGGTTCGATTTTAGGTTCGATCTTGGACTCGACCTTGGGTTCGGGATGATCGAGCAGCACGGCTTCCGCAACGGAGGTCGCGGGCGGCACCACCGGCGACGGCGTCGGCGCGGGGGCCGGCTCATGGCGCGGTGCGGGTTCGACGCGAACCGGTTCGGGCGCCGGGGCTGGCGCAGCCGCAACGCGCCGCGGCCGGCGGGCGCGCAGCGAAACGCCGGCGAGGAAGTCGACCATCGCGGTCAGCGTCAGCAGGAAGAAGGTCGAGTTGCCGAATTTCGGCAGCATCACGAATTCGGCGGCGGCCGCGCCGAACACCAGCAGCGACAGGAAATGATCAGTGAAATATTTCGCGGCGGGGCGTGCGGCGCGCATCACCTCAAGCAGCAACAGCAGAATGCCGAGTGCGACGAGCACGTCGTTGAGCGTCACCGTCCAGACGTCCTTGGACATCAAGGTGAGCGTGAATAACGGTATCGGCCCCGACAGAGCTAGGTCGGGCATCAGGAAGACGATGATGTTGCAGATCGCCAGCGGAATCAGCAGCAGCGGAAAACCGATTGACGCCATCGGAGGCCTTCTTTGCAAGCGAGGAAACCAGAGCGCTTTCCGGCAACGCGAAAAGGCATCACCCAGAAAAAGCGGTTAGCTCCAGAGTTGGAGCGAATTCGGGCGGAAGTACAGCTTTACTGAACCCGCCCGACGCTTCGACCCGCTTGGCCTGAACCTTGACTGGAAAACCGAAAGCTCCGCCGCGGGGTGCGGCGCAGCCTCCCATCCAGTGGTCAGGATTCTTTCTTGATCTTCAGAACCTGACGACCCTTGTACATGCCGGTCTTCAGGTCGAGGTGATGCGGACGGCGCAGTTCGCCGGAATCCTTGTCTTCCGCATAGGTCGGGGTCTTGATCGCGTCAGCCGAACGACGCATGCCACGCCGCGACGGCGATGTTTTTCTTCTGGGAACGGCCATAGGAATGTCCTTGCAGGGTTATTTCGATCGGCGTCCATACGGACGGCCCGGCGCTTATCGCGCGGGCGAAATCGCTGATAAGGCCGCGCTTATAACGGAACGGGGACGCCAAAGCTAGGGCGTACGGCGGCGAAAATCGCCCCGAGATCGATCAAAAGCCGCGATTCTCGGCCCAGCAGCGCTGCAATTCGGCCGCCTGCGCCCGTACCATATAGGTCGAGGCCAGCCGCCGCACCCCCGGCCCCGGTGTCCGGGCGCTGCGGGTGACCGGGTTGGGCAGGATCGCCGCCAATAGCGCGGCGTCGCGTGGCGACAGGTTCGCCGCCGAGCGGCCGAAAGCGAAGTTGGCGGCGGATTCGGCTCCGAACTGGCCGGATGGGCCCATTTCGGCGATGTTCAGGTAGATTTCCAGGATCCGCGGCTTGGTCAGCACCAGGTCGATCCATAGCGCCAGCGGGATTTCCAGCCCCTTGCGGACCACGCTGCGGCCCGGCCACAGGAACAGGTTTTTCGCCACCTGCTGGGTGATGGTGGAACCGCCGCCCGAGATTTCGCCGTCCTGGGCATCCTCGATGGCGTTCTGCAGCGAATCCCAGTCGATGCCCTTGTGGCTGCAGAATTTGGCGTCCTCGGCGCCCACCACGCTGCGCGGCAGCGCCGGCGCCATCGCCTTGAGGTCGATCCATTGTCGCTGCACCGGCGAGCCGCTGAGCCAGCGCCACGCCATCAGCGCCGAAACGGGATGGCCGCCGCTGTACAGCGGTGTCAGCACGTAGGGCACGAGCAGAAGCAGCAGCACGATCAGGATCAGGCGGCGGACGATGCGCAACGGCGGGGCTTCCGGTTCGGGGCGGCGGCACCGATAGAGCGGGGATTCCACGGGCTTTTCAAGGCGGTTAAGGTTGCCGGACGGATCTGTAGCAAGAACGCGGCGCGGAATTGACGAAGCCGGTGCCATGAACGATTGTCCGGCGAAATTGATCTGGAGCTATTCTTAATGACGACCGGCGCTTCCACCGACTTTGCCACCCGCCTCGACAAGACCGCTGATGATACCGAGACCGTGCTTGGCCGGCTGCTAGGCGACGCCATCCTGCCGGACGAAATCGCGCGGCCGAAGCGGCTGATGGACGCGATGCGCTACTCCACGCTCGGCGGCGGCAAGCGGCTGCGGCCATTCCTGGTGGTCGAGAGTGCCGCAGTGTTCGGCGTGCCGCGCGACGCCGCCCTGCTGGCCGGCGCGGCCCTGGAATGCATCCACTGCTACTCGCTGATCCATGACGACCTGCCGTCGATGGACAACAGCGACCTGCGCCGCGGCCGCCCGACGCTTCACAAGGCCTATGACGACGCCACCGCGATCCTCGCCGGCGACGCGCTACTGACGCTGGCCTTCGACATCATCACGCGGGACGAGATCCACAAGGACGCCACCGTACGCCTGCTGCTGACCCGCGCCCTGGCGCGGGCGTCGGGCATCGGCGGCATGGCTGGCGGCCAGATGCTCGACCTCGCCGGCGAAGGCCGGTTCGGCGACCGCGAGCCGGTCGATGTCGCCCGCTTGCAGCAGATGAAGACCGGCGCGCTGTTGCGCTATGGCTGCATCGCCGGCGCCCTTCTCGGGCAATCGACGCCGCAGCAGTACAAGGCGCTCGACGATTACGGTCGCGCGCTCGGCGAAGCGTTCCAGATCGCCGACGACCTGCTCGACGTCGAAGGCGACGCCACAGCGCTCGGCAAGCCGGCCGGCCAGGATGCCGCCATGGGCAAGACCACCTTCGTCACCCAGCTCGGGCTCAACGGCGCCAAGCAGCGCGTCAGCGACCTGCTTGCAACCGCCGACTCCGCACTGGCGATCTTCGGCGCCAAGGGCGACGTACTGCGCGCCGCCGCGCGCTTCGTCGCCGAACGCAAGAGCTGACGGTGCCGGGCGCCGGCAAGGACCTCGAAGCGCTTCTCGTTCGCTTCCGGAAAATGCCGGCACCGGTCCGCATCGTCTATGCGCGACCGCGCACTTTTATCGCGATCGCCATCGGCATCGTGGCGTTTTTCATAGCGCCGCAATCGCTGCGGCTGGTGACGCGGCTCTTGATCGGCTGGGACGTCTTCACCGCGTTCTATCTGTTGCTGGTCTATGTGATGATGATGCGCAGCGGGCTGGCGCATATCCGCCGCAGCGCGATCCTGCAAGACGACGGCAGCATCATCATCCTGCTGGTAGCCGCCCTCGGCGCCTTTGCCAGCATCGCCGCGATCGTGTTCGAACTCGGCGCCGGCCGTCGCACGCCGCCGGAACTGGCACTGGCCACTGCCACCATCGCGCTGTCCTGGGCCGCCGTGCACACCATCTTCGCGCTGCATTACGCCCATGAATTCTATCGCGGCGCCAAGGCGGGCGGCCTCGCCTTTCCCGCCGGCGACCAGCCCGAAGAGCCGGACTACTGGGACTTCGTGTATTTCTCCTTTGTGATCGGCATGACCGCGCAGGTCTCCGATGTCGGCATCACCACCAAGACGATCCGCCGCATCGCCACCGCCCATGGCATCGTCTCCTTCATCTACAACACCGCATTGGTGGCACTGATGGTCAACATCGCGGCAAGCGCGATTTGATCCTTTTTCCGCTCTCCCCTGGCGGGAGAGGGTACCTTCACGAAGCGAAGGCGGGAGAAAGGAGCGTCGCGGGGCCTACATCCGGGCCAACGGGTTTGCGACCTTGAGCAGCTCGCCGCGATAGGAACCATCCGCCATGTCATCGGCGGACGTCACGAAGATGGATTTTCCATCCGGTGCAATTGCCAGATTGGCGTGATGACCTCGCAGCTCGACCTTTTTGATGAGTTTGCCGTCAGGCGTGAGTACCGTAAAGCCGCCGCCTTCATAGAGTCCGACGAACAATCTGCCGGATTTGTCGAGGCGCAGGCCATCGGGCTTAACTACACTATGCGGGCCGTCGCCCAGGACCGCGGCCAAATCCACCAATTCGGCTTCGCCTGACAGTTCGCCAGCCGCGCCGATCTCGAATGTAACCACGCGATGCCTGCGGCTTTCTGCGACATACAGCAGCTTCCGGTCGCTCGATATTGCAAGGCCGTTTGCGTAGCTGATACCGCTGGCCGCCATTCTCACGCGGCCGGAAGTATCGCGATAGTAGATCTTACCCGGTACGGCGTTGCCAGAGGCTGTGAAGTACACGCCTCCGGCAGAGTCGGCGGCAAGATCGTTTGGAGCGACAAAGCCGCCACCGGCTTCATCGTGGCGGATCGTTTCCCGAATGTCTCCGTCTGTCGTGATTCTAACGATCGTCCCATTGTCGTAGCAGGCGACCAGAAGTTCGCCACGCAGCTCAACGAGACCGTTGGCGCCGCAGCCGTCCTGATGCCAGACCCTCTCGACCTTTGCAAAAGCGATCCGCAGCACATCCGACGTCGCGTAGTCCACAAAATAGAGAGTGTCCCCGACAAAGATCGTACCTTCGGGGAAGTGAAGCCCCGTCGCGACGACCTCTGGGGCCTGGAGACTGCTTTCTGCATGTGACGGCGATACCAGGAGCAGCAAAGTTGCAAGGAGCATCCGGGTATAATTGGCGGCGCGCACTTTCAGCATGTGGTCCTTCGGGATTTTTCCAGTTCACGACCGACAGAAATGGGCCAGAAATGGCACATGAGCCTCTCCTCTCGCTGCGCTATGTCTCAGCCTTGGCGGCAGCAGCCGCACTCCACAGCGAGCCAGGATTGGCACGAGCGGGATAAAGCTCCAGCATCCCGTCATAGAGCTCGCGGGCGGTTTTCGTTGTGTCGTTCAGCCGAATGAAGTCGCGCAGATACTGGCGCGTTTCTTCCACATTGCGCGGACTGTCATCATTGCCGGGAATCTTGTGTCCCGCGACGACGGCCGACGGCTTCAGGGCGTCGATCTTGTCGAGCGCGGCTATCCACTCCAGCCGATTTTTCCTGTTCGATTCGTTGAGAAATGGATGGATGCCATTGTAGACGGCGTCACCCGCAGCGACCAATCCGATGGACGGGACATGAAGACACGTCGAATCGTCGGTATCGGTATGACCGATTTTCACGACGACCAGTTTGTTTCCTTCCAGATCGATTTCATTGCCTTCCAGCGGATCCGCGACCGAAATGACGTCCGAAATTTGATTGGGAAACAGTTTTCGCCATCGATCGTTCAATTTTTCCGGTGTGACCTGAAGCTTCATTCGTTCGACCACCGCGGGGGTGGCCAGTGCCCTGACGCCCGGGAATCGTCGCTGCAAAATCGCCAGTCCAAAGAAGTGATCGCCATGGGCGTGCGTGACGTAAATGGCCTTCAGCGTTTTACCACTCGCGGCAATGGCGTCCGCCAAACCGTTAGACTGGCTCCACCGTAAGGAATGTATCGACCAGCACCGCCTCACGCTCGCCGTAGATTAGCGTCGACGAATTGGCGACCCACTGGAGGGATTCCTTGCCGGGCGGAACATCCCGGTTCAGGCCGGGACGCGTAACCGTAAACACCCTGTATCCCAGCCGGGGCGCTTCGTGCTCCGAACCGCCCTTGGCTGCTCCCGGCATCATGGGAAGCATTGCCGCCGACACCAGTTTCATGATGTCGCGGCGATTCAAGGCAGCCCCGATTGAACTCATCGTCGTCTCCGTTGGTTTGTGAACGATGCCCGCAACTGCATCCTCGTCCGAGCGGGCCATCGATGCCGCCGCTGCCCGACCATTCCCGCCGATCTACCCTGCGCGGACGTTTCCTTGACGCTGTCCACCGACAGCGATATATTCCGTATGATCGGTCGTCTTGAATTAGTCAATCTATCGGCGGCGTCATATCGATCAAGGATTGTTGAAGTGGAATCACATCGAGGTGCCAAGCGGGGTCCGAAGCCGAAGCCGGACACCCGCAACAATCTTGTCCAGGCCGGCTTGCGCATATTTCACGCCGAGGGTTATGCGGCGACCGGCATTCAGCACATCGTAGAGAGTGTCGATGTGCCCAAGGGCTCGTTCTACAATCACTTCGCCAGCAAGGAGGCGTTCGCGGCTGAGGTGATTGACGCCTATTTCGACCGGAGCGAGGAGCGGCTGCGCGCCTTTCTCTGCAACTCAGATGTCGCCCCGCTGGCCCGGTTGGAGGCGTACTTCGACGACCGGATCAAGGCGGTGAAGGCGGCTGGCTTCATCAAGGGATGCTTGCTGGGAAATTTTAGCGTCGAGGCTGCGGATCACAGCGCGCTCATGCGCGAGCGTCTCGTCAGGCATTTCGGAACGTGGAGCAGCTTCTTCGAGAATTGCATTTCCGAAGCGCAGCAACAGGGCGCGATCAGCGACCGATTCCCCGCAGCGTTGTTGGGTCGCTTCGTCCTGAATAGCTGGGAGGGCGCATTGTTGCGTATGCGTGTCGAAAAGAATGCTGCTCCGCTCATCGAGTTCAGAAAGGTCATTTTCGGCCAGCTTCTCGCCTGACGACGCGCATCACGGGCGACCTTGGGTGGCGGTGACGGTCGACGCCGTGGCGAGCGCGATCTGAGGCTTCTTACCCTCCCCCGGAGCGGGAGGGGAAGAAACAACGCCTTGCATTGACCTCGCTGTCCCGACAGGCAAATTACGCCAGTAAAGGACAACGCCTCTCGTGGAAGCAAAATTCCAGATTTTCCTGATCCTGCTCGCGGTGCTCGCGGGCACCGCCTTGGTGGCGCGGCGGATCAATGTCGCCCCGGCGATCCTGTCGCTGCTGGCCGGCATCGCGCTGGCCTTCGTGCCGGGGATGCCGCAGCTGCAACTGCCGCCGGACGTGGTGCTGCTCGGCGTGCTGCCGCCGCTGATCTATTCGGCCAGCGTCGCCATGAGCTGGCGCGAGTTTCGCGGCAATTTGCGGATCATCACACTGCTGGCGATCGGCTGCGTGATCTTCACAGCCTGTCTGGTGGCCACAGCGACGCATCTGCTGATCGGCCTGCCATGGGGCGTGGGCTTTTTGCTCGGCGCCATCGTCGCGCCTCCGGATGTGGTGGCGCCGCTGGCGATCGCCCGGCGGCTCGGGCTGCCGCGCCGCATGCTGGTGGTGCTGGAAGGCGAAGGCCTCGCCAACGACGCCACCACGCTGATCCTGTACCGCTTCGCGGTGGTGGCGATCACCACCGGTGCGTTCTCGCTGCCGAAGGCGGCCGGCACCTTCGCCGCGATTCTCGCGGCCGAGCTGGCGTTCGGCATTGCCGTTGGCTGGCTCAGCCTGCGGCTGCGCCATCGCGCGCGGGATCCACAGGTCGAGATCACACTGTCGCTGCTGACGCCGTACATCGCCTATCTGATCCCCGAACATTTCGGCGGCTCCGGCGTGATCGCCACCGTCGCCTGCGGGCTCTACATCAGCTGGAACGGACCGCTGCTGATCTCGGCTGCGACCCGTCTGCAGGGCATCTTCTTCTGGGACTTGATGATCTATCTGATCGAGGGACTGCTGTTCCTGCTGACCGGCTTCCAGATGCGGCTATTGTTCGAGAAATCCAAGGCGTTTCCGTTCGACGACATCATGCTGGCGAGCGCGCTGGTCGCCATAGTGATCGTCATCGCCCGCTTCGCCTGGGTCTATCCGGCGATCTATCTGCCGCGGGTGTTCAGCAAGGGCTTGCGCAAGCGCGATCCGGCGCCGACCTGGCGCTGGACGTTCGTGGTCGCCTTCACCGGGGTGCGCGGCGCGGTCTCGCTGGCGGCGGCGCTGGCGCTGCCGTTCGCGCTGCCATCCGGCGAAGGCTTTCCGTCGCGCGACCTGATCCTGTTCGTCTCCTTCAACGTGATCCTGATCACGCTGGTCGGCTTCGGCCTCGGCCTGCCCATCGTGGTGAAACTGCTCGGCATGGGCCAGGCCGGCCGCGATGAGCATGTCGCCGAACACGAGGCCGAACTTGATGCGCGCAGGGAGGCGCTGGCCGCGGCATTGGCCTCGCTGGACGCCATGACAGACGACCGCGAATTGTCCGACGAAGTGGTGAAATTGCTGCGGGCGCGGCACGAGACCCGCTTCAACCAGCTGCCGGAATCCCTCAATCCCGACAACGACGTCTCGGCGATGGGCACCGACCTGGTGCGCGAGCTGATTGCAGCCGAGCGCAAGTTCATCCACGCGCAATTGCGCGACGGCAAGATCACCGACGAAAGCCGCCGCCGCATCGAGCGCGACCTCGACCTCGAGGAAGCCAGCATCGCCAACCGCGAATATCGGCGGATGCCGTTGTAAGGTGAAGGACGATCAAAACCGGATGCGGACGGGCTGAAAATCCGCTAATCTGGCCGCATGACGAGAGAGGGGCTTGAACTACTCCTGGAACACGTCTCGACTTGGCCTGAAGAGGCGCAGGACGAGTTGCTCAAGTCGGTTGACGAAATCCAGGTAAAGTATTTTGGCATCTACCAGCTCAGCGACGAAGAACGCGCCGCCGTGCGCCGCGGTCTTGCCGAGATGCACACGGGGCAACTCGCGAGCGACGAAGAGGTCGCTGCGGTATTCAACCGCTATCGTTGATGAAGGTCCGCTGGTCAAAGACCGCGCTCATCGAACTGAAGATATTTTCCTGTATATTTCCGAACGCAACCGAAGCGCTGCGAGGTCGGTGGTCAGACGCATCGAAGGACTGACCGAGCAGCTCGAACAATTCCCGCATATGGGACAGTTGACGAACGAAGCTGGCGCACGGGCGCTTCCAGTCGTGCGCTATCCGTTTGTCGTATTCTACGTGATCGACCTTGCGGCTGACGAAGTCGTAATCCTGCACGTTCGGCATACGGCTCAGGAGCCGACCTCGGCGAAAGATTAGCTTAAAAATCGCCGGTCGTTGTGAAGCCTACTCCGCCGCGCTCACTGCCTCTGGCAGCGCCGCGCCCTTGCCGTAGCGGTGATCGATGTAGTCGATCACCATCGCCTTGAAATCACCGGCGATGTTGGGGCCGCGCAGGGTGCGGAATTTCTTGCCATCGACGAACACCGGCGCCGCCGGGGTTTCGCCGGTGCCCGGCAAGGAGATGCCGATGTCGGCATGCTTGGATTCGCCGGGACCATTGACGATGCAGCCCATGATGGCGACGTTCAGCGATTCGACGCCGGGATACTGGGTCTTCCATGCCGGCATTTCGACGCGGATGAAATCCTGGATGCTGCGCGCCAGTTCCTGGAACGTGGTCGAGGTGGTGCGGCCGCAGCCGGGGCATGCCGCGACCAGCGGCACGAAGGTGCGGAAACCCATGGTCTGCAGCAGTTCCTGCGCGACCTGAACTTCCAGCGTGCGATCGCCGCCGGGCTCCGGCGTCAGCGAGATCCGGATGGTGTCGCCGATGCCCTGCTGCAGCAGGATGCCGAGCGCAGCCGACGAGGCGACGATGCCCTTGGAACCCATGCCGGCTTCGGTGAGGCCGAGATGGATCGCGTAGTCCGAACGTTCGGCGAGTGTCTGATACACCGCGATCAGATCCTGCACTGCCGAGACTTTTGCGGACAGGATCATGCGGTTCTTCGGCAGGCCGATTTCCTCGGCGCGCGCGGCCGACAACAGCGCCGACTGCACCATGGCCTCGCGGGTCACCGCGCGGACATCCTTCGGTGCTGCGAGCAGCGCATTTTCGTCCATCAGCTTGGTGAGCAGCTCCTGATCCAGCGAACCCCAGTTGGCGCCGATCCGGACGGTCTTGTTGTACTTCAGCGCCATCTCGACGATGTCGGTGAACTGGCTATCGCGCTTGTTCTTGAAGCCGACATTGCCGGGATTGATGCGGTATTTGTCGAGCGCCTCGGCGCAGGCCGGATGGTCGGCGAGCAGCTTGTGGCCGATGTAATGGAAATCGCCAATCAGCGGCGTGGTGATGCCGCGCTTACGCAGCGCGTCGCGGATATGCGGTACCGCCGCGGCGGCCTCGTCGCGATCCACGGTGATGCGGACCATTTCCGAACCGGCGCGCGACAAAGCGGCGACCTGTTCGATGGTGCCCTGGATGTCGGCGGTATCGGTGTTGGTCATCGACTGCACGACGATCGGCGCACCGCCGCCGACGGCGACGTTGCCGACCATGACCTGGGTGCTGCGATGCCGGGCCTTCGGGCCAGCGATATCGCTCTGGGGCGTTTTTTCAAGCATGTTCATGGGGTCTCGAATATCAGGTTTTGGTGACATTCAGCAATGGATCAATGGTCACCGGTGCGGGTCGGTTAACGAGATACAGCCCGGCGATGACCAAAATGGCCGCCACGCCGAAGGCCGGGGTCAGCGGGTCGTGCATGATGAAATAGCCACCCGCGACGCCGATCAAAGGGGTGATGAAGGTAAAAGCCGACAATTTGCTGGCGGAATACACCTTGACCAGCCCAAACCAGATCAAAAACGTCATTCCGACCACCCAGATCGCCTGCCAAGCCATCAGAGACAGCGTCAGGGCTCCGGGAACCCGGGGGATGGTTTCTCCGGAGAGCAAGGCCGCGAAGCCCAGGATCGGGATCGACATCGCTACCTGGTATCCCAGGGCCTTTTCCGGCGGGCACCGGATCAGCGCGGTCGCCTTCACGCACAGCGTCGTTGCCGCCCACAGGATCGCGCCGGCGACGACCATGAGGTCGCCAAGCAGCACCTTGGCATCGACATCGGGCTGCGGCACGCCGATCGCGAAAGCGACGCCGGCGAAGCTCACGGCCAGGCCGGCCCACTGCACGGCGCGCAGCCGCTCGCCAAGAAATTGATACGCCCCAGCCGCTACGAAGAACGGCGCAGTGTAGAGGAATACGGCGGCACGGCTCGCCGAGGTATATTGCAGGCCGTGGAAGATCAGCACGAATTCAACGCCGAACAGCAGGCCGGCGAACAGCCCGGCCTTCAGCGTGCCGTCGCGCTCGAACAGTTTGGTGCCGCGGATCGCGGCGATCGATAGAATCACCAGCAGCGCGCCGGCCGAGCGCAGCATCGCCTGCAGATAGGGCGGAACATCGCGCAGCACCAGCTTGATGGCGATCTGGTTGAAACCCCAACTCAGGCACAGCACCAGCATGAGCGCCACGGCACCGAGGGTGAGCGAGCGCCCGCCCGGCGGAAACGTCATGGGTTCTGATGACATGGGGCCTCGTGCCGGCTTGTCGCCGTGTTGTTATTGGCTGCTCTGGCAGTGAGCGCAGGTACCGGTGATTTCTACAACAGACAATTTCGGGGCGAAGCCGGTGGTGCGCGCGGCATCGTTCAGGCTTTGCGCCACCTTGGTCGCCGGCACTTCGCCGACCGAGCCGCAGCGGTCGCAGATCAGGAACGCCACCATCGCAGCAGAACCATGGTCATGCGCGCAGGCGAGGAACGCGTTGCGGCTTTCGATGCGGTGGACGAGGCCGTTTTCCATCAGGAAATCCAGCGCCCGGTACACCGTGATCGGCGCCGGACGCGGCATGGTCTTGGCGAGTTCGTCGATCACCTCATAGGCGCCGAGCGGCCGATGGCTGGCCAGCAGCGCCTCCAGCACCTGACGGCGGATCGGGGTGAATTTCTGCGACCGGCCGGCGCAAACCGCCTCGGCATGATGGATCGCGTCCGCGGTGCAGCGGTCGTGATCGTGGCCTGGGGCCGGGAAACTGGGCTTCGGGGCTGTCATACCTGGCTAATCTAGCGATCGCGCGGCTGTTTCGCTACAGCCGAGCCATGCGTCATGCCAAACCTCGCAATTATCTCACCGCCGGGCGGCACCGGCTCAGGCTGGCCGCCCCGGCGCGGCACGTAGATCGGACGGCGACATCGCATAGCGCCGGCGAAATGTGCGGTTGAAATAGGACAAATCGCTGAACCCCGCCTCATAGGCAATCGTCGCGATGCGTTGACGGCCGCGCTGTGGATCCAGCAGCATGGCATGGGCGCAAGCAAGCCGGGCGACGAGGATATGGTCGGACAGGCTGCTGCCATCATCACGAAACAGCTTGCGGACATAGTCCGGGCTGATCTGCTGCGACAGCGCCAGGGTTTCGGCCGATAGATCGTGTTGCCCGAGCCGGCTTACGATCTCTGCCTTGATGGCACGCAGCCGCGCGGCGCGTATGCCGGTGCCGGATGAGCCATCCGAAGCCAGCTGAAACGCGCCGGCGAGAAGCACGATGAGATCGCGCAACTGTGTTGCGACATGGCGTTGCAGCCCGTGGGCAGCACCTGAATCGAGGTCGATGGCCGCCCTGGCATGGGCAACCAGCAGCTGAAGGGCATCGAGATCAGGCGCGAACGGCCGCATCAGCCGGCCGGCCAGGTCGGGGATCAGCGGCGCCAGCTCGGCGCGGGCCAATTGCACCGTCAAGCGCCTGCCGTCATTGAGCAGCGTGTGGCTTCCGACATCGCAGGTCGTCATGAGAATGGCCCCGCCCTGCCGCATAATTTCTTCGCGGCCGAACTGCGACGCGCGCGCGTGTCCCCTCAGCACCACCACAAACATGACCGTATCCAACGTCGCTGGCAGCGCCGGCTCGCCGGTCCGGAAACCGGTGGGTGACTGGGAACCCATCGCCACTTCTGCACCGGGCAGGCGGCGCAGCGCGGCATCGGAACAGAACGACGCGTCGCTCGCCGGAGGACCTTCACTGCCGAGGATCAACCGGCCGCAGGCATACGCCTGGCTTCGCCCTGAGGAATCAACACTCGGTGCTTGATCTGTTGCGATGAAGGGGGCTGCGGCGTCGGGGCCGGTGGGTGCGATCAAGACGATGCCTTTGGTTGGTACAGTCCGTTGGTCGCCAGCAACCCCACCAACGTTCACGTCGGGAACCCGAAGGTGACGGGGTCGAAAGCGCAAAAATCCCTGTGGCTTCAACACCACAGCGCGATCAAATCCGCCTGGCGTCGCGTGGAGTCCGCGCCGCGTCGTGCTGGTTCCAAGCCGGCGCGGGCGCCGACGGCTAATCCGTTTGCGGTGGCGTTCCACCGGGGGCCTGAGGCCTGTCATCTGTTGTTTGAGGAGATATCGGTGAAGCACATCACACTGGCCGCGACCGGCCTCGCCCTGATCGCGCTCTCATCAGCCGCGACTGCCGCAGACATGTCGGTGCCGTCCCGCGTCTACACCAAGGCGCCGGTGCTGGTGGACCCTGGCTATAACTGGACCGGCTTCTATGCCGGCCTGAACGGCGGCTACAGCTGGGGCCGCACAACCGCCACGGTGATACCGACGACGCCCCTGGCGGCCGGGATTGGACATGATGTCGATGGCGCTCTCGGCGGCGGCCAGATCGGCTACAACTGGCAGATCGACAAGACGTGGGTCCTGGGCCTTGAGGCCGATATCCAGGGCACCGGCGAGCGCGGGCGATCGGCCGACGCACTCGGGCCGATCCGCGCCGGCCGGATCGGTATCGCGGGAGCCAACACTAGTACCACCGACTTCCCATGGTTTGCGACGTTCCGCGGACGCGTCGGCATTCTCGCCGACCCGAGCCTGTTGCTGTACGGAACCGGCGGCTTGGCCGTCGGTGAGGTGAAATTCGGAACACAGACAGCCCTCACGGCGCAGTTCTTCGACGGAAACACCCCGATCGGTACACCGATCACGGCCGTCGGACCCGCACTGTGGGAGAGTCAGACGCGGGTGGGCTGGACGGCCGGCGCGGGCATGGAGAAGAAATTCAGCCCCAACTGGTCGGCCAAACTCGAATATCTGTATCTCGACTTCGGATCGAAGACCTATTTTGGCGGGACGGCTGACGAAACGCGGGTAAGCTTCCACGACCACGTCTTCCGCGCCGGCTTCAACTATGCCTTCAGCCC
This sequence comes from Nitrobacteraceae bacterium AZCC 2146, assembly GCA_036924855.1. Classification (NCBI taxonomy): domain Bacteria; kingdom Pseudomonadati; phylum Pseudomonadota; class Alphaproteobacteria; order Hyphomicrobiales; family Nitrobacteraceae; species Nitrobacteraceae bacterium AZCC 2146. Next base: position 3,748,916 of record JBAGRP010000001.1, read on the forward strand.
GGCGGTGGTCGCAAAGTACTGATTTTCAATACGTTCCCTAGGAAAAGCCCGGCCTCGCGCCGGGCTTTTTTTGCTGCGCGCTCGGAGCCATGGGCGAAATGCAAGACTGTGCCCATCGCGGCAAGGCTCCTCCCAGTCAGCCATGCATTTGCTGCGGGTCAGCACCTAAACATATCGCATCGATATAATAAGCAAGCTATACTATATCCCTGACTTACGGAGTGACCATGCCCGGTTCCAATGTCGACTTCCTCTTTGCCCTGTTCGAAACCCAGCGCCTGCTGCGGCTCTACGCCGAGAAGCAGGCGCGCCGTTTCGGCCTGACCCGCGCCCAATGGGGCGTGCTGGCCAAGCTGGAACGCACCGAGGGCCTGAAACAGGCGGAAATCGCCGATTTGCTGGAAATTCAGCCGATAACGTTGACGCGGCTGATCGACAAGCTCTGCGACCTCGGCCTGATCGAGCGCCGCAGCGACGACAGCGATCGCCGGGTCAATCGCCTCTATCTCACCGAGGCCGCGCGCCCGCTGATGCTGAAGCTCACCGGCCTGCGCAACGAGCTGACGCAGACCGCGTTGGCCGGCCTCAGCGCCGCCGACACCCATCTGCTGGTCGCCCAGCTCGAGACCGTCAAGAACAACGTCCGCGAGGCGGTCCAGAACCCCGCCCCTGCGCCGACGACGCCCCCTGCCCTGAAGGAAGAACCGACCTATGGCTGAACCCGTGCTGAAACTCGCGCCCGACGACGGGTCTTCCGCGGCTGGCACCACACCGCAAGCGGCCCGTCCCGGTTTTCTGCGGCGGCATCGCCGGACACTGTTGCTGGTAGTACTACCGGCGATCGCGCTGGTCGGCGGCATCGCGTTCTATCTCACCGGCGGCCGCTACGTGACCACCGACGACGCCTATGTCGGTGCCCAGAAGGTGCTGATCACGCCGGATATTTCCGGCAAGGTCGAAAAGGTCGTGGTGCGCGAGGGCCAGCACGTCAAGGAAGGCGACGTGCTGTTCGAGATCGATCCGGTACCGTTCCAGTTCGCCGTGCGACAGGCCAAGGCCAATCTCGACACCGCGAAGACCAATTACGACAACCTCGTCAGCAACGTCAAAATCTACGGCCAGATGCAGGACCTGATGCAGCAGGGCGCCGATCTGAAGCAGCGCGACGTCGAACGCAAGTCCTCGCTTGTGAAGAGCGCAGCGGGCTCGCAGCTCGACCTCGACAATGCCGGGTCATCGCTGGTGACGGCGCGCGCGCAGCTCGAACTGTTGCGCCAGCAACTCGCCACCTCGAAGAACCAGCTGCTGGGCGATCTCGATCTGCCGCTTGAGCAGTTTCCGCCCTATGCGCAGGCCAAGGCGGCGCTGGACCAGGCGCAGCGCAATCTCGACCACACCGTGCTGCGCGCGCCGATGAGCGGCATCGCCACGCAGGTCGACAACATCCAGCTCGGCCGCTTCGTCCCCGCCGGCACGCCTATCCTCAGCGTAATCGACGACGCCAAACCCTGGGTCGACGCCAACCTGAAGGAATCCGACTTCACCTATATCGCCGTCGGCCAGCCCGTCACCATCGACGTCGATGCGTTCCCGGACCACGTCTTCAAGGGCACGGTGGGCTCGCTGAGCCCCGGCACCGGCGCGCAATTCGCGATCCTGCCGCCGCAGAACGCCACCGGCAACTTCGTCAAGGTGGTGCAGCGGGTGCCGGTGCGGATCTATCTCGATACGGCCGACAAGATGGTGCCGAAGCTGAAGGCCGGCATGAGTTCGTTCACCTCGATCGACACCAACCATCGCCGCTCGCTGGCTGCGCTGTTCGGCCTGTCATCGGCGGCGGCGAAGCAGGACTAAACATATGAGCACGTCTGCAGCCGCCCCGATCGCGGTCCCCGGCCTGCGCCGGAACATGGTGACGATCTGCGCCATGACCGCGACCATCATGCAGGCGCTCGACACCACCATCGCCAATGTCGCACTGCCCTATATGCAGGGCTCGCTGTCGGCGTCGCAGGACCAGGTCAACTGGGTGCTGACCTCCTACATCGTCGCCGCCGCGATCATGACCGCGCCGGTCGGCTGGATCGCCAACCGCTTCGGTCGCAAGAAGATCTTCATCATCTGCTCGGCCGGCTTCACCGTCGCCTCGGTGATGTGCGGGCTCGCACAGGACATCACGCAGATGGTGCTGTTCCGGCTGCTGCAGGGTGTGTTCGGCGCCGCTTTGGTGCCGCTGTCGCAGGCGGTGATGCTGGACTCCTATGCGCTGCATGAACGCGCCAAGGCGATGTCGATCTGGGGCATGGGCGTGATGCTGGGGCCGATCATGGGCCCCTCGCTCGGCGCGTGGCTGACCGAGACCTATTCCTGGCACTGGGTGTTCTTCGTCAACCTGCCGTTCGGCATTGTCACGGTGGCCGGCCTGCTGGTTTTCATGGACGAGACCAAACAGAATCTCGAACTGAAATTCGACTGGTTCGGTTTCGCCGCCCTCGCCGTCGGCATCGGCTCGATGCAGCTCGCACTCGACCGCGGCGAACAGCTCGGCTGGCTGGAATCCAACGAGATCATCGCCGAATCCATCATCGCGATCATCGGTTTCTATTATTTCTTCGCGCATTCCTTCACCACTGCAAAGCCGTTCATCCAGTTCGCGATCTTCAAGGACAAGAATTTCGTCGGTGGCTGCGTCTTCATGGCGGTCATGGGTCTGGTGCTGTATTCGACCATGGCGCTGTCGTCGCCCTATCTGCAGAACGTGATCGGCTATCCGATCCTGACCGCCGGCCTGCTGCTGGCGACGCGGGGCTCCGGCACCTTCGTGGCGATGATGCTGGTCGGCCGTTTCA